>JBBDQP010000060.1:2492-25514 GCA_040905965.1 Acidimicrobiia bacterium
CAGATCTGGTGGGGGCACCGCATCCCCGCCTGGTACTGCCCGGACGGCCACATCACGGTTGGTAAGTCCGATCCTGACAGCTGCGGCACCTGCGGCCGGTCCGACATCGTCCAGGATCCCGACGTGTTGGACACGTGGTTCTCCTCGGCCATCTTCCCGTTCTCGACACTCGGCTGGCCGGAAGAGACCGACGATCTGGCCAGGTTCTATCCGAACGCCATCCTCATCACCGGATTCGACATCATCTTCTTCTGGGTGGCCCGGATGATGAAGATGGGAATCCATTTCATGGGCGAGGTTCCGTTCCGCCAGACGATCATCCACGGTCTGGTCCGCGACGCCAACGGCGAGAAGATGTCGAAGTCGAAGGGCAACACCATCGACCCGATCGACGTCGCCGAAGAATACGGAGCAGACCCCCTCCGTCTCGCCCTCATCCAGGCTGCCAACCCCGGCCAGGACGTCCCGCTCGACATGGAATGGGTGGCGGGTGCTCGCCGGTTCGGCAACAAGCTGTGGAACGCCACTCGCTTCGTCCTGCGCCATGTTGAACCGGGATCGGTTCCTGCAGACGGCGGATACCCCGACAACCCCGGGCCGGCCGACGCATGGGTGCTGCAGCGTCTCGGAGAAGTGTCTTCCGAGTTCGACGTCCTGTGTGACGAGTACCGGTTCTCCGACGCCTTCGGCAAGCTCTACTCCTTCGCCTGGTCCGAAGTCTTCGACTGGTACCTCGAGATGGCCAAGATCACCCTTGACGATCCGGCCACCGCCGAGGTCACCACACAGACCCTCGGGGTCGTCATGCGGGATCTGCTCAAGCTGTTTCACCCGGCCATGCCGTACCTCACCGAAGAACTGTGGCAGCACGTCGTCGGCGAAGGCCTCCTCGCCGGGGCCGACTGGCCGAAGGTGCCCGGCGTGCGTGGGCCGGACGAAATGGGAGACATCCAGGATCTGATTGCCGGCATCCGCCGCTTCCGAGCCGACCAGGGGATCTCGCCCCGCCAGAAGCTCGACGTGAAGATCATGCCGTCCCTGGCCGGATGGGCATCGGACATCGTCGCCAAGCTCGCAGCCGCCGAACTCTCCACCGTCGAGAGCGCCCCCGCAACCGGGCACACCCGGATCGTGACCAAAAGCATGCAAGGCTTCATCGCCCTGGAAGGTGTCGTCGACCTCGACGCCGAACGTGCCCGGATCGAAAAGGCCATCGCCACCGCCGAAACCGACCTCGCCAAAGTCGACAAGAAGCTCGACAACGCCGGGTTCATGGACAAGGCGCCCGACGACATCGTCGCCAAGGAACGAGCCAAGAAGGCCGAATTCGAGGGCTTGCTGGACAAGCTGCGGTCCCAGCGCGCCGCCCTGTGAACTACGCGGACGCCGTCGCTTACCTCGACGCCCACATCGGACGGGGCGTGGTCCCCGGACTCGACCGGATCACCGCACTGCTCGACCTCATGGGCAACCCCGAACAGGCGTATCCGATCATCCACGTCGCCGGAACCAACGGCAAGACCTCTGTCACCCGGATGGCGACGCTGCTCTGCGTTGCCCACGGTCTCAGCACCGGCACTTTCATCTCGCCGCATCTCGAACGGGTCGAAGAACGCTTCGCCATCAACGGCGTCAACCCCGACGAAGCCGCCTTCATCCAGGCCGTCCAAGACGTGAAGGCTTTCGCCGACATCTTCGAACAGCGGGAGACCCTCACCTACTTCGAACTCACCGCCGCCCTCGCCGTTGCCTGGTTCGCCGACCAGGCGGTCGACGCCGCCGTCATCGAGGTGGGACTCGGTGGCCGGCTCGACGCCACCAACGCCGTCCACGGCCAGGTGGCCGTGCTCACCAGCGTCGGACTCGAACACACCGAATACTTGGGCGACACCGTCGAACTGATTGCCGAAGAGAAGTTGGCCATCGTCGAAGAAGGCGCCGTCCTCGTCACCGGGCCGCTCCCCCAGAACGTCGAGCGTCTCGCCCGTCGCACCGCCGCCCGACTCGGGATCAACGCCCACGTGTATGGGTCGGACTTCTCGATCGAAGGGGCAAGCCCCGCCCTCGGCGGATGGAATCTGGACATCCAGGGACTGCACGGTCTGTACGAGGACATCTACCTGCCGGTCCACGGACGGTTCCAGACCGTCAACCTGGCTGTCGCCCTGGCGGCGACCGAGGCGCTCACCGGACGCGAACTCGACCACGAGGCAGTCATCGACGGGGCGGCTGCCTTCAGTGCGCCAGGACGAATGGAACCGGTGGCGGCCAAGCCCCTGGTGATGATTGACGCCGCCCACAACGCTCCCGGCTTCGAAATACTCTCCCACGCCCTGGCCGAAGAATTCGCCAACACCAAGTGGGTGTTGGTTCTCGGCGCGATGGAAGACAAGGACGTCGTCTCCATGATCGGATCTGTCAAAGACCGGGTCATACGGATCGTCACCACCGCCGTCGACGCTCCTCGGGCGATCCCGGCCACCGAACTCGCCGCCCTCCTCGCCCCGCACGTCGACGTCGAAGTCGGCGCCGTCGACGACCCAGTCGAGGCGATCGAAGTCGCCCGTGCCCTGGCAGGAGACGAAGGTTCGGTGCTCGTCGCCGGCTCCATCTACCTCGGAGGCACCATCCGCGCCCACCTCGCCGGCCGCGGAGAAGTCCACCGCCGCGAACGCTGAGTCCGGTCGTCGGACCTTTTCGCCCCTTCCGGCGTCACAACCAGTTGTGACGCCACCTTCCCCAACGGGGAAGGCGATCTGCTGTGTGATCGGTCCCCTTCCTGGGGGGACCGCACGGCCGCTTTGGGCCGGGCGAGGGGGGCCGAGCGAGGCTCTGCGAGCGAGTCTTGGGTCGCGATCGCGCTACTACCGTCACCCCTCATGGCTATTGAAACAACGTTCATCATGATCAAGCCCGATGGGGTGACGCGCGGACTGGTGGGGGAGGTCATCTCGCGGTTCGAGGCGAAAGGTATGACGCTGCATCGGATGCGGATGTTGGAAGTCACCGAAGAGATCGCCCGACGGCATTACGCCGAGCACGTCGAAAAGCCGTTCTTTCCTGAACTGCTGTCGTTCATCACGTCCGGTCCTGTCGTGGCGATGGAATGGTCGGGGGAGTCGGCCGTCGCGGCTGCGCGGACGATGATGGGGCCGACGAATCCTGTCGAAGCCGCACCAGGTTCGATCCGCGGCGACTACGCCCTCGTGATCACCGAGAACATCATCCACGGCTCGGACTCGGTCGAAAGTGCGGAGCGGGAACTGTCGATCTGGTTTTGAGGCCGTTGGCCAAGTCGCCCCAATGGGAGCGATGACCTAGACTCCCAGACAGTCGCCCGGGAGAAAATACCGCTTTATGGCGGACTCACTTCTCGCATTCGCCGGCCAAGACATGGCCATCGACCTTGGCACCGCAAACACCCTGGTGTTCGTCCGCGGTCAAGGCATCGTGCTCAATGAGCCTTCCGTCGTCGCGATCAATTCGCAGAACGGCAGAGCCCTTGCCGTGGGCATGGAGGCGAAGCGGATGATCGGCCGTACCCCGGCGAACATCACTGCCATTCGCCCTTTGCGCGACGGGGTCATCGCCGACTTCGACATCACCGAGAAGATGCTCCGTTACTTCATCCAGAAGGTGCACCGCCGGCGCTGGGCCCGCCCTCGGATCGTCGTCTGTGTGCCTTCCGGCATCACGCCTGTGGAGCGTCGTGCCGTGGAAGAAGCTGCGTATCACGCCGGGGCCCGTCGGGCCTACACGATCGAAGAGCCGATGGCGGCTGCGATCGGGTGTGGGCTGCCGATCGCCGAGCCGAGCGGCTCGATGGTCGTCGACATCGGTGGCGGGACCACCGAAGTCGCCGTCATTTCCCTGGGTGGAATCGTTGTCTCACGGTCGATTCGGGTGGGAGGCGACGAGCTCGACGAGGCCGTGATCGATTGGGTGAAGAAGGAACACAACGTGTTGCTGGGCGAACGCACCGCCGAGCAACTGAAGATGGCGGTCGGCTCGGCGTGGCCGCAGCACGAAGAGCCGGCGGCCGAAGTGCGCGGGCGTGACCTGATCACGGGTCTTCCGAAGACGATCCTCCTCACCGCGCCTGAGATCCGCGAGGCCATCGAGGAGCCCACCCAGGCGGTCGTGGACGCGGTCAAATACACACTCGACAAGACACCGCCAGAGTTGGCGGCGGACATCATGGAACGTGGCATCTGGCTGACTGGCGGCGGGGCGTTGCTCGCCGGTCTCGATCAGCGTTTGGCGAACGAGACGGGCATGCCCATCGTCACCGCCAGCAAGCCGCTCCAGTCCGTCGTCATCGGCTCCGGCAAATGTCTCGAGGAGTTCGAGACGCTCCACGCCGTCCTCGTCTCTTCGTCAAGACCCTGAGCGGGCCTCGCCATGCGCGAGTTCCGTGATGACCGATCCGTTCCCCTCTTCGTCACCTTGATGGTGATCGCCTTCGTGCTGATGACGATCGACGTCCGTTCGAGTGGTGAAGGCGCCCTCGACACTGTTCGCAGCGGAGCCAGCCGTCTCATATCTCCCGCGCAGACCGTCGGCACCGCCATCGTCGACCCGATCGTCCGTCTCGTCGAGAACATGTCCGACATCGGCGGTCTGCGCAACGAGAACGCAGCCCTGCGGGCCGAGCTTGCCCGAGCCCAGGCCGACCTGGCTGCCATCGAACAGGACCGGGCACGGCTCGAAGCGCTCGAGGAGATGCTCGGCTTGGAGCTCGCAGCCGAAGAGCTTGTTCGGACAAACGCCAACGTCATCGGTCGGTCGGATTCCATCGACGAACTGCTCACCATCGACCGAGGGGAAGAGTCCGGAATCCTGCCCGGTCATCCGGTGCTCGACCAGAACGGATATGTCGTGGGGCGGGTCCTCGACTCGTGGACCGGTGGCGCCCAGGTCGTTCCTCTCACCCGGGACGTCGAAGGCATCACGGTGACGGTGGGTGACCAGTTCGGGACGCTGCAGCCGGTCATCGGCTCTTCGGAGATGGTGCTCAGCGTGCTCGAATCTGCCAGAGCGGTCGAGGTGGGGGATCAGGTCGTCACCTCCCAACTCTCGCTCGCATTCCCCCGTGGACTTCCGGTGGGAGAGATCGTCGAAGCGTCGCGACCGCAGGGTCAGACGCTCACCGCGACAGTGCGCCCGTTCACCGACACCAATCGGCTCGAAGCCGTCGTTGTGATTGCGTGGCCGCCCGATCCTGCGGCTGCGGCCGCTGACGACGCCCCGGAGACTACGGATACCACCTCCGAAACCACTCCGGCCACGACCAACGATGAGGACGAGGGATGATCGACGTCCGGCGTACTTTGCTCACCGTGGCGGGAATGCTTGGGGCCCTCCTGGTTCAGACGACCCTGTTCGGCCGGGTGCGCATCGGCGGCATCGCCCCTGACATCGTCATCCTCGCCGTGATCTTCTTCTCCCTCAGAGCGCGGGCGGAGACGGCCATGCTCGCCGCCTTCTCGATTGGATTTGTCTTTGATGCGGTGGCGTCCTCGGGTGCCCTCGGTCTGCGAGCCATTGCGTACACCACCGTGGCGTTCGTCGCAGTGAGGACTCGCGACCGAGCCGATCTCGGGCCGTTGGCGGTTGCCTTCTGGGCGGGCATGATGACCCTTGTCGGGATCGCCACGGTGCTGCTGGTTGGCACCCTCTTCGGCCAATTCAGCATGGGGTTTGGCCAGGCGGGACGCCGGCTGCTTCTGGTCCCGCTCTTCAATGCAGCTATCGCGGTGATGCTGGCACCATTCACCACAAGACTGTTGGACGGACGGCGAGGAGCGATCGGACTGTGAGAACCACCGCCCGCATCACGGTGCTGCTCGGTGTGTTCATCGGGCTTTTCGGGATGCTCGGGATGCGCCTGTGGTTCGTCCAGATCGCCGAGGGTGCGGCGGCCGCCGGAGTGACCGCTACTCAGGCCTGGATCACCATCTCGACGCCGGCCCCGCGAGGTGACGTGTACGACAAGCGCGGCAATCTTCTCGCCACGTCTCGGTTCGTGCCCGTCGTCGAAGTCGACCGCCACCTCGTCGACCGGGACCAGGCCGAGAACCTGATCCGCCGGCTTTCGAGCCTTCTCGCGATTCCTGAATCCGAGATCGCCCATCTCTACGAGGAGGCGGGTGTCAACGGCGTGTTCGAGATCGCCACCGTCGACTCGGTCGACGCCTATCAGATCAACGAACAGTTGCGGGACTTCCCCGGCGTGCGAATCAAGCGTGTGCCGGAGCGGATCAACCTGGTCGGCGGCTCGATGGCTCACGTGCTCGGCCATCTCGGGCTTCCGACCGCGGCCGACCTCGACGAGCGCCCCGAACTCGATCCGAACACCCGGGTGGGCAAGCTCGGTATCGAACGCATCTACGACGAGTGGTTGCAGGGGGTTCCCGGTGAGCTTGCCTACCGGGTGCAACGCGCCCAGATCACCCAACAGCGGGCCGAGGTGGCGCCAACCCCCGGAAACTCTGTCTATCTCACTTTGGACCTGCAGCTGCAAGAGGTGGTCGAACGGGCGCTCACCGAAGGCATCGCCCTGTCCAACGAATGGAAGGCGGACCAGCGTCGCCAGGGGCGTGACGGGGCCCAGAACGTGACCGAGCGGGGCGCCGTCGTCGTGCTCGACGTCCGCACCGGGGCCATATCGGCGATGGCCTCGTATCCGACCTTCGACCCCGGGCTCTTCGTGGGCGGGCTCGACGATGCCACGTTCACGTCGTTGAACGAATCCGGGGCTCTCCGCAACCTGGCCGTGTCCGGTCTGTACCCGCCCGCCTCCACCTTCAAGGCCATTACGTACATGACGATTCTCGAAGAGAACGTCCCGCTGCCCGCCAGTGTCGAAGGCGTCGACGCCGCCAGCGGGGTCGTGAACTGCGACGGGCGTCTCGAATTGGCCGGCCTCTCCGATGGCTCACCGCAGATCTTCACCGACTGGTACTACCCGGATACGAAGGGTTGGCTGGACCTGAGCGCGGCGCTCGAGCAGTCCTGCAACATCTACTTCTGGTCGGCTGCCCTCGGCATGTATCAGGCGTGGGACGACACTCCGCGTGAGACCGCACTCCAGGACATGGCGCGGGACCTCGGATACGGAAGCCAAACGGGTATCGACCTGACCGGGGACGCGTCGGGCATCATCCCCGACCGCGAGCTCTTCTTGCAATGGCAGCAGCAGCAACTCGACGATCCGGATGCTCCCCGCCTGCTGGACGCTGCCCGGTTGGAGACATCCGACCCGTGGTTCGGTGGTGACCTCATGAATGCCGCCATCGGTCAGGGTTCGGTCGTGGCGACACCCCTGCAGGTGGCGGTCTCGTATGCGGCGATGATCAACGGCGGCACCGTGTGGCAGCCGTATGTCGTTGATCAGATCCGCGACGTGAACGATCAACTCGTCTACGGCAATTCGCCGACCGTGGCGAATCGGGTCAGTCTCGACCCCGCACACGTTTCCTCCCTGCTGGCCGATCTCAACCGGGTCGTGACCCGCGGAACGGCGGCGAGCTCGTTCAGCGACTTCGGTGACTCGCTCTTCGACGTCGGCGGCAAGACCGGGACTGGTCAGTCCATCGCCACGGCCGACAACCACGCCTGGTTCGTCGGTGTGGTGGGCATCAGTGACCCTCGCTATGTGGTGGCAGTGCTCATCGACGAAGGCGGGTCGGGCGGAGCCGTTGCGGCCCCGGTCGCCCGTCAGATCATGCAGTATCTTCAGGGCGAGGAACTGACACCCATCACGGCGGGAGCGGCCGCCCAATGAGGTACGACTGATGGCCACGCTCACCTCTCCCACGTCGATCGCCATCGACGACCGGCGCGGGAACCGTCCGGACGTCACGTTGATCACCCTTCAGATCCTGCTCAGCGCCCTCGGACTCATCATGATCTATTCGGCGACCCGCTTCGCGCTGGAGCGGGCGGCCGAGTTCCCCACATTCACAGTCGAGCGCCAGGCCATCTTCGTGACCGCCGGGCTCATCGCGTTCTATCTCATCTCCCAAGTCGACTACCGCGAGTACGAGACGATGATTCCGCTCTTGTACGGCGGCACGCTCGTCGGGCTCGCCGCGGTGTTCCTGTTCGACCCGATCAACGGTGCTCGGCGCTGGATCCCGCTGCAGTGGTTCAACCTCCAGCCCGCCGAATTCGCCAAGGTCGTGGTCATCCTGACCGTCGCATATGTGCTCGCAGTGGGGACCCACGAAGATCAACCGCTGCGGTGGAAGAAGATCTTCCAGACAGGCCTGTGGATGGCCGTCCCGTTCGTGATGATCGCGATCGAGCCCGATCTGGGAACGGCACTCGTCTTTCCGTTCGTCTGGTTCATCATGCTGTTCGTCGCCGGGGCGACGTGGAAGCAACTCAGCTCCATCTTGGCGACGGCATTCGCCGCCGTCGCCCTCGCGTGGCGGACAGGGGTGCTGCAACAACACCAGGTGGACCGGATCACCGTGTTCATGGACCCCGCCGGGGCCGATCCGCAGGGCATCGGGTTCCAACTCCGCCAGTCGAAACTGGCCATCGGATCGGGTCAGCTCTTCGGGAAGGGCCTCTTCGAAGGCACCCAGACGAACTTCTCCTATGTCCCGGACCAGGAGACCGACTTCATCTTCACTGCCGTCGGCGAGCAACTGGGATTCGTCGGTGGGATCGTCGTGCTGTTCCTCTTCGCTCTCATCGTGTGGAGGCTCATCGTGATCGCCCTCTCCGCCCGGGATCGCTTTGGCAGTCTGCTGGCGGCAGGGACGGCGGCGATGGTGGTGTTCCACGTGTTCGTCAACATCGGCATGACCATCGGCATCGCACCGGTGACCGGACTCCCGTTGCCGTTCCTGTCGATGGGCGGGTCGTTCTATCTGGCGATGTCCATCGCGTTCGGAATCTGCAATTCGGTGTACCTGCGTCGAACTCCGGTGCCCGGCGAGCGCTATCGGAGTCGCACCCGCTAGGCGATGCTCCGCTAGCGTCGGAGTCCATGTACCGCCGACCTCAGTCGGGCTGGCTCGAAGTCATCTGCGGTCCGATGTTTTCCGGCAAGAGCGAAGAGCTCATCCGCCGGGTGACCAGGACCCGGATCGCCCGCCTCCCAGTCCAAACCTTCAAACCCGCAGTCGACGTTCGGTACGCCGAGCACCATGTGGTCAGTCACTCCTCCATGCGAGCCGAGGCGATCCCGGTTTCGGACTCGGCAGAACTGCTCAGAACGGTCGAAGACTCGACCATCGTTGTCGGGATCGACGAAGGACAATTCTTCGACATCGGTCTCGTCGATGTGTGCGAGGCTCTTGCCGCCGCAGGCAAGCAGGTGATCGTCGCCGGTCTCGACCTCGACTACATGCGCCGCCCGTTCGAACCGATTCCGACATTGTGCGGTCGGGCTGAGTACGTGACGAAGGCCTTGGCCGTGTGCCACCGGTGCGGCGGTCCCGCCCTGTACACCCAGCGGACCGTACGGTCAGACGATCTGGTGGTTCTCGGGGCACAGGATTCCTACGAGGCGAGATGTCGGTTCTGCTACGACCCGACCGAGCCTGAGCAGCCCTCCCTCGCCCTGGACGACGAGACCGCGTGACCCAGGTTTCGCGGTCCCTGCCCGACGCCTGTTACCGTATGTCCGCCATCCAGCGATGGCTGCGCATCCGCATGGTGACTTCGCAATCGACATCACGGCATGCGCATTTCCACCGGTCTCGGAGTCGTTCGTGTACCTGACATATCCACCGTCGAAGCACCTCGCCAGGAGGTTGCTCCGTGGAGCGTCAGTCACTTCCGGCTCCCCACATCCGGTGTCCCGGCCCGCTGACGGGCCGCCACCACCAATAGGAGCATTCATCGATGGCATTCTTTCGCAAGCGCGACGCGCAGGTGATCAGGAAGGGTTCGGCAGACAAGGTCGAGGTACGTAAGACTCGACGCATCGGCGGCCAGAAGGTTGAAGTCCGCCGCATCACCGAGACGACCCCCGCCGACCGACGGTCATCGCAGGACAAGAAGCAGCAGGGCCGGCAGCGGCAACGCCAGGACTCGTCCGCGAAGTCTGGGCTCGACACCACCCGGCGTCGGCGACCGCCGCGCGAAGACGAGATCATCATCCCGCCCGAGTCCCTGCGGAAGCAGATGCTCGTCCGGGTTCGGTCCCATCAGACGCAGGTGGTCGTTCTCGAAGGCCCCCAACTTGTCGAGCACTACGTTGCAACCGCCGAATCCGAGTCACTCGTCGGCAACATCTACCTCGGGCGTGTTCGCAACGTTCTTCCCGGGATGGAAGCGGCATTCGTCGACTTCGGTGCCGCCAAGAACGGGGTCGTATACGCCTCGGACGTGCGGACCGACGACAGTGCCCGAGGCAAGAGGAAGCCGCGCATCGAAGAGGTCCTCAAGGAAGGCGACGAGATCCTCGTCCAGGTGGTGAAGGATGCGATGGGCGCCAAAGGTGCCCGGCTCACCGGACAACCGTCACTGCCCGGCCGCTACCTCGTCCTCGTCCCCGATTCAGACGCCCACGGCATCTCGCGCCGGCTGCCTGAAGAAGAGCGTCAGCGTCTCCGTGAGGTCATCTCGAAGGTCAAGCCCAGTGGCTTTGGGGTCATCGTTCGTACGGCTGCCCTGCATGCCTCCGACGAGGAGATCGCCGCCGACATCAGTCGACTCCACAAGGCTTGGGAGCAGATCGTGAAGGGCAACGCCGGCGGGGGAGCGCCCCGTCTCGTGTATGCCGAGCCCGACATGCTGATTCGCGTGATCCGAGAGCACTTCACTGGTGACTTCAAGCGGATGCTCATCGACGATGCCGCCGCGCTCGAACAGGTCAACGAGTATCTGCGGAGCACGGCGCCCGACCTCGTGTCGAAGGTCTCGATGTACACCGACGAGATGGCGCTGTTCGAGCGTTACCACGTCGAGGACCAGCTCCGCAAAGCACTCGACCGCAGGGTCTACCTGCAGTCGGGAGGACACCTGGTCATCGACCGGACCGAGGCGCTCACCGTCATCGACGTCAACACCGGCAAGTTCGTTGGCTCCTCCAGTCTCGAAGAGACCGTGCTCCAGAACAACCTCGAAGCAGCCGAGGAGATCGGCCGCCAGCTGCGGTTGCGGGACATCGGCGGGATCATCGTCATTGATTTCATCGACATGGAGACCGAGAAGAATCAGCAGTTGGTGCTCCGCAGGTTGCGGGAGACCCTGGCGAGGGATCGGACCCGGACCCAGGTGTTCGAAGTCTCCCATCTCGGGCTCGTCGAGATGACCCGCAAGAACGTCTCCGCCGGACTACTCGAAACCTTTTCGCACAAGTGTGAGGCCTGTGAAGGCCGCGGCATCATCCTCCACGAAGAAGCCGCCGCCCTCGCCGTCCCCCTCGGCTACGAGGATGACATCGACTAGGCCCCCCTCGGCCTCGCTTTGCCCCGACCTGTCACACCCCGATATACTCAGCGGTCGTTCCCCCCTTTTCCAGAGGTTTGTCCATGTACGCCATCATCCGCACCGGCGGCAAGCAGACAAAAGTCCGTCCCGGCGACGTGATCGATGTCGAACTGCTGAAGACCGACGACGAAAATGTGACATTCACGCCGCTGCTCGTCGTCGACGAGGCCGGAACCGCCTTCAGCGACCGGAAGCTGCTCGCCGATGCCACCGTCAGCGCCAAGGTGCTCGGTGTCGTCAAAGGCGAGAAGATCGACATCTTCAAGTACAAGAACAAGACCGGCTATCGCCGTCGCCAGGGTCACCGTCAGCGCTACACCAGCCTCGAGGTGACCGACATCGTCCTCCCGAAGGGTGCGGCGAAGAAGGCTGGGACGAAGACTGCGACCAAGGCTGCGACCAAGAAGGCTGCCCCTGCCCCTGCCGCAGCCGAAGAGGAGTGAGAGATGTCCAAGACGAAAGCTGGCGGCTCCAGTAAGAACGGCCGCGACTCCAACGCGCAACGTCTCGGTTCCAAGGTGTTCGACGGCCAGGTCGTCGACGCCGGCGCCGTCATCGTGCGTCAGCGCGGGACCCGTATCCACCCCGGCGAGAACGTGGGTCGCGGCAGCGACGACACGCTCTTTGCGATGAAGCCTGGGACCGTCAAGTACGGCACTCGGCGTAATCGCCGTCAGGTGGACGTCCTCACCGACTGATTTCGGTCCGGTCGCATGTTCGTCGACCGGGTTCGCATCCACGTCCGCGCCGGCGATGGCGGAGCGGGCGTGGTTTCGTTTGTGCGCTCCAAAGGCCGCCCACAGGGGAAACCGGTGGGCGGATCGGGAGGCGACGGGGGCAGTGTCATCGTCGAAGTCGACGAGGGCATGGCCTCCCTTCTCCGCTATCGGCGTAACCCCCATCATGCCGCCCCCAAAGGACTGCACGGCAGCGGTGATCTGAAACATGGCAAGAGAGGCGAAGACCTCGTCCTCCCGGTGCCGGCCGGAACGATCGTGCGGGACGACACCGGACGTGTGGTCGCCGACCTCGTCCGCCATGGTCAGCGGGCCACGATTCTCGACGGGGGTCGCGGGGGACGGGGAAACGCTGCCTTCGTCTCACCGAAACTGCGTGCGCCATCGGTGGCCGAACAGGGCGAATACGGTCCGGAACGCACCTTCGAACTCGAGTTGAAGCTGATGGCCGACGCCGCGCTCGTCGGATTCCCGAACGCCGGGAAGAGCACCTTCATCTCGCGGGTGTCTGCGGCCAAACCGAAAGTGGCCGACTACCCGTTCACGACGCTCGAACCGCATCTCGGAGTGGTGACCGTCGACGACCACGAGTTCGTGATCGCTGACATTCCCGGGCTGATCGAAGGTGCGGCGGAAGGCAGGGGACTCGGCCATGAGTTCCTTCGCCACGTCGAACGGGCTCGGGCTCTCGTCATACTTCTCGATCCGGCGGCGTTCGCCGAACACCCGCCGGCCGAACAGCTCCGGATCCTCCTCTCCGAATTGGAAGCCTTCAACCCCGACCTGGTCGCTCGCCCGCACGTGATCCTGGTGGGGAAATCCGATCTCGAAGGAGCGGCGGAGGCCGCCGAAGAGATCGAGGGTGCCACACGCGTCTCGCCGCTGACAGGGGACGGACTGAGCGAGGCGCTCTACCGGATCGCCGGCGCCGTCGAACAGGCCCGGCGCGAAGCGCCGGATCGTCAAGGTTATGTCCTGCATCGGCCCGTCGTACCGCCCTTCCGGCTGCGCCGCGACGGCGCGACGTGGGTGGTGGAGGGCGTCGGCGCCGAACGTGCGGTGCGCTTCTCCGATCTCACCAACCCGCAGGCCGCCGATCTCGCCTCAGATCGACTTACCCGGCTCGGAATTGACGACGCATTGGCGGCGGCAGGCGCCGAGGATGGAGACTCGGTGCGCATCGGGGACCTCGAATTCGAATACGCCCGGCGCTTCGACGACGAATGGGACGAAGGAGACGAGGGCGAAGAAGAATGAGGAGGCCGATCTCAGAACGTTCGACCGTCGTGGTCAAGATCGGCTCGTCGTCGTTGACGCGGGGACGACCGGGGCTCGACGCCGACGCGTTGCGGTCCGTCGTCGCCCAGGTCGTGTGGCTGCGAGACCACGGACACCCGGTGGTACTGGTCACCTCGGCTGCCGTGGCTGCCGGATTACCCGCCCTGGGACTCGACAGGCGGCCGACAGATATGCCTGGACTGCAAGCGGCGGCTGCGGTCGGCCAGAGCAGGCTCATGCAGGCGTACACGGACGCGTTCGACGCCCATGGCGTCACCGTCGGCCAGGTCCTGTTGACTCGCAACGTCCTCGCTGACCGAGACCAGTACCTCCATGCTCGTCAGGCCTTCGAACGGCTCCTTGCGCTGGGAGTCGTGCCAATCGTGAACGAGAACGACACCGTCGCCATCGAAGAGCTGCGCATGGGTGACAACGACCGTCTCGCCGCCATGGTCGGCCATCTCGTCGGCGCCGGTCTCTTGCTCCTGTTGACCGACACTTCTGGGATCTTTTCGGCCGATCCTCGCAACGATGCCGGGGCCACGTTGCTCAGCGCGGTAGAGCACACAGACTCGGTCCTCGATGAGCTCACCCGCGGCGGGGCCGGCCCCCTCGGATCGGGGGGGATCAGCACGAAGGTGGCCGCTGCCCGGATGGCGGCATGGTCGGGGATTCCGACGGTGATCGCCCCGGCGGACGCACCCGAAGTGGCGGCACTCGCAGTCGGTGGCGGCGAGATCGGGACGTGGATCGAGCCCCGATCGCAGCGGTTGCCCGCCCGCAAGCTGTGGATCGCCTTCGGCCAGCCGTCTGAGGGCCGGATCGTCGTCGACGCCGGGGCCCGCACCGCCATCGCCCGCGGTGGGTCCTCGCTGCTCCCTGTGGGTGTCACCGCGGTCGAAGGCGACTTCTCGGCGGGTGCCGCCGCCGAAGTCGCCGGTCCCGACGGCCACCTGATCGCCAAAGGCCTCAGTCGTTTCGATGCCGAAGACCTCCGCCGCCGCGCCGGCCACCGCTCCGACCACGGTGAAGTGGCCATCCACCGCGACGACATGATCGTCCTGACGCCCTAGATCGCCTTCCCCGCTGGGGAAGGTGGCGTCACAACTGGTTGTGACGCCGGAAGGGGCAAGGAACCTCGCGTCAGAGACTCGCTCGCAGAGCCTCGCTCGGCCCCCCTCGACGGACTTCGTCCGTCGGTCCCCCCAGTTGGGGACCGATCGCTCGCTAGCGCTCGCTGAAGAGGTCGCGGCGTAGGGCGAGGGCGAGGAGGCCGCCGGCGGTGAGGATGGCACCGAGGGCGGTGGCGACTGGGTCGGGACCGGGCCGGGGGAGAGACTGGGACGGCGCGACGAGCAGCACGTCGGTCGCTTCGACGAAGGTGAGGCCGCCGATCGACGGGTCGAGGTCCCGGAAGATGCCTGTCACCTCGACAACCGGGCCACGCACGGCATGGGCTCCCGGCGCACCAAAAGTGTCCGGAACTCCACCGGTGAGCCGGACGGAAATCCCGGTGTTGGTTCCCGCCAGCCGTCCCGTCGACGAGAGCGGCTGGTCGACGTAGGCGTCGTCGTTGACCTGAACCCAGACGACGTTGCCGCGGTTCCCGTAGTCGCCGACGATCTCGCCCCGGATCGTCACGACCTGCTGGTCGTACTCGTCGGGTTGCGCCAGCAGTGTCGACACTGCGACGGTCTCCTGTCCGGCCGCCGGCAGGACAGGGAGCATGAGGACGGTCACGGCGGCGAGGAGACGTCTCACTTCCCGAACACCGTCGAGGCACCGAACCCGAGGAGGGCGGCGACGGCGATGAACTCGAGACGACCCACCCACATCTGCGCCATGTAGGTCAGTTCGAGCAGCAGCGGCATATCGGGGGCGACGACACCGACCGAGAGCCCGACGGCGGCGGACGCGCTGATGGACTCGAACAAGGCGGGTCCGAGTTCGTAACCGAACCCGAGAGCAACCGCTGCACCGAACAGATACAGCGCCACGTAGAGCAGCGAGATCGAGAACACCGAGCGGATCAGGTTGGCGCCGATCCGCTGGGTTCCGTACTGCTGGTACGTCTGAGGCACAACCGCCCCGTCCGGGAGTAGCGCCTCACGCACTGTGTCGCGCATCGCCCGGAATGCCAGTCCGATCCGCAGGGACTTCACTCCGCCGGCGGTGGAGGAGCTCATACCCCCGAGAGCCATGGCGATAGTGATTCCGGCGAAGGCAAGCCCAGACCACGTCGCCATTTCGGGGATCGACACCGTGGTGAATCCCGTCCCGGTATGGGCAGAGATGACGTGGAAGGCTCCGACTCGCACCAATGGATACAACTCGTCGGTGACCCCGATCAACGCCAATCCGAAGATCGTGACGACGAGCGTCACACCCATGGTGAACGCGAACGTCCGCACCTCGATGTTCTTCCCGACGCGCCTTCGGTTCCAGATGGCGTGATGCAGCCCGAAGCTCATCGCACCGGCGATCATCAGCACTCCGACGATTGCTTCGAATATCGGCGAGTTGTAATAGACGATGCTGGTGCTCATTGGAGAGAACCCGCCAGTGTCGAAGGCCGCCATGAAGATCGTGGCCCCGTGGAAGAACGCCCGCCGGACTCCGAATCCCTGCACGAAGACCCCGTCCAGGGTGAGGATGCCGATCCCGATTACGGCATGGGTCGCGCTGACGAGCCAGATGAAGCGGGCGGTCGTGCGCACGTTGGGGAAGATCCGATGCTCCCGGCCTTCGCCTTCGAATAGCGACAGGGCGCCACTCCCGGCGAGGAACATGAGTGCGGCGAGGACGATCCCCTGGCCGCCGAGGAACTGCAGGATGTGGCGCCACAGGTTCACTGACTCGGGGAGGTGGTCGAGATCTTGGATGAGCGAGAGTCCCGTCGTCGTGAGTCCGCTCATTGCATCGAAATAGGAGTCGATCCAGCGCCCGTAGTGGCCCGACCCCCACAGCGGGACCGTGGCGAAGGCGGGAACCACGAGCCAGGTGAGTGCTGCGACGACCATGCCGTGGCTCCAGTCGACCGCCCGCCCCGGATCGGGATGGAGCCGGTCGGCGGCGGCGGAAACGGCAGTTGTCACGCCGATGAGCAGCAGGAAGTGGCTTGCCGCCCGCCATTCGGCCTGTGCGAGCGCCCACACCAACGGGATGACTGCCGCCATTGCCACCACGCCGATGATGCGGCCGAGGTCATGGGCCAGCGATCGGTGGTCCTCGATGGTTGGTCGCAGAAGCATGTCAGATGACTGCGAGAGCGATCGCGGCGGCGGCGACCGCCAGCAATACGACCCCGATCAGAGCGATCAATTCCACCCCGACACCTCGAAACCCGTCGCGGATCTCACCCAGCAGTGATCTCATTCTCCCCGCCTCTGGAAGATGTCGTTGAGAGCGTCGGTCGACTCGCTCTGAGTGACGAACAGGAGTTGGTCGCCTGCCTGGACCTCGGTCGTACCGTCAGGAACCGCGATCGAATCGCCTCGGGTGATGCTCACCACGATCGTCGACGGAGGGAGACCCAGTCCCGTCACGGTGCTCGGCACGAAACCCTCGGGAACCGTGATCCCGACGGTCACCAAATCCCCTCGGTCCGGGAGCGCGTTGGTGATGTGATCTGCGAGATCGAGACTCCGTTCGATCATGTCGGTCATCTCGTCGGTGACGTTGACCGTCGGAACACCCAGCGCTCGGAACGCAGTCCGGTTACGGGGATCGTTCATCCGGGCGAGCACTCTGCGAACACCAAAAGCCGCCGACGCCAGTTGGCACGCCACGAGGTTGTCTTCGTCGATCCCGGTCACCGCCACGAACACGTCGCTGGGGCGCAGGTCCAGGCTCTGTAGGCGCCGCATGTCGGTGCCGTCGCCGGTGAGCACCAACGCCCGACCCATGTCGGAGAGGCGACGGGCGCGTTCCTCGTGCTGTTCGATCACGATCACGGCCGCTCCCTTTTCGAGCAGCCGACTGGTCAATTCGGCGCCCAGTTTGCCGCCTCCGACAACGACCACTCTCATGAGTCGTCCTTGACGAAGAACTCGATCCTCTTGCGCACTCCCTCTCGCGCTGCCGCCACCACCAGATCCCCTTCTTGAAGGATGAATCTGGTGCCAGGGATGATGACTTCGCGCCCGCGCCTGACCGCCGCGATGCGGAGTCGGTCCTTGACTTCGAACCGACCCACCGTTCGCCCCGCAGCCTCGTGGTTGATCTCGAACTCGACCATCTCGACGTCGCTGCCCATGTCGAAGCTGAGGTGGTGTTGGAACTCGACGTCGACGACGTCTTGGTACACGACGTTGGCGATCAGGGTCGTGCCCGCCACGTATTCGATCCCGAGGGCGTGGTAGGCGGCCTCCCGGGCGGGATCCGACAGTCGGGCGATGGATCGTTGCACCCCGAATGTGGCCTTCACGACCTCGACGGCGACCAGGTTGGCGTTGTCCGAATTGGTCACGGCGAGGAATACGTCGGCGTGGGCGGTTCCCGCTCTGGTGAGCGTGCCAACGTCGAACGCTTGACCGAGTTCGGTTCCGCCGTTGAATCCGCGCCCGAGCGAAGCCAGCGCGTCTTCGTCGTTGTCGATGACCACCACGTCGTTGCCATCCCCCGCGAACTTCTGGGCGAGGGCGGTTCCGACTCGTCCTGCCCCGGCGATGACGATATGCATCCGGCGCAGGTTATCGCTGCCGGAGGTGACTGCTCACCGTCTCCAGAGGTCGCGGGTGAAGAGCAGCAGGACGGGGAAGATCTCGAGTCGACCCACGATCATCAGGCTGGACAACAGCCACTTGCCCGCCGCCGGTACCCCCGAATAGTTGGCGGCCGGTCCGACCTCGCCGAGGCCCGGTCCGATGTTCCCCAGTGCCGCCGCCACAGCGCTTGCGGTCGTGATGAGATCGAGCCGTTCGGTGGTGTTGGCATCGATGAACGACAGGAGGAATGTCCCGGTCATGAAGAGGAACATGTAGAACAGGAAGTAGGACTGGACACTTTCGATGAGATCGTCGCGAACCCGATCCCGGCCGAATCGGACGACGAACACCCCCCGTGGGTGGACCAGACGCCGCAGGTCGGCTGATGCCGCCTTGGTCAGAATCCCCAAGCGGTAGGTCTTGACGCTCCCCGATGTGGAGCCTGCCATTGCACCCAGGAACATCAACCCGACCACGAAGATCTGGAGCGCAGGACGCCACGAGCCGAAGTCGGCGGTGTGATATCCGGTGGTGGTGATGATGGCAATCGCGGTGAAGATGGCATCGCGTATCGGCGTGGCGATCTCTCCACCGAGGTCGATCAACCCGCCCGCGATGATCACGACCGCCGCGACGACGATTGCAAGGTACAACCTGAACTCTGCGTGCCGGAAGTACACCGTCGGCTGGCGCAGCGCTCGGTAATGCAGGGTGAAGCTCACGCCGCCCATGAACATGAAGGCGATGACAACCCACTGGGTGTAGGCGCTGAACTCTCCGATCGATTGGGCCCGAGTGGAGAATCCGCCGGTCGCCATGGTCGTGAATGCGTGGTTCACGGCTTCGAAGAGGTTCATGTCGCCGGCCCAGAGGAAGACCGCCTGGAGTCCGGTGAGCCCCACATAGACAAACCAGAGACGCTTGGCAGTCTCCTGGAAACGGGGGGTGAGGCGATCTGGGCTGGGGCCGGGGTACTCGGCTCGGGCAAGTTGGACACCACCGACGCCGAGAAGCGGAAGAACTGCGACGGCGAGGATGATGACTCCCATGCCTCCCACCCATTGGGTCATCGAGCGCCAGATCAGGATCCCGTGAGGAAGGAGGGCCGGATCGGCGAGGATCGTGGCACCGGTGGTGGTGAACCCAGATGCGGTCTCGAAGAATGCGTCGGTGATGCTCTCGATCGACCCGGACAAGAGATAAGGGAGGGTCCCGAAGGCGGACATTGCGAACCAGGCGATGCCGACGGCGCCGAAACCTTCCTTCGTGGTGAGTTCGCCACGCAAACCGAGGACACGGGACGAGGCCATCCCGACCCCGATCGTGATGAGCGACGCGAGGGCGATCCCGGTGGCGGCCCTCGATTCGCCGTACGCCAGTGAGACGACTGCCGCCGGCAGCATTGCCACTCCTGAGCCGGCGACGATTCGCCCACCGATGAAGGTCAGTCTCCGTGCCATCGCCGTACCGCCCGTGTCCCGACGGCGGCGTGTCGGCCGAGCGAAGGTCATGCCCGGCCGAAGAGGTGTTCGACCTCGTCGATGCACTGGGGCATCGAGAACACGATCACGTGGTCACCGGGATCGATGGTGGTCGCACCCGTCGGGACGAACGCGATGTTGCGCCGCAGGATTCCGCCGACCACCGCGCCGCGGGGCAAACCGAGTTCACTGAGCGACTTGCCGACGGCCTCGGATCGGGGGTCGACCTCGAGTTCGATCGCCTCGGCGTCGGTGTCGTTGAACGTGACCACGCTGTGTATCCGACCCCGGCGGACGAAACGGAGAATGGCGCCGGCGGCGATCAACCGGCTGGAGACTGCCGCGTCGATACCGGTCCCGGCGAGCAAATTCACATAATCGACACGGTTGAATCGGGACACGGCGGTCGCTGCTCCCAGGGCCTTGGCGACGAGTGCGCCGAGCACGTTGACGTGATCCCATCCCGTCAACGCCAACACTGTGTCGCGGTCGTTCAGGTTGAGAGACCGAAGCGTGTCGGGGTCGGTCGGATCGTCGTTGATGACGAGCGCCTTCGCCAGCCGTTCTGCGATCTTCCTGCATCTGCTCGGATCCTCGTCGACGAGGATCACGTCGTATCCGTCGTCGAGCATCAGCTTGGCGGTGAGCTCGGCGAGCCGGGTGGAGCCGAGGATCACGACCCGACGCACCGGCCGATGGTGGACGCCGAGCAGTTCGGTCGCCCGTTCGACATCGTCCTTGCCAACCATGACCAGGACGTGATCCCCTGCTTCGATGATGGTGTCGCCATGGGCGACGACGGTGTCTCCGTGGCGCACGAGTGCGGCCACGACCCAGTCCCAGTCGTCTCGGTTGGCCCGGAGTTCGGCGAGGGGCCACCCAATGAGCTTGGAAGTTCTGGGAATGGTGGCTCCGACGAGGACGAGATGGCCCTCTCCGAACTCGACGACCTCCGACACTCCCGACTGGTGGACGAGAGCGAGGAGTTCCCGAGCCGCCGCTTCTCCCGGGTCGATGACGAAGTCGACTTCGAGGCCGGCGAGCGCCTCGCGCATGTCGGGGTCTTCGACTCGGGCGACCGTGCGCTTGACCCCGAGTTCGGCCGCGACGTGGCAGGCGAGCACGTTGGCTCCGTCGGAGTTCGACACGGCGATGAGCAACTCCGCACGGTCGACGCCCGCTTCTTGGAGGACGGCCGGCGAGGCTCCGTTGCCGTTGATGACGAGGGCGTCGATGCGATCTTGGAGTTCAGCGGCTCGGTCTTCGTCGTCTTCGATGACGACGACGTCCTGACCTTCGGCCGAAAGACGTTCGGCGAGGTATGATCCCACCGCTCCTGCGCCGACTATGACGATTCGCATTGCCGAAGAACGCTAGCTCCTCGCGCGGCCTCCGGACCGGATGGGGAGTGTCAGTCTGTGATCGGGAGACGCCCCACTAGCCTGCGGTCCTTCATGGACTCTGTTCTCTCATCCCCCCAAGGCGTCGCCGACGCCCTCCGATCCGTCGACTACCTGGCCGATGACCGCATCGCCCAGGTCGCGTTTCTCGCCCACACGCTGGGCAAGCCGGTCCTCGTCGAAGGACCCGCCGGGGTCGGCAAGACCGAGCTCGCAAAGTCGCTGGCAAAAATCACCGGTCGTCGCCTGATCCGTCTCCAGTGTTACGAGGGTCTCGATGAGTCGCGTGCGCTGTACGAATGGAACTACAAGAAGCAGCTCCTCAGAATCCAGGCCGACCAGGATCACGACTGGACCGAGATCGAGGGCGACATCTTTTCGGAGGATTTCCTTCTCGCCCGCCCGCTCCTCGAGGCCATTCGCTCCACCGAGCCGGTGGTGCTGCTCATCGACGAGATCGACCGGGTGGAGATGGAAACAGAGGCGCTGTTGCTCGAAGTGCTCTCCGACTTTCAGGTCTCGATACCCGAATTGGGGACGGTGGCGGCAACGACTCGGCCGATGGTGCTGCTCACTTCGAACAACACGAGGGAGCTCTCAGAAGCCCTCAAGCGACGCTGTTTGTTCCTCCACATCGCCTACCCGAGCCCGGAGCGGGAAGCAGAGATCCTCCGCGCCCGAGTTCCCGGTCTCGCCGACCATCTCGCCCAGGAGATCGCCCGTGTGGCGCGTTCGATCCGCCAGATGGATCTGAAGAAGGCCCCGTCGGTCTCCGAGACGATCGACTGGGCGATGACGCTCCTCGCTCTGGGAATCGACCACATCGACCGAGAGGTCATCGGCGACACCGTCCATGTACTCCTCAAGTATCAAAACGACATCGAGCGGGCCATGAAGGAGCTGTCCGACTAGTGGAGACAGATCGCTAGATGCTCGGGCTCCTCTCCGCCTTCGTGGAAGAACTCCGTCAGGTTGGCGTACCGGTTTCGATGGTCGAGTCCATCGACGCCATGAACGCAGTGCAGCACATCGATCTCGGGGACCGCACCTCACTCAAGGAGACCCTCAGAGCGACGCTCGTCAAGAACGCCCGCCACGAGGCGGCCTTCGACACCGCGTTCGAGGTCTTCTTCGCCGCTCGTCGACTTCAAACCTCCGATCCAGCCGAACCCGAATCGCCCGGACGTTCTGACGAAGGCGGACGTCAGGGGAGCGGTGGTGGGATGGATCTCGACGAGTTGATCGAGGCTCTGTACGAGGCGATGCGGAATCAGGATTTCTCGGCACTCCGCTCCGCCGCCCAACAGGCCGTCGACGACCTGGCCGGAATCGAGCCGGGCCGGCCGGTTGGAGGGACCTACTACCTGTACCGGACGTTGCGCCAACTGGACATCGACGCGCTGACCGACCGGCTCATCGAGGCGATGCTGCAGCAGGAGGGCGAAGTCGACGAACTCACCCGCCGCCTCGTCACCGAAGAGGCGGGTCTTCGCATCGAACGACTGCGCGAGGAAATCAAAGAGGAGATTCGCCGGCGTCTCGTCGAAGACCGCGGTCATGAGGCAGTGGCGCGAACTCTCCGACAGCCGCTTGTCGAAGAAGTCGATCTGATGCACGCCACTCGCACCGATCTGCGCAATCTCGAGCAGGTCATCGAGCCGCTGACACGCAAACTCGCTGCCCGCCTCGCCCAGCGCAGACGGTTGGCGACACGTGGCCGGCTCGACTTTCGCAAGACGATGCGATCCTCGCTCGCCACCGGGGGAGTCCCGATCGACCCGAAGTTCCGCCATGTCCGTCCGCACCGCCCCGAACTGTTTCTTCTGTGCGACATCTCCGGCTCGATGGCCACCTTTGCCCGATTCACGCTGCAATTCACGTATGCGATGGGGACCCAGTTCTCCAAGCAGCGCGCCTTCGTCTTCGTCGATGCCGTGGACGAGGTGACCGATCATCTCAAGCCCGG
>JBBDQP010000060.1:25614-32293 GCA_040905965.1 Acidimicrobiia bacterium
GAGCCCAAGGCGTACTGGGACTCCGGTGATTCGGTGATGTCGCGATACGCTAGGTTCTGCGACGAGGTGTTCGAAGTGCGAAATCTCCGCCAGTTGGAGACGTTCGTGGAACGGGTGGCGACCCAGCCCAGGAGGGCAACGCGGCGGAGGAGATATACCTCAACCGACCGTGAATCGCTGCCGATGACCAGGCAATAACCGAACTTTCGGTATGACTGCAGGCAGAATGCAGGGCGGGTACCGAAGAATGTTGGATGAAGGGAACAGTGAGTGGGTCAGCGAATCCTGGTCATCGAAGACTCGGCCGTCATTCGCCGCTTGATCGAGGTCTGTCTGCGCGCAGCCGACCTCGACATCCACATGAGCGAGGACGGTCCGAGTGGTCTCGAAGCCGTTCGAACCGAATCCCCTGACCTTCTCGTGCTCGACATCGGTCTTCCCGGTATGGACGGCTGGCAGGTGCTGGACCACATCCGGAATGATCCTGCCACCCGCTCGCTGCCGGTGGTCGTGCTCACCGCACACGCCGAAGAAGAGTCCCGCCGTCGGGCGGACGAGGGGGGCGCCGACGCCTTCGTTACCAAGCCGTTCCAGCCGAACGACTTCCGCCAGACTGTCCTCGACCTGCTGGCCTGACCAGCTTTCGCTCGGTCTCCACCGGATTCGGCGGAAACGGCTGCCGTTCTCCTGTCGACTCGAACCCGAGCGACTCGTACAGCGCGACCGCTGGGGCGTTGCTCTCGGCGACCCACAGGGCACATTGGTCTGCTCCCGCCGCACCCGCCCACTCGACCAGCGTCTCGACCATCCGCCTGGCGAGTCCCTGGCCCCTCAGCACGGGCTCCACCCACACGCCGTAGATCATGCGCGTGTCTTGGGTCTCCGCAGGCTGGTAGGCGCCGGCCATGCCGACCACGCCGTCAGGGGCGTGGGCGAGATAGATGGCGGATTCCCCTCCCGCTGCGGCGGCGCCGGCTCGTTCCGCCCAATGCTCGGGCGGTTGCTGGATCGACTCGATGTACGTACCAGCGAAAGCGTATGGGGCGTCGAGGAGCGCGAGCAGCCGCACTTGCATCAGGAGCGGCCCCTCCTCGGCGGCGATGCGTCGAATCTCGACTCTCATGGCCGTCAGGCCGGAAGCAGTTCCCCGAGCCTGTCGATGAGATCGACCACACGGTTCGAATAACCCCACTCGTTGTCGTACCAACTCAGGATCTTCACGAGGTTGCCGCCCAGCACCTGGGTCGACGCTGCGTCGAAGATCGACGAGTGCGGGTTGCCGATGATGTCGGTGGAAACGAGCGGATCTTCCGAGTACTGGATGATCCCGGCCAACGGTCCGTCGGCCGCCGCCTTCACTGCCGCGTTCACCTCTTCGACGGTGACGGGGCGGGAGAGTTCGACGACGAGATCGACGGTGGAGCCGTCTGGGACGGGCACCCGCATCGCCATTCCGTCCAGTTTGCCATCGAGTTTCGGGAGCACCTTGCCCACCGCCTTGGCCGCGCCGGTCGTCGTCGGGATGATGTTCTCGGTGGCCGCCCGGCTGCGTCGGAGGTCGGCGTGGGGGACGTCCGCCAGTCGTTGGTCGTTGGTGTACGCATGCACCGTCGTCATGATCCCGCGCTCGATTCCGAAGGCATCGTCGAGAACCTTGGCGATCGGGGCGAGGCAGTTCGTCGTGCACGAGGCGTTGGAGACGATCACGTCGGTGGGGTCGAGGACGTCATCGTTGACGCCGAGCACCACCATCTCGTCGATCGCGTCCTTGGCCGGCACCGTGAGGATCGCCCGCTTGGCGCCTGCGTCGATGTGCCATTGAAGTTGCTCGCGGCTCCGGAAGATTCCGGTGGCCTCGACGACCACATCGACTTCCAGTTCAGACCACGGGAGATTCTTCGGATCGCGCTCCCTCAGCATCCTGATCGACTGACGTCCGACCTTCATCACACCATCGGTCACCTCGACGTCCCGTCCGAGTGGACCCATGACCGAGTCGTACTCCAGGAGATAGGCGAGCACGTCGTCGTCGGCCAGGTCGTTGATGGCGACGACGTCGATGTTGGAGTCTTCCCGTTCGAGGATCACTCGCAGGACGTTGCGCCCGATCCGACCGAATCCGTTGATTGCGACTTGGACACTCATGCCGGCACCCCCACGATGTGATCTGCCATCTTCTCGGCGGCTTCGACCACCCGGGCGGTGTATCCCCACCCGTTGTTGTACCAGGTGATGGTCTTGACGAGAGTCCCGCCCATCACCATCGCCGCCAGGCTGTCGTAGATCCCCGAATGAGGCGATTGGCGCACATCCGACGAGACGATCGGATCTGCCGAATACTCGATCACTCCGGCGTACTTGGATTCGACGGCGGTGCGAACTGCAGCGTTCAGCGTCGTCACCTCGGTGGCGTCGCGCACTTCAGCGACGAGGTCGACGGTGGAGCCGTCGGCCACCGGCACGTTGAGAGCGGCCCCTGAGAGCTTGCCGCGCATGTCCGGCATCACGCTCATGAGAATCTCCGGGGAATTGGTGCTCTGCGGGATGATGTTCTCGCCTGCGGCCCGGCTCTGTCGGAAACCGGCGGAAGGCACGTCTGCCAGACGTTGGGAGTTCGTCATGGCATGGACGGAGGTGAAGAACGCTCGTTTCAGTCCGAAGGCGTCGTCGAGGATGCGCAGGATCGGTGCGAGGGCGTTGGAGGTGTTCGACCCCATCGCCACGATGTCGGTGGTCGATGTCAATACCTCGTCGTTCAGACCCGTGAGGAGAATCGGAATCTCGTCGGTCAGGTCTTCGGGGGTCGAGGCGAGGATCACACGCTTGGCCCCGGCGTCGAGATGTTTCCGACACCAGGCGGCAGATCGGTACCCGCCGGTCGCCTGCACGACGATGTCGACTCCCAGATCGCCCCAGTTGGCGTCGCCGGGCTCCTTGGCGTCCAGAAAGGGGATCACCCGTCCGTCCATGACGAGACCGGATGAGGTCTCTTCCAGCGGCTTGGTGAAACGCCCGTGGATCGAGTCGTACTTGAGCAGGTAGGTGAGGCCTTCAGGGTCGGCGATATCGGCGATTGCCGCCACCTCGAGGGTGGGATGATCGGCGATCATTCGGAACATGTTGCGGCCGATTCGGCCGAACCCCATCAGGCCGATTCGTGCGGTGGTCATGTGTGAACCATCTCCTCGCGATGTCGGCAGCACCAAAGGTAGTCGAGGCTGGAAGCGGTTACACGTCGGACGGCGTTGACGCCACAGCCTTCCCCGACCCGGCCGCTCGACGTAGGTTGGGGCAGCGGGTGGGGGAGGAGTTCATCGCTCATGTTGGCCATCGTCGCCACCTGTCTCATCGCCCTTCCGGGACCGGTCACCCAGCCTTTCGCCCCCGACGGGCCATACGCCGGACACTGGGGGGTGGATGTCGCCGTCGACCACGGAGCAATCGTCGAGTCGCCGCTGGCCGGAGTCGTTTCCTTCGCAGGGTCGGTGGCCGGGGTCCGAACCGTCACCGTGAGGCACGGAACCTTCCGGGTCAGCCTGTCGTACCTGTCCTCGATCGACGCGGTGCCGGGTCAGGCGGTCCGTCGCGGTGATCCCGTCGGTCGTGCAGGTGCTCCCCACGGGATACCCGGCATCCACATCGGTGTGCGTCGCGGGGGCGTCTACATCGATCCGGTCGCCGTGTCCTGTCGTTCCGGGGGAACACTTCGGCTGTTGCCTCCTATGCTCGGCGCCCTCGTACCCAAGGATTGAATGCGGCGCGCTCTGCTCGGTGGGACGTTCGATCCCCCGCACATCGGTCATCTCGCGGTCGCCCAGGCGGCATGGGAGCAACTGTCGGTCGACATCGTGACCTTCCTCCCTGCGGGCGACCCCTGGCAGAAATCCGACGACCGGGTGATTACCCCGGCCGACATCCGATGCCGGATGATCTCGGCGGCCGTCGAAGGAGTCCTTCATTTCGAGGTCGATCGACGCGAGGCGGAACGGGGCGGTCCGACGTTCACCTGGGACACGATCGAATCCTTCGCCGACGATCATGTGACTCTGGTGCTTGGAGCCGACGCCGCCGCCGGGCTCCGATCGTGGCATCGGGGCGACGAACTCGCCGAACGGGTGGAAGTCGCCGTGGTCGGCCGGCCTGGGACGGAGCGGGCAGAAGTGGAACGGGCGGTGCCCGGCGCTCAGTGGCTCGAAATGCCCGAACTGGATCTCTCCAGCACGCAACTCCGTGCCTGGTTGGGACGCGGGTTTTCCGGGCGGTTCCTCATCCCGGACGGAGCACTCGGGGTAATCGCCGAGAATGGTCTTTATTTCGAGGATGCTCAGTACTGACAGGCTTGTACACTGCGACGGTCACTGGATCAGGAGGTAGTCCCGTCGAGGAAACACTGGAGATGGCCCGGGTCGCCGCCGACGCCCTGGCCGACAAGAAGGGCATCGACATCACGATGCTCGAGGTCGGCGACTTGCTGTCCATCACCGAGTATTTCCTCATCGCAACGGGGACCTCGCGCCCACACGCCCAGGCCTTGATCGACGCCGTCGAAGAGCGACTGGGCGAGCATGACCGCAAGGCCCTCCGGCGCGAAGGCGTGGCCGAGGCCGAATGGGTGCTCCTCGACTTTGGCGACTTCGTCGTCCACGTGTTCCAGCAGACGCCGCGCGACTACTACGGACTTGAACGGTTGTGGGGCGATGCGCCTCGGGTTCCCCTCGAAGTCGGAGCTTCGCAGGGCTGAAGCCCCAGGTTTCTCCGCTCCGACTGCGGTTGATAGACTCGCCGTTCCCCAACTGGGGCTGTAGCTCAGCCTGGCAGAGCACTTGCATGGCATGCAAGGGGTCAGGGGTTCAAATCCCCTCAGCTCCACATCACGAAATCCCCCGCGTTGGCGGGGGGTTTCGTCGTTTCAGACGTCGAGTGAGGAGCGCGACGTGGGTGTGGCGAAGGTCGTGGGGCCGCATCGGCTCGCCGACCGATGCCCCGCACGGCCGGGTACCAGAGACGGCGACGGAAGGCGCGCAGGTCGGGCGGTCCGCCCTCCGGGGGTAGTGAAGACGAGGTCTCGCTACCTGGGTCGGTCGCGATGTTTCGATCGGGCAGATAGCCTCGGTCGGTACCAGAAACGAGGAGTTGTTCCAGTGGCCGGTGACCTGCGCCGAGTGGTGAAGAGTCCTGACCGAAGTCGCTACGAGGTCGTTGGGTCGGCCAAGGACTGGAGGCTCGGCACGGGGTCGGTATTGCTCGATGTGGCGGCCTTCGTCTGGGCCGCCGTCCGTCAAGCACGGGGCAAAGAGTGGGTCGTCCTCGTAAGGAAGGTCGACTCGGGAATGAATACCGTCATTAGACGTCTGGTGAAGACGGAGGGCGATGCGGCCTGGACCGTGGCAGAGTTGGCTGAAGCAATCGAGAGCGGCCGACTCGCACCAACTGCCGAATAGCGCAGATCGCCAGATTTCGAGCGCATCAGCACACGTCTGATACCGGCCCGTCGGCGCTCGCTTTCTCGCGCAGATGCAACACCTTGCCGGGACGACCAATAGACGATACGCTATAGGCATGAAGGGTATGGAAGACCGGGTTGCCGGCTCGCTGTTGCAGCTGGCTCGAACACGGCTCGGGTTGTCTCAGACGGCGTTCGCCGACCTGCTGGAGATTGCCCAGCCGACGTTGTCCGCGTACGAGTCGGGTCGTCGTCAGCCGACGTTGCCGACCCTGTTGAGGCTGTTGGCCCGAGCAGGGCTGGAGCTGCGTCTGGAACTGGCCGACCTCGACAACCACGATGAGGTGCTCGCCGAGTGGGAACGGACGCTCGATGAGACGACCAGGGAGCGTTTGAGATCCCAGGGTTACCGGCTGGCAAGCGATGCCGCCTGAGCTCAGCGACCAGCACGTGGCAGCCATCTGTCGTGTGCTCATCGACCACGGCGTGCAGTTCGTGATCATCGGTGGCGTGGCGGCCCGGCTTCACGACACGGGGCATGCCACCGTCGACGTCGACATCTGCCCTTCGACCGATGACGTCAACCTGACCAGGCTCGCCGCAGCACTGTCGGACCTCGGAGCCCGGCTCCGGGTGTCGGGGGATCCCGACGGTGTCCCGTTCGAGCCTCACGCTGAAATGCTGCGCCAGGTCGAGTTGATGACCTTGATAACGGAACACGGTCCGCTCGATCTGTGCTTCGTTCCGGACGGATTCCCAGGCGGCTATGTGAGCCTCAGCGAGCACGCGTCTGTCGTGGAGATCGCCTCCGTCGATGTGCCGGTGGCTTCCTGGAGGATGTCGTCGCATCCAAGCGGGCGGCGGGCCGACCGAAGGACATCGTTGCGCTCCCACCTCTCGAAGCTCGCCTTCGACGCTCGTGAGGGACGGGCGAGTCCACGCAGAGTCCGCGGAAAGTCCGCGAGAGGACCCTTGAGGACACGAAACGACCGGTGAAGACACGCGGCGAATCGTCAATGAACACCGGGCGATTCGAGGATATGCCCAGCTCGGCGAAGTGCCCCGATCATCAATGGCATGCAAGGGGTCAGGGGTTCAAATCCCCTCAGCTCCACATCACGGAATCCCCTGCGTCTTGCAGGGGATTTCGTCGTTTCAGACGTCGAGATTGCCCAGCCGACGTTGTCCGCGTACGAGTCGGGTCGTCGCCAGCCCGACGTTGTCAACCCTGTTGAG
>JBBDQP010000061.1:0-32252 GCA_040905965.1 Acidimicrobiia bacterium
AGAGGATTTGGGAGAGGAAGAGTTTGGTGCGGTCGTGTTGGGGGTCGGTGAAGAAGTGCTCGGGGGTGCCCTCTTCGACGATCTGGCCCTGATCCATGAAGATCACCCTGTCTGCCACCTCCCGGGCGAAGCCCATCTCGTGGGTGACGACCAGCATGGTCATGCCCGAACGCGCCAATTCCTTCATTGCGTCGAGCACTTCTTTGATCATCTCCGGGTCCAGCGCGGACGTCGGCTCGTCGAACAACATGATGCGCGGATCCATGGCCAGCGACCGCGCCAACGCCACCCGCTGCTGCTGGCCACCGGAGAGCTGGCCGGGGAACTTGGTCGCCTGTTCGGGGATGCCGACCCGCTCCAACAGACCCATGGCCTTCTCTTCGGCTTCCCGCTTGGGACGCTTCCGCACCCACGTCTGGGCGAGCGTGATGTTCTGAAGCACGGTCAGATGGGGGAAGAGGTTGAAGGACTGGAACACCATTCCCACCTCGGACCGGATCTTCTCGATGTTCTTGACGTCAGAGGTCAGCTCGATCCCGTCCACGACGATCCGACCTTCCTGGTGGACTTCGAGCCGGTTGATGCAGCGGATCCAGGTCGACTTCCCAGACCCCGACGGGCCGATGATGACCACGACCTCGCCTTCGGCGACCGTGGTGGTGATGTCTCGCAACGCCTGAAACTCACCGAACCACTTCTTGACGCCATCGCAGACGACGATGTCCTTCTTGCCGTTTTCTTTCATCGCGACACTCCTATCGGGTTCCGACGCCGAGCCTGCGTTCCAGGCGCTGACTGGCCCGGCTGAAGTTGTAGGTGAAGATCCAGTAGACGGCGGCGGCGAACAGCAGGTTCTCGATGATCGAGCCGAGCGAATTCGTCTGGTTGGGGACGATGTCCCTCGCCACCCGGAAGAACTCGGCGAGACCGACGATCGCCACCAGCGACGTGTCCTTGAACAGGGCGATCACCTGTCCGACGATGGCAGGAATGACGGCGCGCAGGGCCTGGGGAAGCGTGATGAGCATCGTCATCTGCGCCGTGGTCATGCCCAGCGCCTTGGCTGCCTCGTACTGGCCTCTCGGGATCGACTGGAGACCGCCACGTACGTTCTCGGCCAGATACGCGGCGGAAAAAGCCGTGATCCCACCGAGTACGAGGATGTTCGGATCGAACTCCAATTCGGCGGGGAGGAAGTTGAGAATCCCGAACCGGGCGATGAACAGCACGGTGATCAGCGGAACCCCGCGCACGACCTCGATGTAGCCGGTCGAGAGCAGCCGGAAGATCGGCATCGTCGACGTCCGTCCGAGGGCGAGAAGCACGCCGAGCGGGAAGGAGAGCAGCAAGCCTCCGGCAGCCAGCATCATCGTCAGGTTGAGTCCGCCGTAGTACTCGTTGCGAGTCTCGAGTCCCGTGCCGGCATCTCCGATCACGAAGATGTACGAGAAGAACGCAGCCCCCGCCAGCCACGTCAGAGCCATGTTGCGACGACCGAGCGCCGAAGAACCGAACGTTGGGGTGGCCAGGGAGAGCACCGCGAGCAGGAGAAGCAGCGCACGCGCCACCATGGGAGCGTCGACAGTCCACACCAAGACAGCGGCAATGACGATGAGGGCGTTGATGACACCGGCCCGCTCCCGATCGCTGCGGGAGACGAGATTGATGAGCGCGACCCCCACGACGACGATCCCGGCGATCCACGGGAGCCAAGAACCGATCACGGTGTCCCAGTCCACCTCGGGGTTGCGCTGGATGTGGAGATAGATCACCGGGAGGCTCACCAGCCATACGGCAGTGACGATCGCCCTCAGCGGTCCGGACGCAACCCGGGCGGCGAGGACACGCCCGACCAGGTGACCGATCACTGCGACCCCGACGCCGACCGTCCACGGGATCTGGGTCGTCGAGGCGAGAGGGAGGAGCCAGAGGACTGCCAGGAACAGAACCGCCCCGCCAGCGATCAGGGCCAGGGTGGGAATCCGATCGGCCAGTGCCGCTCGGTCCGAGAGTCGCATGCCGAGGAACGACAGGCCGATCAGAACCAGGCCAACCACCCCAACGGTGAAGCGCGATTCGAACGTGTCAGGAGCCAGGACGCCGACCAAGACGAGCACGGTTCCGATCGAGCGGACAGTGGCTGCCAGCGACGCCAGCGACATCATGCCGCTCGGCTTCCACACGGCCATCGACACGCCGGCGAGGAACAGGATGATGTCGAGGGACACCCAGATCCGGGTGATGTTGGGTCGCGGATAGCCCTCGATGGCGTAGTTGGTGGCGTTGCGGGGGATGACTTCCCACAGTCGCTCGTCGGAGAACAGGTACGCGAGCAGTCCCCGCAGCATGAAGAACAGAGCCACGCCGAGGACGACAGACACGATGGTGCTTGCGACCGAACCGAACAGGTTCTTGCGGAGCCAGACCACCGCACCCGGCTGACTTGCCTCGGGTGGAGGCTCAGGTGGAAGCAGGTCGGCCGAGACGCGTGGCGTGGTCATCGTTCCACCAACTGCAAACGGCGGTTGTAGCGGTTGACGATTCCGGACAGGACGAGGCTCACGGACAGATAGAACACGATCCAGATGAGGAAGGTCTGCATGGCCTGGCCGGTCTGGTTTGCCAGGGTCTGACCGACTGCGACGATCTCGGGGTAGGCGACGGCGATTCCGAGAGAAGTGTTCTTGGCGAGGTTCAGATACTGGTTCCCGATCGGGGGAAGGATGATCCGGAACGCCTGCGGAAGGATGATCATGCGGAGCAGTTGGCTGCGCCTGAGTCCGAGCGCCAAACCGGCCTCGGTCTGACCCTTGGCGACTGCGAGAACCCCTCCTCGCACGACTTCTGCGATAAAGGCGGCTGTATAGAGAGTGACCCCGACCCACACCCCGAAGAACGCCGAGGTCATGGTCATCCCCGAAGACCCGATCTGGGCGAACCGACCGGGTACGACGACATCGGGCCGGGCGAACCGCAACGGGTTCCCGGACCGCAGGAAATCGAACTTCTGGTTGAGGAACCCCAACACGAAATCCGTCAGCTCGACCAAGGCGCCGGTCACAGACGGGAAGAAGAGAAACACGAACGCCCCAAGGGCGCCCACGACACCCGCCAGGCCCATTCTGAACCAGTCGTCATCGGAGAGTTTGGCGAGTCCGGCCGGAGAGCGGAGAGAATCGAGGAAGCGACGGATCCAGCGCACGCCGAGGTAGACCGAAAGGGCCGCGAGCACAACCTGCCATCCGATCGTCGGAATCGCAGTGACAACCCATCCGAGAGCCTGCCACAGCCACCCGAGGGCCCCGGCGATAGGGTGGGCGAGCCAGCCGATCAGGGCGATACCGAAGAAGGCCAGGAGAGCGAATCGGGCCGGATGGGTGTCTGTCCCGGTCAACTCCAGCTTTCGGATCCGGGCTTTGAACACGATCCGTGCGGCGATTCCTGCGCCGATGAGGAACACTGCCCACTGCCAGAACGTCTCAGTGGGGAAGAACCATGGGATGGAAATTCCCTTGTTGCTGATGACCAGCCACTGGGAACCCTCCTGTTCGACGGCCAACTCGGGGAACGTGAGCGCCGCCACGAAGAACCAGAACACGATCTGGACCAGCAGGGGGATGTTGCGGAGGATCTCGATGTAGACGGTCGCCAGCCGATTGAGGAGCCAGTTGGCAGACAGTCGGGAGACGCCAACCACGACGCCGAGCACTGTAGCGGCAAGGATTCCTGAGACCGTGATGCGCAGCATGTTGACCGCACCGGTCTGGAGCACCTGGAATCCGTTGGTGGGTCGGGTGAAGATGCCCTCGCCGATCTGGATACCGGCGGGTCGGGAGAGGAAGCCCCAGCCGAAGCTGCGGCCCTGGGCTTCGAGGTTGCCTGCTGCCTGCAGGCCGAGGATGAGAAAGAGTCCGACAAGTCCGGCAAGCACGACCAGTTGCGCCGCCCACTTGAGAACAGTGGCATTGCGCCACAGCGGGGGTTTGCGGTCTGGTTGAGCGATGCGGGTGTCGGTCGCCATCGAAAGTGGGTGGTTCTGGGGCTGTCTCTTTCGAGCCAGCCCCAGAACCGTTTAGTTCATCGGCCGATCAACGCGCCGGGGGCGGGAACTGGAGTCCGCCATCTGCGAACAGGGCGTTGAGACCTCGTTCGAGTCCGAGCGGACGCAGGTTGCGGTCGAAGACCTCGGCGTAGTTGCCGACCTGGCTGATCACCTGATAGAAGGCGTCTGCCGGCAGACCCATCACGGTCTGGAGTTCTCCTTCGCCACCCAGGAGACGAGCCACCTCGGGGTTGGGCGGGTTGGCCAGCATGTCATCGACATTCGACGATGTCACGCCGTACTCCTCCGCGATCTGCATCGCGAAGATCGTCCAGGTGACAACGTCACCGAAACGCGAGTTGTTCTGCGCCCAGGCGGGTCCGAGCGGCTCTTTCGAGATCGGCACGGACGGGAAGATCACCCAGTCGGCGCCTTCGGGATCGGTCGCCTTGCGGGACACGAGACCCGAACCGTCGGTGGTGACCACGTCACAGGCGCCGGACTTGAAGTTCTCCATCACGATGTTGAAGTCCTCGAAGGTGTTCAACGTGATCGTGATTCCCAGCACCGCGGCCGCCTCGGAGGCGTTCAGCTCGGTCGTGGTACCTGCGTTCGTGCAGACGACCGAACCGTCGATCTCGGACAGAGCCGAACCGGACGAGAAGCCATCCGACGCGCGGCCCATCATCTGCTGGCCGTCGTAGTAGGTGGTGGGACCGAAGTCGAGACCCAGTTCGGTGTCACGGCTCTGGGTCCACGTGGTGTTGCGGGACAGGATGTCGATCAAGCCCGAGTTCACGGCCTCGAAACGGGCCGCGGCAGTGAGGGCTTCGTAGCGCACCGCGTCGGCGTTGCCGAACATGGCTGCTGCGAGTGCACGGCACAGGTCCACGTCGAATCCGACGAAGTTGCCGGCCTCGTCCTTGGAACCGAACCCAGGAAGGGTCTCGTTCGTTCCGCAGTTCAACTCGCCTCGTGCGAGCACGGTGTCGAGTAGATCGCCACCGGTCTGGGCACCGCTGTCGCCGTCGCCGTCTCCGTCGCTCGGTGGTGCGGTGGTCTCGGTAGAGCCGTCTGGTGCGGCGGTAGTGGTTGTCGTTTCCTCGGCTTCGGTCCCGCACGCTGCGAGAACCATCGCCAAGATCGACAACACGATCATGAAGCGTCTCTTCATGGTGTTTCCTCCAATGTCATGGGCGTTCCCTAAAGAACGCTATTGGACCCTAGCCATGCGGAGCGGCGCGATGCGGGCGAAGTTGCAGGACCAACTGACAGAACCCGAACCTGGCCGAGGACGTCCGGGTTCCCCCGGAGTCCGGCAACCGCCGACCGAGCCTCACGTCTGAACGATCAGCCGGAGTCGGTCGGTAAGGGCGTCGACGTCGAGTCCGACGGACGAAATCACGTCGTCGGCCGAACCGAACGGGAGGAAGCTGTCGGGCAATCCGATGGTGTGGACCTTGCCGGCGAGACCGGTGCCGGACAGGGACTCCAGGACGGCCGCTCCGAACCCTCCTGACAGCACGTTGTCCTCGATGGTGACGACCGCACCCGCGCCGCGTACCCAGGCCTCGAGTCGCGGGTCGAGCGGCTTGACCCAGCGAGCGTTGATGACGCCGACGGACATGCCCTCCTGTTCGAGGCGCCCCGCCACCTTCTGGGCCGTCTCCACGTACCTGCCGTTGGCGAGGATCAGGAGATCGTCACCGGTGCTCAGCTCTGCCCATTCGCCGACCGGGATCGCAGGCACAGGGATTGCCGGTATCGAGGTGGCGGCCGCCTTGGGGTAACGAATCGCCATCGGCCCTCGGTGGGTGGCGGCAGTCTCGATCATCCCGCACAGATCTGCCGCATCCGCCGGTGCCCCGACGACCATTCCGGGGATCATCCTGAGGAACGTGAGATCGAATGCCCCGTGATGGGAGGGCCCGTCGGGTCCGGTCACCCCTGCCCGATCGACCAGCAGGGTCACCCCGAGACCGTGCAGGGCCACATCCATCGTCACCTGGTCGATGGCCCGCTGCAGGAAACTGGAATAGATCGCGACATAGGGCTTCTTGCCGGCCATGGCCAGACCGGCGGCCAAGGTCACTGCGTGCTGCTCAGCGATCCCACAGTCGATGACCCGGTCGGGATGATTCTCGGCGACCTCGGCCAGACCGGTCGACGAGACCATCGCGGCGGAGATCGCCACGACGTCAGGGTGGCGATCGGCGACCGAACTCAGCGCCTGGCCGACCACATCCGTGAGCTTGACTTCCGACTTGAGCGGGGCTCCGGTGGTCACATCGAACCGACCGACACCGTGGAGCTTGTCGACCCGGTCGTCGATGGCGGGGCGATAGCCGCTTCCCTTCTCGGTCAGGATATGGACGATGACCGGTTCGTCGTACTCCTTGGCCCTGGCGAAGGTCTCTTCCAACAACTCGATGTCATGCCCGTCGATGCGGCCGGTGTATTTCAATCCAAGTGTGTCGAAGAAGGTCGACGGCTCAATCATCTGCTTGACGGCCTCTTTGAACCGGGTGGCCATCTCGTCGGCCGTCTCACCCACGACCGGCATTCCCCGCAACATCCGTCGAGAGGTGCGTTTGGCCCACTCGTAGCGGGGGTCCATCCGGAGGTGGGACAGATTCGACAGCATCGCCATGCCGCCGATGGTCGGGCCGTAACTGTGACCGTTGTCGTTGACGACGACGATGAGACGCCGCGGCCTCGTGACGGCGATGTGGCTGAGCGCCTCGTAGGCCATGCCACCGGTCAGGGCGCCGTCGCCGATGACCGCCACCGTCCAGTGGTCGGAGTCGGAAAGAGCCCTGCCCAATGCGTAGGACAGCGAGGTGGATGCGTGCGAGTTCTCGACGAAGTCGTGTTCGCTCTCGTCCCGGGACGGATACCCGCTCAGGCCACCGAACTCGCGCAGACGGTCGAAACCGTCGCGCCGCCCGGTCAAGAGTTTGTGCACATACGACTGGTGACCGACGTCCCACAGAATCCGGTCGTGCGGGGAGTCGAAACTCCGATGGAGGGCGAGGGTCAGCTCGACGACACCGAGATTCGGAGAGAGGTGGCCGCCGGTTTTCGAGATCTTGTCGAGGAGGAACGCCCGGATCTCGCTCGCGAGCTGAGTGAGCTCGGAGAGGCTGAGTTCATCGAGGTCGGACGGGTTCTCGATCCGAGAGAGGATCATGGTCGGAATCGTAGTTCCCTGCGCTGACGACACGGATTTCGGCGTCAGGGGTTGCTCAACGGAAACACGAGATGGAAGGTCGAGCCAACGCCGAGTTCGGATTCCACCGAAACCGTACCGCCGTGCGCCTCTGTCACATGCTTGACGATGGCCAGACCGAGGCCGGTGCCACCGGTCTCGCGTGAGCGAGCCACATCGACGCGGTAGAACCGTTCGAACACGCGGTTGAGCGACCGCTTGGGAATCCCCGTGCCGGTGTCTTGAACGTAGAGCCGCACCGACTCGTCCTCGACGGCGAGCCCCACCAACACCCGGTCACCGGCCGAGCTGTAGCGGATGGCGTTCGAGATCAGGTTGCGGACAGCCAGACCGAGATCAGACGAAGACCCGATGACGGACGCCGGCACCGTCTCGGACGTGAGCTCGATCCCCTTGTCCGTCGCCGACTGCCGGAGTCGGTCGAACTCGTCTTCGATGATCCGGTCGAGCCGGACCGAGGTGTCCCCGCCTGACGATGTCTCGACCCGGGAAAGGTCGAGGAGGTCGCCGACGATGCGAGCCAACTGGCGGGCGGAGTCGTGCACGAGCGTCACGAACCGTCTGGCCCGCTCGGGATCCCGATCGAAGGCCATCTGGAGTGTTTCGGAGGCGGCCAGGATGGAGGCGATCGGTGTCTTCAGTTCATGGGAGGCGTCGGCGACGAAGTCCCGGCGCATGCGCTCGATCCTCACCCGCTCAGAGATGTTCGTCACCACGAGCAGAACCCGCCCGTCCGGGAGCGGTGTGGCGAGCGCCCGCAGCGTGGGACTGGCGCCGGTCGATTCGAGCACCTCGTCTTGGAGTTCCCCGGCGTCCATCGCTTCTCGCACCACACGCTGGAGTGTGTGCGGGGTGAGCCTCGTCAGCCGTGAGGGGACATCGCCGATGATGTCGTGCGCCGTCCCGTTCCCGTACAGGATCTCACCGTCAGGAGCGACGAGGATCACGCCCTGGGGAAGCGCGTCGAGCAGGGCTTGGAGGATCTCGCGCTCCTCTTCTGCATCTGTCACCCGATTCCCCAACTCCTGGGCCATCTGGCCGATGGACAGGCCGAGCCGGTCGAGTTCACGGATCGACGACCGACGGGGGCGGATATCGAGCCGACCTTCCGCCACCTCCCGGGCGACTCCGGTCAGATCTTGGATCGGCCGCGCCACCCGACGGGCGACGAGCGCCATGACCAGCACTCCGACGACTCCGGCGATCGCCGCCGCCACGCCGACGCGCGTGCCGACCTCTGCCACCTGGGCGACCAGTTGATCTTCAGTGATCGAGATCCGGTACACCCTCGCCCCGTCGGCGGAGGGGATCGCCACATAGGTCTGAAGCACGCCGGTCGTGTCAGAGATCCGAGTCGCGAATCCCGGTCCGTTCTCCAAGGCAGCGGCCACCTCGGGTCTCGATCCGTGGTTCTCCATCCTCAGGGGTTCGAATTCAGAATCAGACAAGACCGTGCCATCGGCCGCGATGACCGTGATCCGGGCGTCGAGGGCGACGGCCAGTTCGTCGGCGGCTCGCGGCAAACCGGTATCGGGGACGTCGGCGAGTCCGATGTGGACTGCCCGCGCCTCGCGCTCGAGAGCGGCGGTGGCCTGGGAGCGGAGAACGGATTCGACCCCGTCGAGGGTGAGGAGTCCGAAGAATCCGATGAGGAGGATGAAGACGACGGCGTAGGCGGTCAGCAGTCGGCCGGAGAGACTCCCCCGGCCCGGCGAACGGGCCTCACTCATCCACGAATTTGTAGCCGAGTCCCCGAACGGTGACGATCCGGACCGGATTTGCGGGATCAACTTCGATCTTGTGGCGGATCCTCTTGATGTGGACGTCGAGAGTCTTCGTGTCTCCGAAGTAGCTCGAACCCCACACGTCGTCGATGAGCGCGTCGCGAGTGGCGAGCCGGTTCCTGCGACGCATCAGCGCCTCGAGGAGTTCGAATTCCTTCGGACGGAGTTCCACTGCAACCCCGGCGACTCGCACCTCGTGGGCGTCGATATCGATTTCCACACCCGCACCGCGGACGACCTCGTTGTTCACTGCGAACGTCCCCGAGCGCGCCGAACGACGGATCTGGGCGCGTACCCGAGCCGTGAGTTCGCGCATCGAGAACGGTTTGGTCACGTAGTCGTCCGCCCCAAGCTCCAGACCCGCCACCTTGTCGGCTTCCGAGTCACGGGCGGTCAGCATGATGATGGGCACGTCCGAAGTCGACCGGATCTGTCGACAGACGTCGAGACCTGAGGACTCCGGCAGCATCACATCCAGTAGGACGACGGAAGGTTTGCCGATCTGAGCCTGTTCGATCCCGTCGCGACCGGTGACCGCGGAAAGGACCTCGTATCCCTCGAGTTCGAGGGCGTAGGAGATCGACTCGACCAGGCTGGGCTCGTCCTCGACCACCAGCACCCGGTGCCGGGGTTCAGGCCGTATCGACATGGCGATCGAAGGATCCGTCGGAAAACTCCTGGAATTCGCCGGAAACAAGAAACACCACCTGCTCACCCACGTCCACCGCCTGGTCACCGATCCGTTCGAGCGCCCGGGACACCATCATCATCCGCGTCGCCCACTCCAATAGCTTCGGCGAGTCGCCGCAGGACACGACCTCGCGATACATGTTCCGATTGATGCGATCGATCGGCTCGTCCATCGCCGGGAGAAGTCGGGCCTCATCGGGATCGCGGCGCACGAACGACTCGACGGCGGTCCGGATCATCGGGCGGACGAGGTCGCCCATCTCCCGGATCTGGGAAACGATGCGATCGGCGCGTGGAAGGCCGTCCGTGACCTGGGCCATCTTGGCGATGTTCACACACTGGTCACCGGTCCGTTCCAAGGTGATGTTCAGGTGGAGGAGCACAGACATCAAGCGGAGGTCGCCCCCCATCGGCTGCTGCCGCGCCATGAGGTTCACCCACGAATCGTGCGTGGCGTGATACTCGGCGTCGAGCACATCGTCTTCGGCCACCACGGCTGCCGCCAGTTCGAGATTCGGTTCGCACACTGCGTCGACAGCCATCTCGGTCATCCGCTGTGCGCGACCGGCGATCGACAGGACAGCGTCGGTCAAGCGGTCGAGTTCGGAATGGAAATAGGAGCGTTGATCTGTCACGGTGACTCCGATCAGCCGAACCGGCCGGTGATGTAGTCCTCGGTCTCCGTCTCGCTGGGAGCGGTGAAGATCCGGTCCGTCAGATCGTACTCCACCAACCGGCCCGTCCTTTGACCCGTGTCGTTCACATCCACCGAAAAGAACGCCGTCCGGTCGGACACGCGTGCGGCCTGCTGCATGTTGTGCGTGACGATGACGATTGAGTAATCCTTCTTGAGTTCCAGCATCAACTCTTCGATCCGAAGCGTGGCGATCGGGTCAAGAGCCGAGCACGGCTCGTCCATCAGGATCACGTCAGGACTGGTGGCAATGGCGCGGGCGATGCACAGTCGTTGCTGCTGTCCGCCCGAGATTGCCATGCCCGACTCGTCGAGCTTGTCCTTGACTTCCTCCCACAGAGCGGCCCGGCGAAGACTCTCCTCGACGAGTTCGTCCATGTTGCCCTTGTAACCGAGGACCGTCGGGCCAAAGGCGATGTTGTCGTAGATGGACTTGGGAAACGGATTCGGCTTCTGAAAGACCATGCCGATGCGGCGTCGGACCTCCACTGGATCGACCTCGTCCCCATAGAGGTCTACCCCGTGGTACTCGATGTGACCGCTGACCCTGGCACTCGGGATCAGGTCGTTCATCCGGTTGAAGCATCTCAGCACCGTGGACTTGCCGCAGCCGGATGGCCCGATCAAAGCCGTGATCTGCTTCTGGTAGATCGACAAGCCCACTTCGTCAACAGCCTTGAAGGATCCATACCTCACAGACAGGTCCCGCACGGAGATCACGGTCTCCAGCGCTTCGTCGTTCGTGGACGTGGGCATCTCAGCCCTGAACTTACGGGACTCCGGGCGATCGGTAGCGCTCAGAGGTCGGCTCCCAGTCGACTGGGTCGTTGTCAGGTCGTTCATCCGATTCTCCTGCTCAGTGTCCATTCGCTCGTTTCTCTCCCCGATCACCAGCTGCGCTCGAATCTGTCCCGGAGCCACACCGCCAGTGAGTTCATGAGCAAAACGAGGGCCAGCATCACGAGTACCCCGGCAGCGGCGAGGATCCTGAACTCCTCCTGTGGGCGATTCGAGTACTGATAGATCATCACCGGGAGCGTCGAGTATCCGTCGGAAAAGAACCGGGGATTGAACGTGACGAAGGTGACAGCACCCACCAAGAGCAAGGGGGCTGCTTCGCCGATGGCTCGGGCGACCGCAAGGATGATCCCAGTCAGGATTCCCGGCAGTGCGGCAGGAAGTATCTGCTTCCAGATCGTCTGCCATTGGGTCGCACCCAACGCCAATGATCCGTCGGCGATCGACGAGGGGACGGCTCTGATCGCCTCTCGCGCGGCGAGGATGACGGTCGGGAGTACGAGCAGGGCGAGGGTCAGGGATCCAGCAGCCGCAACGAACCCCAAACTCAATGGACCGCGCACGATAAACGCCAGGCCGAGGATGCCGTACACGATCGACGGGACACCCGCCAGGTTCTGGATGTTGAGTTCGATGAGCCGGTTCCACCACCGCTCGGAGTTGGCGAACTCTTCGAGGTAGACGGCGGCGCCGACCCCCAGCGGAACGATCAGGAGGACCACGCCACCGATCACATAGAGCGTTCCGAGGAGTGCCGTACGAAACCCCGCCTGGTCGGGGTGGATCGTGGACGGGGGGTTGGTGAGGAGGCCCCAGGTGAGCCTGCCCCCGCCTTCGGCGAACATGAAGACGATGAGGGCCACGAGCCCGACCAGCGCGAACAGGATCGCGAACATCATCAGGGCAACGAAGACGGTGTTGAGAGTCCGGTCCCGGTTGGACTTCGACTTGAGTGCCGCCTCTGTGGCGGCCCTCGCCCCGGAGGTGGCCACGGCCAAACCCCCCGTCGTTCTTGAATCGGTAGCCACTATTCGTACACCTCACGGAAGCGCCGGACGAAATGCATCGAGAGTGCATTCAAGGCGAGAGTGAAAACGAACAGCAGAGAACCGACCGCGAAGATGGTGTAGTAGTCGATCGTCCCGGTGCCGATGTCGCCAGTGGCGGTGCCGGCGATGAATGCCGTCATCGTCTGGACCCCTTTTGTCGGATCGAAGGACAAGAAGGGATTTCCCGCACCGGCCGCGATGAACACCACCATCGTCTCTCCGATCGCCCGAGAACCGCCCAACACGATGGCGGCGACGATCCCCGAGATGGCGGCCGGGACGACCACCCTCGTTGCGACCTTGAGCTTCGTCGCCCCGAGGGCATACGCGCCCTGGCGAATATCTGCGGGCACCGCCCGCATCGCATCGTCGGCGATGGAGGTGATGATGGGAATGATCAGAAGACCGACACCCAGAGCGGCGACCCCCACCGAAAACGGTCCCTGCCACGGGAGAAACGGGAGGAGTGTCTCGGCCAGCGGGCGGATGAACCAGAACGCGAACAGGCCGATGGCGACGGTCGGTATACCGGCGAGTACCTCCAACACCGGCTTGATCGCTCTACGGACACCCGGCCGGGCGTACTCGGAGAGATAGATGGCAGACAGAAGCCCCACCGGGACGGCCACGCCCAATGAGATCACCATCACCATCAGAGACCCGACGACGATCGGCCACACCCCAAAACTGGCGTTGGCGAAGAGTGGCGCCCAGAGAGTCCCCGTGAAGAACTCGACGATCGACACTTCTCGGAAGAAGGCGATCGTGGGGATGATGAGTGAAAAGACGATCGCTGCCGTGGTCAACACCGAGAGCACTGCACACAACAGGAGAAAACCTCTGATCGCCTTCTCGCCGTATCTGGGGCTCCTCTGTTGCAGGGCGTCTCCGGTGGTGGGTGCGACCATCAGCTGCCTGACAAAGCCGCGATCTTGGCCAGTTGCTCTTCGATCTGCGCCGGGGTCATCGGCACGTACCCGGCGATCTCGGCAAGCATTTCTCCCTGGGTCACATAGAAGTTGGCGAAGTCGAGCACTTCGGGACGAGCGAGATCGGTGTCGCTGAAGTACACGAACAGACCTCGACCAAGCGGGGTGTACGTCTGGTTCTGCACGTTCTCGAGCGTGGCCTCGACACAGCCATTGCCGTCATCGATGGCGACCGCCTTCACCGCGTCCCCCGCTTCCTGGTAGTAGGAATAGGGAATGTAGCCCGTGGCATAGACGTCGCCCTCCACCGCGCGCACGGCGGCGAGGTCATCTTCGCCGATGCTGACGTAGTTGTTGCGGATACGGGCTTCCTCACCGTTGATCGCCTCTGTGAAGTAGCCGAACGTCCCCGAGTCCTGACCCGGGCCATACGGCGTGAGCGTCTGGGTTGCGACATCATCGGGGAGGTCGAGACCGTCCACGTCGCCCCACGTCTCCACCGTCGAGCCGGCGTCCCAGATCTGCCGCACCTGCTCGACCGTCAAACAGTCGACCGGAAGGTCAGCATTGACCAAGACCGAGAGCGCATCGTTGGCGACCTGCACGAAGTCGAAATTGATACCGTTCTCTGCGCAGATCGCCGCTTCGTCGTCGTAAATCGGGCGTGAGGAGTTGTTGCCGTCGGTCTCACCGATGCAGAACTTCTCGAACCCGCCACCGGTTCCCGAGATGGCAACCGTCACCCGGACACCGGGCGTCTCGGTCATATACGCCTCCGCGGCGACCTCGGAAAGCGGCCCAACGGTGCTGGACCCATCGAGCCGGACCTCGCCAGTGATTCCTTCTCCGTCGCCACCGGCATCCCCGTCTCCCGTGTCTGCACTACTGCATGCAGCCAGGACCAGTGCCAGGACCGCGAGTAGTGCAGTCAACCTGAGGGACTTGTTCATCGTGAATGCCTCCGTATGCCATTTCGGCGACCCGTCAGGAGCATGGCCTGTTTCCCATACCCGAACGCCAAGCTACGAAGCCGAGGTGAATCGAGATCCGCCGTCAGGTGAACCGCAGATGAACGTTGCGTTCAGTCGCCGACGAACACCGCACGGGCTTCGGCGAGACCTTGCAGCGTGGTGTGGGCATCGACGCCCAGCACGGTCGGAACCTTGGCCCACACGCCGTCTGCACCGAGTTCCCAGGCGAGCACATCGTCAGCCATGCACACCTCGAGAATCTCGTCGAGCCTGAACTGCAGGTCTGCGTCCTCGACGGGAACCAGTGCCTCGACCCGACGATCGAGATTGCGCTGCATGAGGTCGGCGGAACCGATCAGATAGGTGCGGTCGTGCCCGCGAGCACCGAACCGATAGATCCGGGAGTGTTCCAGATACCGACCGACGAGCGACCGCACGACGATGTTCTCGCTCAGACCGGGAGTCCGGGGAATGAGCGAACAGATCCCACGGATTACCAACTCGACCCTGCATCCGGCACCCGAGGCTGCATACAGCTCATCGACCATCCCGGGGTCCACCAGCGAGTTCATCTTCATCGTGATGTGACCGACTCTTCCCTTCTCGGCCTCGGCCTGGATGAGCCGGGTCAACTCCGATCGAGCGCTCATCGGTGAGACGACCAGCTTGCGGTATCGCCTCTGCTGGGAGTACCCGGTCAAGAAGTTGAACAGGTCGGTCAGGTCCGCCCCGATCTCGGGATCGACGGTGAACAGCCCAATGTCCTCGTAGATGCGAGCCGTGGAGTCGTTGTAGTTGCCGGTACCGATGTGGGCATACCGGGTGATGGCGTCACCTTCGTCCCGCACCACCAGCGTGATCTTGGTGTGGGTCTTCAGGCCGACGACACCGTAGACCACGTGGACGCCTGCATCCTCCAGCTTCTGTGCCCACTCGATGTTGCGTTCCTCGTCGAAGCGCGCCTTGAGCTCGACAAGCGCCACCACTTGCTTGCCCTCGTCGGCGGCTTCCATCAGGGCGCGCATGATCGGACTGTCCTTCGACGTGCGGTACAAGGTCATCTTGATGGCGAGCACCTGCGGATCTCGTGCGGCCTGATCGAGGAACTCGACCACCGAAGTCGTGAACGAACCGTAGGGATGGTGAACCAGCACGTCTCCGGCACGAAGCGTGGCAAAGAAGTCGGGTGCCTCCCCGCTGCGGGCTGCCAGCCGCGGCTGTGTCGTCCAAGTCCACCGCTCGAACGCCAGGTCGGCACGCGCCAGATCCGCCACGACGGAAAGACCGGCCAAACCCAGCGGCCCTGACAGCCGGACGACATCCGCCTGGTCGATCGACATCTCGCGAACCAGGAGATCGAGTACTTCAGACGACATCGTCTCGTGCACCTCGAGGCGCACCACGCGACCGAACCGTCCTCGCGTGAGTTCCGACTCGATGGTCTGGAGGAGGTCACCCCCCTGGTCCTCTTCAATCTCGAAGTCGGCGTTGCGGGTGACCCGGAACACGTGGTGTTCGACGATCTCCATCCCGGGGAACAGCTCGTCGAGATGCGCCGCGATCACCTGCTCCAGCGGAACGAAACGCTCGCCGTCTGGCATGACCACGAACCGGGAAAGGATTGGAGGAACCTTGATGCGAGCGAACCGGGTCTGGCCGGTGTCGCGGTTCCGAACCAGGATCGCCAGATTCAGCGACAAGTTGGAGATGTAGGGGAAAGGATGAGCCGGATCCACGGCCAGCGGGGTGACCACCGGAAACACCCGTGAACGGAACTGCTCGTCGAGGTACTGGCGATCATCCTCGTCGAGGGAGTCGTAGTCGCCGAAGCGGATACCGGCATTCGACAATGCGGGGGCCAACTCGTTGAGGAACAGTGAGTCAGCCCGCTTGTACTGGTGGGCCACGATTGGCCCGATGTGGTCCAGCTGCTCGGACGGTGTCATTCCGTCCGCGGGTGTGGACCGGACCCCCAACGCGACCTGCTCCTTCAAACCGGCGACCCGAACCATGAAAAACTCGTCAAGGTTCGACGCCCATATCGCCAAGAACCGGATCCGTTCCAACAACGGAACCGAATCGTCCTCAGCCAGGGTGAGCACCCTGGCGTTGAAGTCGAGCCACGACAGCTCCCGGTTGAGGTAACGCCTTTCCATGTCCTGAAAGCGTAGAACCCCCGAGTGTCCAGTCGATGAACGAAGGCATCAGCCGAGCGAAACGAAAGGCCGAGGGCTTCGCCCTTGGGGGGACTTACTTGCGGAGGCCGCCGAGGAGGAAGCGTTCGAGGTCGGCGAGGACTTCGGGGAGGCGCTTCTCGGCGCTGGTCGACGAGATGAGGATCTTGGCGGCGGCCATGATCAACTCGTTCATGAACCGACCGGCGGCGTCGGGCGCCATCGATCGGAAGACGCCTTCGTCGACCCCGCGCAACCAGGTGGCGGTCATCTCCCCCGCCAAGTCGGCGTGGGCGATGCGGATACGCGCCTGTGCATCAGCGGAGAGTCGCGGGAGTTCCCGATGAAGGATCACGCCGAGCACCGGATCGGAGATCACGAACCGGACGGTGGCGGCGGCCAGCGCCAGGATCCGGGTCTCGACCTCTTCGATGTCGGAGACCGAATCGATCATTTCGTCGACGACCACCGGCAGGCGCTCCTCGACGAGAGAGGCGATCAAGTCGTCCTTGTCCCGGAAATACTCATAGAGGGTGGTGCGGCCGATCCCGGCCGCGAACGCCACCTCGGCCAGGGAGATGTCGGCCGATCCCATCTCGGCCAGGATCTCGTGGGCGGCATCGACGATGTCACTGCGAGTGAGCGCTTTGTGGGCTTCGATGCTTTCCGCGCGGATTCTGGGCATGACGCCATCATTGTCGTCCGCGATCTGGCGGAACGGAAGCAATCGGGCAACGCCGCCGCTCAGGGCTGTCGGTAGAGGATTGCTCCCCAATGGGCGCCGGCGCCGAAGGCCGTGAAGCACACCAGCGCCCCCGACTCGACTCGCCCCGCCTGCCGCAGCTCATGGAACAGGATGGGCAGGGTTCCGGCCGTGGTGTTTCCCCACAGGGCGATGTTGGAAGGAACCAGTTCTTCGTCGACTCCCAACTGACGTCGCACACCCGCCAAGATGCGGTCATTCGCCTGATGGGCGACGACGACATCGAGGTCGTCCACCGAGTATGCCGACTTCTCCAACACGTCGGTGATCGCCTCTGGCATCAGCCGAACCGCCTGGCGATAGAGCCCGCCGCCATCCATTCGCGGGATGTGCAGCCCTTCCGCCAGCATGGCCTCGGACACATACGGGCGGTTGAGCGAGCCGAAGTCGCCGCCGACGATCAACTCGAAGTGCCGACCGTCGGTGTGCAGCACCGAGGAGAGCACTCCCGTGTCGGGTGCGTCGGAGCGTTGGACGACCATCGCGCCGGCACCATCCCCGAAAAGCACGCTCCAACCGCGGTGGGCTGAGGCCAGCTCCCATTCCTCTGGGGTGGGGGCCCGGTCGCTCTGACCCAGAACGATCTCCCACGCATCGCCCCACGGCAGGTATCCAGCGTGGACTTCGGCACCGACGACGACGACGGTGTCTGCCCTGTCCGAGGCGATCATCGAATCCGCCAGGTCGAGGCCGTAGAGGAATCCGCTGCACTGCTGACGAAGGTCGAAGGCCGGGATCGGTCCCAGACCGAGCTTCTTCTGGACGAGCGGTGCGATGCCGGGGTTGATCACATCCGGGGTCATCGTCGCGGTCACGAGCACATCCACCGACGAAGGATCCACCCCGGCGTCGGCGAGAGCCGCCTGTGCCGCCTCGACGGCGAGATCGCTCGCACCCGTCCCTGGTTCGACAAAACGCCTCTGAACAACGCCGGACCGGGAGCGAATCCACTCGTCAGACGTGTCCATGATCCGTCCGAGGTCGTCGTTGGTGACGACAATCGGCGGAACGGCGACACCGGTTCCCGTGATCACCGCGGTCACGTCAACCTCCGTGCTCTTGGACCCGGGATCTCATATTCCGTGCGGATCCTACGATCGACCGGATGGAACGTTCGATGAGCCGACAACTGATCGACGAGATGCGCGGCCTGCTGGCCGGAAGATCCGGGGCGGCGGACGGCATCCTCTCGCCCCTCGTCTTCGTCGCGGTCAACGCCTTCTTCGGGCTGCCGACTGCCATCGTGGCCGCGTCGGTGGTCGCCGTCGGAATCGTCCTCACGCGGCTCGCAACGGGACGGCGGCTGCGCTACGCCATGTCCGGGGTGTTCGGAACGGCCATCGCCATCGCCCTGACAACCCGATCCGGGCGGGCAGAGACCTACTTCCTGCCCGGGATCGTCACCGGAGCGGGCACCACCCTCGTTCTCGTGGCCTCGCTGACGGTCAGACGACCCTTGGTCGCCTATGTGAGTTGGGTGACTCGCGGCTGGCCGCTCAAGTGGTACTGGCACAAGAGGGTGCGACCTGCCTACACCGTCGTCACCTGGATTTGGGTTGCGTTCTTCGGGGCGCGCACCGCGGTGCAAGCGGTCCTCTACTTGGACGGCAACGTCACCACGCTCGGAGTGGTGCGAATCGTCACCGGCTGGCCGGGTCTTCTTGGCCTGCTCATCGTGACCTATGTGGTCGGCCGGAAACGGCTGGAAGCGCTGGGCGGACCGTCGGTGGAGGAGTTCGAGGCGATGGCCCCTCCACCGTGGTCGGTTCAACCTCACGGGTTCTGAGCCTCGATCGTCCACGCGACGCCGTCGCCGGTGTCTCGAACCTCGACACCGAGCTCGGCAAGAGCGTCGCGGATCCGGTCGGACTCATCGAAGCGCTGCGCTGCACGAGCGTCGCGGCGGAGTTCGAGCAGGAGATCGATGAAGCCTGCCACGGCCACCCTGGGGTCGACCAGCCCGCGTCCGGCGACGTCGCCAAGGCGGACGATCATCGATCGGAGTTCCGAGCGGAGAGCGGGGTCCTCGTTGATCTGGGATTCCACGGCCAGCATCGCCGAGATGACCCCGTCGACGTCACCTCGCTCGAGGGCGTTTTCGAAGCCGGCGTCCGAGCCTGATCTGACTTGCGCCGAGGAATCGGTAGTGGCGCCGACGGAACCGAACTGCTCGATGACCTCCGAAATCGCGATGTGATCGCCACCGCCGATCACCTGCTGTCCCGCGCCTCCCCGCAGTGTCACGGTTCCTCTCCCCGAGACCGCCAGGACACCTGTGGCCAGGTCGAAGATGGCCGCCGTGTGCTCATCGACACCGACGATGCCTCCGTCGAGTTCCGGCTCGAGGGCTGCAAGACGCCGCTCCCCGATGAAGCAACGACTGGTGTCGTGGTTGCCTCCCTCGGCGTTGTTCCAATGAGGAACGACTGCAGCCCGGATTCCGAAGGCGGACAGGAGGTCGAGTCCGGGGAGCCAGTGCGGGTCCTGGCCGACCTTGTAGATCTCGTAGACGGGGATCGTGTGGGTTCCGGCCGTGAGGGCAGCGGCCGATGCCAGTGTCACGGTCCCGCCTCGGATGATCGTCTCGATCAGCAGGATTCCGACGTCGTGCTCCCTCCATACCTCCAGTGCGTAGCTAGGCGAACCGGGACCGGCGAAGACGGCGGTGGCGGCCCGGACGAGGGTTCGAAACCGCTCGACGACGACCGGGTCGGCGTTCCTGGTGGGCAATGTGGCAACGGCGACTCGCACGGAGAGCGACGACTCGAAGAATTCGACGAGGCGGTCGGTGAGTTGTTCGGCGTTCTCCTGGAATCCGAACGGGCTGTCGATCACCACGACCTCGGAGGCGCCGGCCGCTGCCAGCGCGTCACGATGTGTTCCGACCATCGTCGGCGCGGTCTCCCCCGAACCCATGATGACGAGTCGGCCGCTCACAGCCGTCTCACCACCACTCGCTCCCAGGCGCACCCTTGAACGGGCCGACAACATCGGACGTGATCCAGCCTCCGTAGAACTCCCCGTCCTGAGGGGTCACAAGTTCTCCGTCGACGGTGCACCGATCGACCTTCCCCGGGTAGATGAACAGATGGTCGGTGATGGACTCGAACCGGCCCAAGGCGAAGGGTACGACCAAGCGGCCCTCGGTTGCCGAAGTTCTCCGAGAGCCAAGTCGAAATAGCGTGCCACACCCTTCCACTCACACTGTGATCGGCCCGAGGCGATCTCGAAGAGAGAGACGTCGACGTCTTCGGGGGGAAGAGCCCACGTCGGTGGGTGACTCGTCTCGCACACGCGTACTGCGCGAGTCGTATCCACGATCGTTCTTCCCTTCCACTCCACGACGACTCGACGCTTGCTCGGAGCGAGCAGCGGGGGACGCGGATAATCCCAGACGGACTCCTGTCGACGACCATTTGGGAGAAGACGGGGAGGGAGCGGAGTGGGTCGGTTCATGTCTCCCTGTCAGTCTCGGACCGCGCGGTCGCTACCCCAAACTGAATTCGAGGAGAACACCCATGCGAATCGTCGGACTGATCGGACTGGCTGTGATGGCCGTTGCCCTCGCCCATGGCTTCGCGGCGGGCGACTTCATTGTTGAAGGCGCGGTGCTGGGAGAGCTCGCCTGGGGTCGTGTGAGCCTCGCCGACATCTACACCGGCGTCTTCGTGTTCGGCTGCTGGATCGTCTGGCGCGAGCGCTCGTTCGTGAAGGCGGCTCCGTGGTTGATCGCTCTCGTGGTGCTCGGCAACTTTGGCATCGCTCCGTATCTCCTGTGGATATCGCGCTCGTCGTCATCAACCGCCGAGGCACTGGTCGGCCGCGAACGGTGAGCCGATCGGAGTCCGCGCGCCGTATACGGGAAGAACGAGACGCCACATTGGAGACTGGTCCGTCGGCGTCGACCGAACACGAAGTGGTTGAATTGCGCATGGGCGAACACATCCGACACGCGCTGAGGTATCTCCCGGCAGGCGAGCGCGCCGCGATCGAGATGGCCTCCTTCGGCGGACACTCCTATCGCCACGTCGCCGAACTGCTCGGCGAAGCCGAAGGGACGGTCAAGAGCCGAATCCGATCGGGAATGCTGCGTCTCGGAGCCACACGGCGTGCCTCCGGGATCACTCCGTGACTCAATCCCACGACTCCATCCGCGACGTGTCCGACGGTCCGGCGGTCTCTGACTGGTTCGACGAATCGGCGTGAGCGATCACACGATCCTCCGGCGTCTCACGACCGTTCCGACAGTCCTCGTCCTCTTCGCGGTGTCGTGGGTCGGAGCCCCGATTCTGGTTCCGATCGCCTGCGTCGTGGACGCCGTTCGGTGGGCGATCACGCGCCGACCGTGGATGGCGGTCAGGCTGACGCTCTTCCTGATGGCATACACGCTCGCCGAAGCCGTGGGGCTGCTGGCGCTCGGTGTGACGTGGATGGCCTCGGCAGCAGGACGCTGGTTCAACCTGGCGCCGGCAACATTCGCCATCCAGAAGTCCTGGGCCGCGTTCGTTCTCATCGCCTGCCAGACCGTCTTCGGATTGAAGATCACCGCCACCGGACTCGACGCCGTCAGTCCTGCTCCCTTCATACTGGTGGCGCGCCACGCCTCGATCGTCGACAACCTGTTGCCCGCCTGGTTCGTCAGTCGCCCCCACAGGATCCACATCCGGTATGTCATGAAACACGAGCTCCTGGTGGATCCGGCGCTGGACATCGCAGGCAACCGACTCGCCAATGTGTTCGTGCGGCGCGGTTCGGGCGAGTCGGACTCCGAAGTCGCCGCCATCAAGCATCTGGCCACGACCCTGTCGGCCGACGAGGCGATCCTCATCTATCCCGAGGGCACACGCTTCTCGGCCGCAAAACGAGACCGCAGCATTGCGCTGCTCGCCCGTCGCAGTCCGCGCCTCGCCGAACGCGCCGGAGGCCTCCTTCACGTATTGCCTCCGCGGCTCGCAGGCACACTCACACTGCTCGATGGATGCAACGCCGACGTCGTAGTCATGCTGCATCGTGGCCTGGACGGCTTCGCCCGGATCGCCGACATCTGGCAGGGAGCCATGGTGCGACGCAGCGTCGAAGTCGAGTTCTGGCGGATCCTCCGGGCAGACATCCCTACCGGTCGCGCTGAGCGCGCCGACTGGCTCTTCGACCTCTGGAATCGCGTGGACGCCTGGATCGCCGCATGACCGGCGACATCGCACTCGCTGCAGCCGGCGGGATCGCCCTCCTCATGATCGTCGTGTGGCTGATCAGCCTCGCCGCGAAGGACGCTTCGATCGTCGACATCGTCTGGGGTCTCGGGTTCGTGCTCGTCGCCTGGATCGCGTGGGGCCGGCGCGAGGGAGGAGATGCCCGGTCCCTGCTCGTCGCGATTCTGACGACCGTGTGGGGATTGAGACTCGCCGGCTATCTGGCGTGGCGGAACCTCGGAAAGGGCGAGGACTTCCGGTACCAGGCCATGCGGCGCAGGTACGGGTCCCGGTTCGGACTCATATCCCTCTTCGTCGTCTTCGGACTGCAGGGCGTGCTGATGTGGATCGTCTCCCTTCCTGTGCAGGCAGCATCGGGGGGACCGCTCGCCTGGCTCGACTGGGTCGGTGTCGCAGTCTGGTTCACGGGTCTGGGCTTCGAGACGATCGGAGATCTCCAACTCGCGGCCTTCAAGCGCGATCCGAAGAACCAGGGACAGGTCCTCGACACCGGGCTGTGGAGGTATACGAGGCACCCGAACTACTTCGGCGACTTTTGCGTGTGGTGGGGTCTTTACCTGATCGCAGTCGCCTCCGGTGCCTGGTGGGCCGTCGTCGGGCCGGCGGTGATGACCGCCCTGCTCATGCGCTATTCCGGAGCCGGACTGCTCGAGAAGTCGATCGGAAAGCGACGCCCCGGGTATGACGAGTACGTGCGGCGTACCAACGCGTTCTTCCCAGGGCCACCCAGGTGAGCACGCACGCCTGGCCGGCGGCGACTTGACCAGGCTCGACGCACAGGGAGATCGCAGCACAACATCGACCACCGATAGAGTCGCAGCGCAACTATTTGGGCGGGATGGTGATGACCAAGATCAGCAGTGGGTACAGCCGAGGTCGTCCATCAGATGGCGCTGGGCACCCACAACAGCCAAGTCTTGGCCCGGTGCGATGGACTCGATACCGCCAATCCGTCGCACCCCCGGTGACATCGACAAGTGACGGAGGCTGTGTGCGCACCTGCGATGTTCAACCGATCAACCCGGACAGTTCGCAATGAGCCTCCGCTCGCTTGGCACCACGTTCGGCCTGGTCGCTCGCAACGCCACAAGTCGGTCCTTGGGCGCCGTCGTCACGCTCCTCACCGGAGCGGCAACCGGGATCTTGGTGGCGCGGCATCTCGGCCCGGCCGGGTTCGGGCAATTCTCGGTCATATGGGCGGCAACCTGGGCACTGGCGCCCTTGGTGTCTGTCGGCCTCGATCGTCTGCTTGTACGCGAAATCCCCAGGGACATCGGCATCGTCGACCTTCGCCGGGGACTGAGGCTGGCCGCCATCATGGGGCCACTGGCCGGTGCCGGCCTCCTGCTGGCGACCTGGGGAATCGGAGTCACGCAGGAAGTTCTTGTCGCCACGGCCTGGGCATGTCTCTATCTGGCCGCAAGCGGACTTGTCGTCACGCTCGACGCCGTTTTCAGCGCGAGCGAACGTATGGGTCTCGGCACGGTTGTCCAGGTGGTCGAGAGTGTCGCTGCGCTCGCCGGGGTCGTGGCAGTGATCGTGAGCGGCGGAGGGTTGGTGCCGATAAGCATTGCGCTGACGGCAGGCCGTTTGGCGCATCTTCTCGTTTCGGCTGTTGTCGTCCGTTCTTCCCGGGGTCTCACGACGCGCCCCATGAATCTCGAAGCCCCGCCGTTGTCGCACCTCATCCGGACGAGCGTGCCCATCGCCGGTTCGCGAACTCTCAACGAGGGGATCAGACGTAGCGACGTCGTGCTCCTGGGCCTGCTCGTCGCGCCGAGCGACGTCGGCCTCTACAGCGCCACGGTGGTCGTCTCGCTCTACGTACCTCAGCTCCTGCGCGAGTACGACCATGCATTGTTTCCTGCGCTGGCGCGTGCACGATCATTGACCCACTCGGGGCTTGCGGTCGTCTTCCGTCAGACGTGGCACGCCTACCTCGTCGTCGCGGTCGCCGCAGCCGCTGGTCTGGCCGTCCTGGCCCCCGAAGTCCTCGAGTTGCTGTACGACTCTTCGTTTGTGTCAGCGGCACCGATTCTTGTCATCTTGGCGGCGACCGTCCCGCTGCGGCTCCTTGCTGGCTTGTGCGCCACAACGCTCGATGCAACAAACCGGCAGGTGACTCGTATGGCCGTGACCGCGGTCGCTCTCGCCACGAAGCTGGTTCTGGTCCCGCTGCTCGTCATCCCCTTTGGAATCGCTGGTGCAGCTGTGGCAGCGGTGATCGCCGAGTTGGTGCTGCTGGCCGGCATGCTGGTGCCTTTCCGTGGTCTTTGGCCGCTGCGATGGGGCCATACCGCCGAAGCGATCGTCGTCGGGGCCACAGTGGCCGGAGTTGCCTTTCTCACCCCGGGCCATGTGCTTGTTCGTATCGCGGCAGGCGTGGGAATCTTCATCGTCCTCGCGGCCCTGATATGGCACCGAGCGAGCGACGCGCCTACCGAAGAGGAAGCGGTATGACACACGCCGCTGCGTTGCCCGCATCGATGTCTTTTGACATCGCCGGGCTCGTGACCGAACGCCTCGAGCATGCGAATCGCCTTGGCGAGAGTGCTGCCGGCTATGTCGCTCACGCGCTGGCGCCGTTGGTCACGACGGACCTCGACGCGACCGAGCCGGCGATCGTGGTGACCGTGGTCGATGAGGTGCCGGTACCGCGGGATGGTGCCGAATACGGCGTGCGACTCGGCCCAAATGGGACCGTCTGGATTGGCGACCACCGTGGACGTGGCGGATTGCTCTCGGTGACGAAAGGTGGGGGGACGGTGCTCCTCGACCGCAACGCCGATGCTTCGGTCCTCAGTCGGCTGCGTGTTCCTCTTCTTGAAATTGCGCTGAGCGCCGCCGGGGGCGGCACGCTTCGCGCCGCAGGCGTCCAGGTTGACGGCCTGAGGCTGGGTATCGCCGGATGGGCGGGAATGGGCAAGAGCCGCATCGTCCTCGAACTGCTGTCCCGTCACGGCGGACGCCTCCTTGGCGATGATCTACTGGCGGTGACACGCGAGGGGGAGATCGCTACCCTGAGCTGCAGGGTGACCGTCCGGCCGGAGCATCGGAACCTCTTGCCGCGATCGCTTCGTCGCCGCGCACGGATGCGACAATCTGGCGCTCGGGTACTTGGGCGGTTCTCGAAGGGGCGGGGCCTCCCCCGTACCGCTGCTGCGTTCGCGAACGCAGGCGCCCGGGTGATGCGCGACTACAGCGAGCAGCACGTCGGTGTCGGCCAACTGATCGGCAACGGGCGCGTCGGTTCGATGGGCCGCCTGGATGCGGTACTCATCCTCGGCAGCGAACGTCCGGGCGTCGAACCATCCCGGCGACTGGCAGCGTACGGCTGCTCCTATTCGGCGCATGTTGCCGCGCTGGAAGCTGCGCTGCTGGCTCAGGGGCTCGACGCTCCGTTGCTTCCCGACGTCTCGTTCCGTCAGCAGATCGCGCGGCGTGCCCTGTCGGGGGCACACGTGATCCATGGTCGGGCCGACGGACCCTCCGAAGCTGCCGCAGCCGTCGCAGCGCTCCTGGCGGCGGCGCGTGACCGCCAGGTGGTCGACCCGTGAACCTCCACTCTGGTGCCGTCGGCGGCGAAGTTCTGAAAATCGGGCGTGGCGGTGTCGTTGCGCCGTCCGCACCGCCGAGGCGGCGATGAGCGAATCACAGCCGCTGGTGAGTGTCGTCATGCCTGCGCGCAACGAGGCTCGTCACGTTTCTGAAGCGATCGCAAGCGTTCTGGCGCAGTCGTACCGCAATCTGGAGCTGATCGTCATCGACGATGGATCCACGGACGGAACCGCTGATCTCGTCGCAGCGGCGGCCAGTCGGGACGATCGGGTTCGTCTGCTGTCAGGACCCGCCCGTGGGATATCCGCGGCCCTGAACGATGGCGTGGCTGAGGCTGCTGGCACGTGGATTGCCCGCATGGATGCCGACGATCTGTGCCTGCCATACCGGCTTGCTCGCCAGTTGGCGGCCGCTGCTCAGACGCCGGAGGTGGTGGCATGGGGAAGTTGGGCGTATCTGTTCGTCGACGGGCGCACCGAACGGCAGCTCGTGGGCAAGGTAGGGCCCATCACCCTGGACGAGCTGGCGTCAGCACGTCGGTCATGCATCCCCATAGGCCTCTTGCACCCCTCGGTGATGATGCGCCGTGATGTGCTCGAGGAGGTCGGTGGGTATGACTCGCGATTCGACGGAGGCGAGGACATCGAGCTCTTCGACCGGATGGCCGAATATGGGCCGGTGCTATCGATTCCTGAGCCGCTTCTCTCGATGCGCCTGCGTACGGATGGCTACGGAACGGTCGCTTTCGACAAGGGACGGCAGGCCTACAGGTTCGTCCAGGCACGAATGCAGGCCCGCAAAGCCGGGGTGCGAGTGCCGAATATCGAAACCTTTCGCCTCGCGGAAGCCGAGGCTGGGTGGGGTGCTCGACTTGTGCGCCGCGCCCGGTCGCACGGCGCGTGGGCCGTGTGGAAATCCGACGTCGAGCTCTTACGCGGCCGTTACGTCCGGGCGGTATTGCTCAAACTTGGTGCGGTGTTGCTCGATGTGCACGCTGCCCGTCGTTTGCTGGGACGCCTGTTTGCTCGGCGTCTGGCGGCCTCACAGCCTCCACGATCGACCGGACCTGACAGACAGACAGCGGAGTGATCCGGTGATGACCGCCCTGCTCATGCGCTGTTCCGGATCCGGACTGCTCAAGTGAGCACTGGCATCGTCTGGTTCCGCAAGGACCTGCGGCTGCGGGACAACCCGGCATGGGCTGGGGCCACGCACGATCACGAACACGTCATCGCGCTCTTCGTCGTCGATCCCGCCCTGTGGAATCGGGTCAGCGACCGCAGGGTGGCGCTGGCCGCCGGGCACCTGCGGAAACTGGACGAATCACTCCGAGACCTGGGAGGCCGTCTTCGAATCGAGATCGGAGATCCGCGCACGGTGGTCCCCGAAGTGGCCTCGTCGACCGGCGCGGAGATCGTCGCAGCCAACGCGGACGTCACGCGGTACGCCAAGGAGCGGGACGAGACCGTCGCCGGCCGGGTCGAACTCGAACTCCACCACGGCACCCTCGTGCATCCGCCCGGGTCGATCCTGACCCAGGAAGGCGGCCGCTATCGGGTGTTCACGCCCTTCAGCCGGCGATGGTTCGAAACGTCCCCGCCCCGCCCGGGCGAACCCGGCAACGCCCGCGTCGCCGGCGACGCAGGTCACGAGATGCCGGAGACAGATCCTCCGCCGCTCGAACCGGGTGAAGAGGCGGCGTACGACAGGCTGGAGGCCTTCGATCCGGCGGCCTACCCCGAAGAACGCGATCGGCCCGACCTCGATTCAACCTCGCGCCTGTCGATCGATCTCAAATATGGCGTCATCTCCCCCCTCGGAGTTCTCGATCACATCGGGGTCGAATCCGACGGTGCCCGCGCCTTCGTCCGTCAACTGGCGTGGCGTGACTTCTACGCCCATCTACTCGACGAGAACCCCGATCTGGTCGACCAGGCCATGAAGCCGGGATACGACCGGATCGCCTGGAGGGATGATCCGGAAGGCTTCGAGGCATGGACCCGGGGCATGACCGGCTATCCGCTGGTCGACGCCGGGATGCGGCAACTGCTTGCCGAGGGCTGGATGCACAACCGGGTGCGGATGGTGACGGCTTCGTTGCTCGTCAAAGATCTGCTGGTCGACTGGCGCAAGGGCGAACGGTGGTTCCGCCGCCAGCTCCTCGACGGCGACGTGTCCCAGAACGTCGGCAACTGGCAGTGGGTCGCCGGAACCGGCGCAGACGCCGCCCCCTATTTCAGAGTGTTCAACCCCGTCTCCCAGTCGAAGAAGTTCGATCCCGACGGTGACTACATCCGCCGATGGGTCCCTGAACTCGCCGAGGTCCCGGCCGAGTTTGTCCACGAACCCTGGACCGCGGGCCCACTCGACCTTGCCTCCTGGGGCGCCGATGCCTATCCCGCCCCGATCGTCGACCATGCGGAGGCACGCGAGCGCGCCCTCGACACTTACAAGGTGGGCATCGGCTGATCGGGGGTCAGGTCAGGAGTTCGACCAGAATGTCGGCGGCGACGACTGCGTCGGAAGCGAAGGCGTCTGCACCGGTCGCCATCGCCTGGTCTTCGCTTCGGAACGCCCGCCCACCGACGATCACGATGAGGTCGGGATGGTGCTCCCTAATGGCCGCGATGACCTGGGCGCAGGAGTCGAGATTCTCGGTGGAGACGACGGACAGGCACACGGCACGCAGGTTGTCGAGTCTTCCCAAAGCCCGGATGAGACTGTCGGTCGGGAGGTCGGGACCCAACTCGAGCACTTCGAACCCGCGGCCCCTGACGACGTCGGAGACCATCGCCACCCCGAAGCCGTGCCGTTCCCCCGGCGGGGTAGTCGCCACCACCACCCCCTTGCTCCTCCCACGTCTTGCGAACCGCTGACCGAGCTTTCCGATGAGGCGGCCCGCCACCGCACTCGCCAGATGTTCGTCCTCGACTTCCAACTCGCCAGCCGCCCAACGCTCTCCAATCGCCGTCATCGCCGGCGAGATGATCTCCGCGTATACCGACTCGGGGCTCGCCCCCGATGCCATGGCGGCCTCGACGACGGACCACGATCCGACGCTGTCGCCGGCCACCATCCGAGCGACGAGACGTTCGACCCATGGCGTCTCGCCTGACTCGGGTCGACCGGCTCGGGGACGGGCGAAGGCCTCGAGGTCGGAGGAGGCCACTCGCCACGAACCGCCGGCCTTGGCGGCCGGGAGGAGTCCGAGCCGCACGTAGCGGTACATGGTCATGTAGTGGACACCGAGGTGGTCCGCAGCCTCCTGGAGGGTGAAATCGGCCATCAGATCGCTACCTCTTCGGCTCTCTGGAGGGTCGTCGGATTCTCAACAGACTTCCCACTTTTTGGTGCGAAAATGTGGAATTACTACTAAAGTAGTAGTCAATCCCCCAGATACCAAGACACCCGCCAGGAGTGCGACCGCAATGGACATCCCGACAGAAATCGGTCTCGACGAGGAGTTCCTCGTCCTCGAGTGGCGCGACCTCGCCGCCTGCAACGGGTTCGACCCCGAACTCTTCTTCCCGGCAGGCGAGACCGGTCCCGCCGCCGACCAGATCCGCCAGGCGAAGCGCGTTTGTGCCGGATGCGAAGTCCAGGACGACTGCCTCACGTACGCCATCGAGACCAACCAGGTCTCAGGCGTGTGGGGCGGGCTGACCGAAGACGAACGACGCCCGGTGCGTCGCCGCTGGCTCGCCGAACGCCGGCGCCGCCACCTGTCCTGACCTCCCTCGTGGGTCCTGACGCCTCCGTGGCGAGCGACGTCTCGGTGCTGTCCTCGACACCGCGTTCCCGTCGACTCGGACCGAGAGGACGACCGCCTAGCATCCCGACCGATGCCTGCCACGATCGTTCTGGGAGCACAGTGGGGTGACGAGGGCAAGGGCCGGGTCACGGACTCGTTCGCCGAATCCGCCGACTTCGTCGTCCGCTATCAGGGCGGAAACAACGCTGGACACACCATCATCATCGGCGAAGAACGCTTTGCCCTCTCACTGATCCCCAGCGGCGTGATGTACCCCGACTGCACACCGGTGATTGGCTCCGGTTGTGTGATCGACCCCAAGGTCCTGCTCGCCGAGATCGACATGCTCGCCGGCCGCGGCGTCGACGCCGGGCGGCTGCGCATCTCCGGCAACGCACACCTGATCATGCCGTATCACCGAAAACTGGACGCGGTCATGGAGCGCCACCTCGGCAAGCACAACATCGGGACGACCAAGAAGGGGATTGGACCGGCGTACACCGACAAGTACTCCCGTAGGGGGATCCGGGTCCAGGACCTCTACGACCCGAAGATCTTTCGGGACAAGGTCGAGGCCGCCCTGGAAGACACGAACAAGGTGCTGGCCAGGGTCTACAACCAGTTGGCGATGGATCCCGAGAAGATCGCCGACGAGTACCTCGGATACGCCGATCGACTCCTGCCATATGTCACCGACACCTCCCTCGAACTGTGGGAAGCGCTCGCCGAAGGCAAGCACGTCCTGTTCGAAGGAGCACAGGGCACGCTGCTCGACATCGACCACGGCACCTACCCGTTCGTCACCTCCTCGAACCCGACGGCAGGCGGGGCGCCGGTGGGCTCCGGAATCGGACCCAAGGCGATCGATCGGATCGTCGGCGTCGCCAAGGCGTACATCTCGCGGGTCGGCACCGGTCCCTTCCCGACAGAACTGAGCGACGAGATCGGCGACAGGATGATCGAACTCGGCGGCGAGTACGGAACCGTCACCGGCCGCCGCCGACGGTGCGGATGGCTCGACCTGGTAGCGCTGCGCTACGCCGTGCGCATCAACAGCCTCACCGAACTGTTCATCACGAAACTCGACATCCTCTCGGCGTTCGACACCATCAAAGTGGCGACCGCGTACGAGTCGGACGGTGAGCGGTACGGCGAATTCCCCCGGCAGCAACGGGTCCTCTACAAGTGCACACCGGTATACGACGAACTCCCAGGTTGGAATGTGGACATCACGGCCTGTCGCACCGAGTCCGACCTGCCCGCTAAAGCCAGGGAGTACATCGAGTACATCGAACGACGGGCAGGCGTTCCGATCACGTTCGTCTCGGTCGGGCCCGAGCGTCAGCAGATGCTCGCCCGGTGAAGGTCCTGCTCGTCGGGTCAGGAGCGCGTGAGCACGCGCTTGCCTGGAAACTGAGCCAGAGTCCGCATCTCGAACGACTCTTCCTGCTTCCCGGCAATCCGGGGATGGAGGGACTGGGCGACACGATCGAAGGCGTGGGTGCCACCGACGTCGGCGCCGTAGCCATGGTGGCCGCTGCCCAGAGCATCGACTTGGCTGTCATCGGTCCGGAAGCACCCTTGGCTGCCGGGGTGGCCGATGCCCTGACGCGGGCAGGAATTCCGACATTCGGACCGACGCGATCCGCCGCCCGCCTTGAGGCCTCGAAGTCCTTCGCCAAGGAGGTGATGACGACTGCCGGCGTACCGACTGCCTCTGCGGACGCGTTCACCGACCCAACGCTGGCCCACCAACACGTGGGTCGAAGCGAGGGACCGTACGTGGTGAAGGCCGACGGTCTCGCCGCGGGGAAGGGCGTGCTGGTCACCACCTCACGTCGTGAGGCGCACGCCTGGATCGACAAGTGCTTCGAAGGCGAGTTCGGCGCGGCGGGGACAGTCGTCGTCATCGAAGACTTCCTCGACGGACCGGAGTTGTCCGTGTTCGCGATCTGCGACGGCACCCGATTTCTGACGCTGCAGCCAGCTCGCGACTACAAGCGACTAGGCGACGCCGACAGCGGTCCGAACACCGGCGGTATGGGGAGCTTCTCGCCGGTCGAGCTTCCGTCCGAGTTGCTCCCGACAGTTGAACGTGAGGTGATCGAACCGACGATCCGCTTCATGGCCGAATCCGGGAACCCCTACGTCGGGTTCCTGTATGTCGGGCTGGCCCTCACCGACACAGGTCCGAAAGTGATCGAATACAACTGCCGGTTGGGTGATCCCGAGACCCAGGTGGTCCTCCCGCGAATGTCCACTGACCTCCTGCCGATCCTCGCCGGGGCCGCTGCCGGGAGTCTCGGAGCCGACACGATCGAGTGGCGAGACGACGCTGCCGTGAATGTTGTTCTCGCCGCGGCCGGCTATCCCGAGTCACCCCGTTCCGGAGACGTGATCACAGGCCTCGACCAAGTCGACGACGACGTCCTCGTCTTCCATGCCGGGACACGCCGCGACGATGGCCGAGTCCGCACCGCCGGCGGGCGAGTCCTATCAGTCGTGGGCCTCGGAGCAGACCTGGCCGTTGCCCGTGAAGCCGCCTACGCCGGGGTGTCCCAAATCAGATTCGAGGGAGTGCACTACCGCACCGACATCGCCGAGTAGCGA
>JBBDQP010000062.1:0-5674 GCA_040905965.1 Acidimicrobiia bacterium
TCCCTCTTCGCCCACCGTGACAACTGCAGGGGGACGACCCTCCGCTGTGAGCACTCTCGACCGCGCCCCGCAGTCGTCGCATCCTCCGGCGGCGCATACGATGGACAAATGCCCCTCTCGCCGTCCCCGAATCCCGCCTCGCCGTCGTGATCCACGATGCCTTCGGCCGTCCCGCCCAGCGTCGTCGTTGGCTTCTTCCGTTGGGCCTCGTGACTCTGCTTCTGGTGGCGATCGGTCTCAGCCAGGCTGCCACGCCATCATCACCCCTGCTGGCCGAAGACGTGCGCTCGCAGGTGATGCAGGTGTCGCGGCGGGCGGACGTGTTCCGTGACCTGGTCTCGCGGATGGGATCGGTCGATCGGGTCGAACTACAGACCGTGACAGACGAGGCGGGGGTCCGTCTCGCCGAGGTCAGGGCCTACATCGCCGAACTGGAGGATCCGCCACCCGAGTTCGTTGCCATCCTTGCCCTCCTGGATCTCACCCTCGAATCGTGGGAGAGGGGGACGAGCGGGTTCACCGAGCATCTGCTCGCCGCCGCAGACGGGGACGAGTCTCTCGGGCTCAGCGATATGTTGGTCGACGATCTTCTCGAACTCCGGGCCGGTGACCGCCTCTACGCCGAGGTGGTGCAGGCTCTCGCCGCGGCCGATGTCACCCAGCCGGTGTCGCCGATGCCGGACGTGCGGTTCCTTCCCGAGGGATATCCGATCGCCCCCGCGGTGCAGACGCTCCTCGGCCAGGCCCGTGTCAACGGCTCGCCGCTGGCGCTGGACGCCGCCTTGGCGGTGGAGCAAGTCACCACGGTGCCGGAGTGGGTCCTCGACACGGGGGGGACGCTCGTCGTGGACGCTGCCGAGGAGCTTGTGGTGCGGGTGGTGGTGACGAATGCGGGCAACGCCACTTCCGAGGCGACGGTCGTGACCGTGGAGGTCGTGGGTGGGGACGGGTCGGCGCAGTCGGCGAGTCTCGACGTGCCGTCGCTCGATGCGAAGGCGAAGACGACCGTCACTTTCGAGCCTCTCGCCGTCACTCCGGGACGTTCCTACTCGCTCATCGTGAGGCTGGCCCTCGCTCCGGGCGAGAGCGAGACGGCCGACAACAGCCGCACCCTGTCGTTCCGCGTCAACGAGGGCACGGTGACCACGACCACCACCGAAGGCGGCTGACGGCTGGCGTCGTCGGCTCGGTACCATCCGTCTCGTCATGATCGATATCACCGTCCTGCGCACCGACCCAGAGAGGCTCGAACGGTCCCTCGCACGTCGCGGGATCGAACTGGATGTGGCGGAGTTGGTTCGTCTCGACGAAGAAGTTCGGCGGGTGCGGCACGAGTCCGAGACGCTGCGCGCCGAACAGCGCGAAGCCGGCAAACGCATTGCCCAGCTGTCCGGCGACGACAAGGCCGGGGCGATCGCCGAGATGAGCAGGGTCTCGGAGCGATTCAAGGAGCTGTCCGCTCAGGCGGACGAAGCCCAGACGACCTTCGACGCTCGCTGGGTGACGATCCCCAATTTGGTCGACCCTTCTGCTGCCGACGGCTTCACCGATGCGGACAACGTCGAGATCGCCCGCCGGGGCGAGATTCCCTCCTTCGACTTCACTCCCTTGGACCATGCCGCTCTCGGTGAGAGTCTGGACATCATCGACACCGAGCGAGGATCGAAGGTTTCTGGAAGCCGTTTCGGGTATCTGAAGGGCAGGGCGGTTCTCCTCGAGCTCGCCCTGGTTCGGTTTGCCATGGACAAGCTGGTGGCTGCCGGCTTCACCCCGATGGCTCCGCCGGTCCTCGTGCGCGAGCACGCCTTGTTCGGCACGGGATTCTTCCCCGGCGATCGGGAGCAGGTCTACGAGATACCCGCCGACGACCTCTTCCTGGTGGGAACCTCGGAGGTGCCGATGGCGGCCTATCACACCGACGAGATTCTGGACCCGGAGTCACTCCCCATTCGGTACGCCGGGTTCTCGAGCTGCTTCCGCCGAGAGGCGGGAACCTACGGCAAGGACACTGCCGGCATCTTCAGGGTCCACCAGTTCGACAAGGTCGAGATGTTCACGTTCGTCGTCCCCGAATCCTCCCCTGAGGAGCACGAGCGACTGCTGGCCATCGAAGAGGACATTGTCGGCGCCTATGAACTCCCCTACCGGATCGTCAACGTGGCCGCCGGCGACCTGGGTTCATCGGCGTCCAAGAAGTACGACATCGAGGCGTGGTTCCCGAGCCAAGAGACCTATCGCGAGATCACGTCGTGTTCGAACACCACCGACTTCCAGTCCCGTCGTCTGCTGATTCGGTATCGGGGAGACAAGAGCAACGAGTTGGTCCACACCCTGAACGGCACCGCGGTGGCGGTCGGCCGGTCGATTCTGGCGATCATCGAGAACCACCAGCAGGCCGACGGCTCCGTCGTGATCCCCGCCGCGCTGCGCCCGTATACGGGCTTCGACGTCATCGAAGCTCCGTGAGCGCCGAATCCGATCCGATCTTTGCCCGGATCGCCCGTCGCTACGACCTCATCAACCGGATCCTGTCGTTCGGACAGGATCAGAACTGGAGGAGAAGGGCGGCACGCCATCTCCCGGCGGGGACCGTGCTCGATCTGGGGAGCGGGACCGGCGCGGCCGCACCGATCTTCGGCGACCGGCGGGTGATCGCCCTCGACCCAGTCCACGAAATGCTTGCCCTTGGGCCTATTCCGGATCGGGTGGTCGCAGTCGGTGAGGCTCTTCCGTTCGCCGACGGCAGTCTGGATGGGGTGTTCAGCGCATACGTCTTCCGCAACCTCACATCGGTGCGCGACACCCTCGCCGAAATCACACGGGTCCTCCGCTCCGGGGGACGAGCGGTCATCGTCGACTTGGGCCGACCCCGGAACAGACTGGCCGCTGCGTTCCACAGGCTCGGTTCGGCGGTGTTCCTCCCGCTGGCAGGGCTCATCGTCCGAGCGCCTGCCGACTATTGGTACCTCCACCGTTCGCTCGACAAGTTGGGTCCCCCCGAACTTCTCTACGTGGCGCCGGGGATGACGGTGGTCGCTTCGTGGAGGATGGGTCCTTTCGGTTTTGTCCACGGAGTGGTTCTGGAGAAGGCGTAAAGCGTTTCGTGATTTTGGCCGTAGCGGTAGCGGCGTGCGGTGGGGGGAGCGGGGCCGCCGAAGCGGCGATCGCCGCCTCGACGTTCCTCGTGGCTGTTGACGCCGACGACCTCGAGGTGGTGGGCCGGGATCGTCTCGCGGGTGGGGGTGACGAAGCCCGGCTCGATGTGCTCGCACCGGGTGCCACTGCCGAGATCGTGTCGCTGTACCCGTCGACGCCTGTGCCCGAACCGTTCGAATTCGTCCGCGATCCGCTGTCGGCGGCGACGGGACGGTGGTGGGAACCGACTGGGGTGACGACTCGGATGCGGCGGTGGCCGCTCTCGTGGCGTGGGGGGCGGAGCAGGGGATGTCGGCGTTGCAGACGATTGAACTCGCCGCCCGCGGACTCGGAGGCGACGACTCCACCGACGCCCAGACCGCCGCCGACTTCCTTCGCTGAAGAGCGCCCTTCGAGGGTGGGCGCCGTCTGTGGGCCAGGCGCTCCCGCAACACCCGATCCGCCGGCTTATGGCTGCTTCCTTCCGGACCTGACCAGATTCACCGTGTCTCGCTGCGCGGGACCCGCACCCGACGAACGCCCACCCTCCAAGGGCGGATACGCGACGCTACGAGGTGGACGTCCCGTTCTCAAGACGACGGGCGGCGAAGAAGTCGTCGAGGATTGTCGAACACTCTTCCTGGCGGACACCCGCGACCAACTCCATCGTGTGGTTGAGGCGTTCGTCCTGGGGGATGTTGTACAGGCTCCAACAGGCACCGGCTTTGAGATCCGCCGCCCCGTACACGATTCGCTCGAGACGGGCGAGCACCGCCGCACCGGCGCACATGGCGCAGGGTTCGAGGGTGACGACGAGGGTGTGTCCGTCCAGTCTCCAGGATTCCGTTGCCGCCGCCCGCAAGGCGAGGATTTCGGCGTGGGCGGTCGGGTCGGCGGATTGCTCGCGCCGGTTGTGGTCTTCGGCGACGACTGTCCCGTCCGGATCGAGGAGAACGGCACCGACGGGGACGTCTTCGTGTCCTGCGGCCCGGGCCGCCTGGGCGAGAGCACGGTCCATCGCGTCGTTCCATCGGTCTGTCATGTCGCTCCTGATTTGCTTCCGGGTCTCGGCACCTCGGTATCCTGACCGCTCCCCGGAGGGGTCGCATAGTCTGGTCTAGTGCGCAGCATTGGAAATGCTGTAAGGGTTCACGCTCTTCGAGGGTTCAAATCCCTCCCCCTCCGCCATTCACGACTGAGAAGGTCGTGATCCCGGGTGTGCCGGCCCGGTCGTGGGGCGGTACGCTGCCCGACCCTGGAGGGGTCGCATAGTCCGGTCTAGTGCGCGGCACTCGAAATGCCGTAAGGGCTCACGCTCTTCGAGGGTTCGAATCCCTCCCCCTCCGCCGAACCCGTCACAACTTTTCGCCTGGCAGCCGGGCAGCCTGTTTCATCCACGAGACCAGCAGGTCTTCGTCGATCGGGCCTCGTAGATGTCGAGGTAGCGCACCTCGGGATGTTTCGACCCCTTCGGAGGCATCGGGTCGAGTGAGGTCCCCCGGAAAAAGGACACTTCACCGCCTTGTGGACACCGGGCACGGCCCGCACGATCATGTCGTCGAGATACCGGCCCAGGTCGCTTTTCCACCCTGGCATCGCCGCGATATAGGCCTGAACGGGTGCGTCGCCCTCCCCCTTCGGAATCTGCGGGTTGCCGCCCGTCAACAGCCGAGGGGAGCCGTCGCCTAAATCCTTGTCAGCCTTCCCCACGCCTCACCTCGCTCGCGGTCGACGGGCTACGAACCGGGCGGCGGAACCGAGCGGCGCGATGTCGACCTCCTTGAACGACTCGGCGAGCATGCTCTCCAGCCCGTCGAGGCTGTCCTGGTGATTGTCGAAGCCGCCCTTGCGATTGGCAACGGAGAGGAATGCCCTGGCCGGAAGGGTGTGGGGCCCAGATCGTCCCAGGACCGTTGCGCCGAACAGCACACCGTCTGGGGCGAGCACCGCCGCAAGGTTGCGGATCGCAGCGGACTTGCGCTCCGGCGGTCCAGGGAGACAGTGCAAGACCATGTTGAGTGCAACCGAATCGAAGGGGCCACTAACGGGGAGCGGCTTGAGCACATCGGCTTCCACGGTCTCCGGACGCAAGCGATCGAGGACTAGGGCGGAGTGAGCCAACACGTTTGGGTTGGGGTCGAGCAGGGTGAGCTGGGTCGATGTCGGAATGTCGGCGTGGTTCAAGAACCAACCGGTTCCCGGGCCGACGTCCAGATGTCGCCGACCCACGAGGTTCCGGTACTGATCGAGAAGTGGGGCCATCGGGGTCCGCAGCACACGGGGACCCATGAACCCAATGACGAAACGGTCGTAGACCGACAGCAGGCGCGGGGTGTAGTCGGCTTGGCCTTTGTAGGCGGGATCGGACGAATCCATCTATCAGTCCTTTCGTCGTGCCTGAGGCTACGCCGGGTAACACGGGAGCGTGTTGGCTGATGGCACCCTTCACGCGTTGGCATCAGTCGTACCATGTCGGCGCAGCCTGCGGCTGCGAGGAGGGGTGACCGAGCGGTCGAAGGTGACGGTCTTGAAAACCGTT
>JBBDQP010000063.1:0-15778 GCA_040905965.1 Acidimicrobiia bacterium
TTATGAGTCCGCTGCTCTAACCGATTGAGCTACCGGCCCGCGGGCGCAAGCGTACGACGTCAGTCGGCGAGAGGCAGCACGAGCACGAACTCGGTGCGGTCGTCGACCCGCCGATAGTCGACGGTGCCACCCATCAGACCGGCGAGACGGCGTGACACGTTGAGGCCGAGGCCCGCCGACAGAGACTGGCCGGTCATGTCGGGCGCATGGGAGAAGGGCTCGAACAGCCGATCCACAGACCCAGCCGGGACGCCCGGGCCGTTGTCGTACACGACGAGATGACACTGCCCGTCTACCTCTGCCGCCGAGACGCCGATGCGCTCGCCGCCGTGCTTGACCGCGTTGGCGACCAGGTTCCGCACGATCTGCCGTAGACGTCCGGGGTCCACGAGCACCATCTGCGCCAGACCGACGTGATCAACCTCGATACTCCGCACAGCGACCCACGGGCTCAACGCCGTCAGCACCTCGGCTCTGAGATCCGCCTGTCGTATCGAGACGTCCAGATCGTGGGTGTCCAACCGGGCGAACACCAGCAGGTCCTCGATGAGGTGCGATAGCTCCCGCGACTGATCGGCGATCAGTTCCACGAACTCGGCTCGTTCTTCATCGGCCAACCCGGCCTGGTCACGCAACATCTCGGCGAAAGCCACGACGGCCGTCAACGGAGTGCGCAACTCGTGCGAGACCATGGCGACGAAACGGTCTTTGGACGCAAGCGAGTCCTCGAGTTTCGTCCGCAGTGCGGCGATCTCGGACACGTCCCGCACCGCCCCCAGGACGAGCCGCTCTCCCCCGCCGGTCAGCTCCGAGAGGGACACCAGCGCGGTCACGGGATGTCCCTCCCGGTGGCGTCCCACCAGTTCCATGTTGAAAGCCTCGATCCGCCGCCGAGAGAGGAGTGCGCCTTGGACCCCCTGGTTGTGACGCCGGAAGGTCTCGTCATCCATGACGCCGGCCAACGACTGGCCGACCAACTCCTCTTTGGTCCAACCGAACATGTCCGCAAAGGCATCGTTGGCGAATCGGACTCGCGACTCGAAGTCGATGACTGCCAGACCCTCGCGCGACTTCTCGACGACCATGTGAGAAAACTCGGCTGGGTTCGGGACCGCTTCTGCGAGAAGACTCTCCGTCGGGAACGCCCTGGCGATCGTCCGAGCCATCCAGAAGAGGATCGGCATCCCCGCCAGCAACGCAACCGCGGCGTTACCCACCATCGCCCCCTGCGTCCACGTGGCGTCGTCCCGGAGGATGGAGTTGGCCATCGCGCCACCGACGGCGGCCAGCGTGAAGGACGGCAACAACCATCGCAGCCAGCGTCCGGATGCCATCACCACCGCGCTCCCGAACACGACGGCCAGCCCGAGGGCCTCCGCACCGGGGAACGGCCGCACCCAGAGGAGTGCGCCCAGCACGACGACGGCGTCCCCGACCACGAGGATGTCGCGGGTCGGTACACCGAACCGCTCGTTCGACCAGGTGACTCCCGTGAAGATCACGGAGGCAGGGATGAGGGGCCACGCCGCCGGCTCCAGCACCGTCACCAGCGTCCATCCGACGGTCGCAACCGAGCCGACGAGCAGCCGGATTCGGCGATAGGACACCAAGGGACCGACCCGAATTGTCATCTCAGATCCCTATCAGGGACGACGGAATTCACCGGGCACCCTGGAGATCAACACATCACAAGGCATCGAGCGAAGGACCGTGGCAGCCACGGTCCCGAGAAGCACGATCCGAGTAGCCCCAGCGCCGCGGCTCCCGACGACCACGAGATCGGCATTGCGCCTGCGGGCGACATCCTCCAGCACGGTGTCTGCTGGGCCGTCGGCGATGTACGGCCGAACTCGTCCCGGCCACCGTTCGACGAACTCTTCGAGCCGGAAACCTGCTTCACCGAGACGAACCAACTTCGCCTGGTCGACCTCCTCCGGGAACAGGCCCGCCGCAATCATGTATGGGTCGAAACGGGAGGGAAGCACGTAGGCGGCAGTGATCTCTGCATCGGGCGCCCATCGCAGGGCGGATTCGACGGCTCTCACCGACCCTTGGGAGAAGTCGACCCCGACGATGATGCGTCGGTACGGGACTCGCGGCTGACGGCGCACCACCAGCACATCGCTGCGAGCGGTCTCGGCCACCCGGAACGCAGTCGGACCGACCTCGGCGTTGTCGATCGTGGAAGATCCGATCACGATCAGATCGGCGTTCTTCGAGGCTTTGACCACCTCGTACGAGGGTGCACCCTTGACTGTGACGGTCCCCACCGAAACGTCGGTGCGGTCGGCGCACCACTCGGCGAGTTCGTGGGTCATCTTCAGACGATGGTCCCGGATGAGTTCGGCGATACCGGAATCCACGAACGCCTCGGTCAGCGGCTCGACCGAGTGGAACACGCACACCTCGCCGCCGACTGCCTCGGCAACCAGGCGACTGCGGTCGACGACGCGTCTCCCCAACTGGGTGAGATCGACTGCAGCCAGCACCGTGACCAATGGGCTCCTCCCGCCTGTCGGCGCAGGCTACTCGCCGCCGGTCGCCCTCACGGGTTCCAGATAGTGGGAAACGGCTCTGCGATGGCCGAGTGCATGAGCGCCATGTAGTCGTGACGGGACACTTCGACCGCTCCGAGCGAAACGAGATGGGCGGTGGCCCACTGCACGTCGAGCAGCCTCCCGCCCGACGACGCGAATGCCTCGACGAATCTAACGAGGGCGACCTTCGAAGCGTCCCGCTCGGTGTGGAACATCGACTCACCGAAGAATGCACCACCGACTGCGACTCCGTAGAAGCCGCCCACCAGGGTCGATCCCTTCCACACCTCGACGGAGTGCGCCCAGCCGAGTTGGTGCAATTCCACATAGGCGTCGAGGATCTCGGACGTGATCCAACCGCTCGGACGCGACGGATCAGCACAGGCTGTCACGACGTCAGAGAACGATTCATCGACCGTGACCTCGTAGCGACGGAGCGACCGACGCAGGCTGCGACTCACTCGCAATCCGTCGAGCGGGATGATCCCGCGACGCTCCGGCGCCCACCATCCGAGACGGCCGTCCGGCAGGTGCATCGGAAAGAGTCCACTGCGGTATGCGCGGAGCAGCGTGCCGGGAGAGAGATCCCCGCCGACCGCGATGCAGTCGTCGGGCCCGCCCGTTCGAGGGTCGGGGAACGTGTACGGCGAAGGCGGGGGTTCGGTCGGGGACCAACCCGTCATGCCGTCCAGCCGCCGAGGGCGCCGCCCAGATTCACGTAGAGGTACCAAAAAGCCATGGCGGCGAGCGGGCCGACAAGTGCCATCCACCATCGCTCGGCGGAGAGCCTGATCGTCATGACGAGAGCGAAGACACCCACCACATTGAGGATGATGAGCCACGGCCAGGTCGGCACCACCAGACCCGAGGCCAGATAGAAGAACCCGACAACCGCGAACAGGGCAAGTCCGGCAGAGCGTCCCATCCGCTGACCCTTGCTGAACTGGCTCACGATGCCCTCCGGACGCGCATCGATCTTGCTCCTCGCAGGAAGAAGCCCTGTGTCCACGCCAATTCTGCCGGATCGACATCCAATTCCACCCGCCCGATCCGGTCGCGCAGACCCGCGAAGGCGACGTGGGCTTCACGCCGGGCGAGCGGAGCGCCGAGGCACAGGTGGATTCCCGAACCGAACGCGATGTGGCGATTCGGTGCCCGGCCCAAGTCGAGGCTGTCCGGATCGTCGAAGGCGGCCGGATCCCGGTTCGCACCCATGAGGATCGGGAGGACCAAGGCACCGGGGGGAAGCACCACACCGCCGATCTCGACATCCTCATACACCCAGCGCATCGGCGTCGACTCGACCGGACCATGAAATCGGAGTAGTTCCTCGGTTGCCGACTCCACCGACACGGCCCCGTCCATCAGCCTCGTGAACTCCTGCTGGTGTCTCGTCAACTCGAATACACCGTTGCCGATGAGGTTCACGGTGGTCTCGTGTCCGGCAATCAGCAGCAGGAAGACCATCGCCAGAAACTCCTGATGGTCGAGTCGCTCACCGTCTTCCTCGGCGTGGACGAGAAAGCTGATCATGTCGTCGGCGGGCTCTGCTCGCCGTCGGTCGGCGAGGTCGTTCAGGTATTGGATGAACTCCATGCCTGCGCTCATCGAATCCTCCTCCGTGCCGATCCGACCCAGAAAGGCGTCTGTCCAGGTACGGAACCGGCCGTGATCGGTGGCGGGGATTCCAAGGAGTTCGGCAATCACGATCACAGGGAGCGGGAGCGCGAACGCTTCGATCAGATCGAACGACGGCGCATCGCCGATCTCGTCGATCAGTTCGTCGACGATCGCCTGAATCCTCGGAACCAGCCCTTCGACAGTCCGGTTGGAAAAGCCGTCACGCACCAGTCCTCGCAAGCGTGTGTGATCCGGAGGGTCGAGGAACAGCATGTTCTTGCCGAGGACCTCGAACGGCCCCTGGTTGCCGAAGTTGGCCACCAGCTCAGGATCGAGATGTTTCTCTGGCTCCCTGCCGAGCACCTGAGATCGAAGCGCCGTCACGCAATCGTCGTAGCGAGTCAGCAGCCAGAAGGTGTTGCCGGTGACGGGACCCACTCTCGGCGCCACCGGTTCGACCTCGCGCAGCTCGTTCCAATACGAGTGTGGGTCGAATCGAATGGCAGGATCCCATGGCTCACGCATCGCCCCGGACGTTACCCAACCGCTGTTTCTGCTCGGGCTGACTCAACCACCGTTGACCAGTGGGGCGACCTTGGTTCCCAGCAACTCGATCGAACGCAACACTTTCTCGTGGGGCATCGTTCCGACACTCACATGCAGCATGAATCGGCTGATCCCGAGGATCTCCTTCCAGCGGAGAATCTTCTCTGCCATCTGTTCGGGATCACCCAGGACCAAGGAGCCTGCCGGAGCACGCATCATGTCGTACTGCATCCGGGTCATCGGGCCCCACCCGCGCTCACGGCCGAGCCGGCTCATGGCGACCGCATAGGAGTCGTAGAACTCTTCGGCAGCCTGCTCTTCGCTGTCTGCGACATAGCCGTGGGCATGCACCGCGAGAGGCACGGTCTCAGGGTCGTACCCGGCCTCGCGCAACGATCGGCGATGGATCTCGCCGAGGTGGGCGAAACGCTCAGGGTCCCCGCCGATGATCGCCAGCGCCACCGGCAGGCCACGCAACCCGGCGCGAACCATCGAAGCGGGGTTGCCGCCGACCGCCACCCAGATCGGGAGAGGGTCTTGGACCGGTCTCGGCGTAATGAGCTGGTTGTCGAGCGGGGCTCGGAAGCGGCCAGTCCACGTGACCCGTTCGTTGTCTCTGATCTGGAGCAGCAGATCGAGCTTTTCGGCAAAGAGTTCGTCGTAGTCGGCGAGGTCGAAGCCGAACAATGGATACGACTCGATGAAGCTGCCCCGACCGACCATCAACTCAGCCCGGCCGGAGGAGAGGAGGTCGAGGGTGGCGAACTGCTGGAACACCCGCACCGGGTCGTCCGACGACAGGACGGTGACTGCGGGGGACAACCGGATCGTGTTGGTACGGCCGGCGATCGTCGCCAGAACGATGGCGGGGGCAGAGACGGCGAAGTCAGCCCGGTGATGTTCTCCGACCGCGTAGATCTCGAGTCCGACGGCTTCCGCGAGTTCCGCCTCGGCGACGACCTGACGAAGCCGCTCCCCGTGTCCGATGACCGCCCCCGTCTCCGGATCGGGCATCGCCTCGGCGAACGTCGTGAGTCCAAGTTCCATGTGCGTGTTCATCTCTCAGGTCAAGGGTTCGGCCGCGGCCTCTATTCCCGTTCCAACCGTGGGCTATTTTCGGACCTAGACGTCCGAACAAACCCTGGGTTCGATTGGACTTCAGTCGGCGGCGGCGGAAGTGAGGTCCAGGGTGGCGGATCGTCGGGTGTCCCAGAAGAAGTAAAACACGGCGCCTCCGATCATCGCCATCGCCACCGAGGAAAAGGCGGTTGTGTAGCCGGAAACGTCGATCAACAGTCCCACCACCGGTACGAGACCGAGGATCGCAAGATCGAAGATCGACGTGAACGTGGCCACGGCCGAACCCCGCTCCGCCGTCCTCGCCCGGGCAACGACCTGTGAGCTGAGAACCGGGAACACCACACCGTGGGCCGCCCCACCCAGTGCCGCCGCCGCCAGGAACCCGACGGGTCCGACCGCCACGGACAGCAGCAACATCCCGAATCCGAGTCCGGCCACTCCGAATGCTGCCGTCTTCCTCGGCATGACCGTGTCGAACCGTCTGCCGTTGAGGAGACGGGTCGTGACCGCCAACCCCCCGTATACGGCAAAGAAGACTCCGAGCGAGCCCGCCTCCGGATTGGCTTCGACGAAGGTCCGCATGAAAGAGAAGAGCGACTCTGTCCCCATGGCGAAGACGAGCGTGATGAACCAGACCACCCGGAGATCCGGCTGGGCGAGAGCTGCCCAAAACGACCGACGCGCCCGGTGGCCCAGCACCGGCAGCGCAGGCAACCACCAAACGAGCACCGCGGCCACAAAGGCGAGCATGGCCGAAGTGACAATCGCCCCGCTGTATCCGGCGGCGGCGATGATCCGATCCCCGACGAGGTTCGAAACAGCGATCGGGATCAGACCGGAGAGACCGAATATCGCCAGGCCGCGAGTCCGCAGTTCGGTCGGCAAGGAGTCGGCCGCGTAGGTCAAGGTGGCGGTGAAGATGGCGATCTGTGACGCCCGAGCGAGCACGAACCATCCGTACAAGCCCGGTCCCGCAACCGCCGTCAGGGCCAAGCCGAGTACCGCGGCGACGTTGATGAAGCCAGCGATCCGGATCACGGTGCGCCGTCTGACGACATCGAGAGTTCGACCGAGCAACGGTCTGATGGCGAGCCCGGCGAAGGCAGCCACCGAGTAGACGAGGCCGATGGAACCTTCGGTGAGACCGAGTTCGAGGAACCGCCCAGGCACGTTGACGAGGAGGAAAAATCCGATGCCCTGGAAGAACCCGACCACCCACACGACGGCGTAGGCGGGGATCCGGAACAGCTCGCGCATCAGCGAACGCTACTGCCCCCGGGACACCCCGAAATCCCCCGTCGCGGCATCGCGTCGGGAGTCGAGGAACTCGCAGATGGCCTCCCAGGCCTGGGAAGCCGCAGGATGGGGACCGACGCTCGGGATCTTCCATGGAACCCCGACAGACGGATCGATCAGGAACGAATGTCCGGCTCCGTCGAATGTCCGGACGTCTGCGTTCGGATGTGTCGCGAGCAGTGCGGCGGATCTGGTCAAGGCGAAGTCAGCTGATCCGAAAATGCCGAGGATGGGACCGCGGGCGGCCACCTTCCGAGGCACATGGCCGTAGGCGGCCACGACCGGACCGTCGATGTCCATCCGGAGTGCCACCGCCGCACCCAGCGAGAGGCCAAGAACCGCCACTGGACGGGACGAGCCGAAGCTGTCCAGCGCCGATCGGGCCACGTCGAAGATCGACCCACGCCCTGTTCGCAACTGGACGAGCGCTGGGGCAAAGGCCCGCAAAGGCGACGAACCCTCGAAGAGATCCGGGGCCGTCACCGTGTATCCGCGGTGGGAAAAGCGATCGACGACCGAATCGATGTCAGCCGAACGCCCCCAGCCCTCGTGAAGAACGAGGAGTGGCGCCTCAGACGACATCGGGAACCTGCCACAACGGCAGGGAGCCTCGGAACCTGTTGCCGTCACCGACGCACACGAGATCGCCGCCCATCGCCCGCATCAGTTCGCGGGAAACGGGGAGTCCAAGCCCCATCGATGCGGGCTGCGTCAAAGAATGGGACCGTGTCTCATATCGCTCGAACATCGACTCCTGTACCGACTCCGGGACTCCCGGTCCGGCATCGGCTACCTCGAACCAGGCTCGCGAATCGTCAGCCCAGATGGTCACGGTGATTGGGTCCTGGCCATAGATCTCCGCGTTGTCGATCAGGTTCCCGATCACCGTCACCACCCGCGAAGGGTCCCCGGTTGCTTCTGCCGCACCCTCGACGGTCGCCCTTCCCGCCGAGGCCGCCATCGCAGCCTCCGCCAGTGAGATCGGCCTCACAAGAACCTCGACTCGACCCATCGGGAGACGACTGCCGACGATGACGTTGTCAACGGCACGAACGAGTCGACGCCCTTCGGCAACAATCGTCTCGACCAACTCTCTCTGCTCGTCAGCATCCAGTCCTCCGGCGTCGACGACTTGGGCAAGACCGAGAACTCCGGTGAGAGGGGTCCGAAGGGTGTGCGCCGCTCCTTCCAGAAAGCGATCCTTCTCTGCGACGAGTTCGGTGAGTCGAGTCTCGGCCTGCACCCGCTCTGCCAACTCGGTCTGCAGGTCGCTGAGCACGTTGGCGATCGCCCGAAAGGCGGGCCCGACCATGGCGATCAGCACGAGCGCCACGATCTCCCGCCGGATGAGCACGCCACCGGTGAGCACTGCTCCGGGCGGGCCGCCCATCATCGCCACCAGAATCGACGCCGCCTGCGAGACCATTGCACCGGCCCAGGTCAGGGTCGCCGCCCGACGTGACAGGAGCAGGGCCGCGACGGACACCGAGACGATCGGGACGAAGTCGAGGCCCAGGACAGGTCCGTAGGCGTACCACAGCACGAACTCGACGATGATCGACGTCGCCACCCCGAAATGGACACGCCGGTTGACGAGGAAAGGGTGCCGAATGGCGGGGACGGCGACGATCGACGCGACGGCTACCAGTACCCAGACCGCCGCACCAGCCTCCATCAGCCCGAACAGCACCACCGCGTACAGCGAGACTCGGAGCCCCAATAGGCCGCGATTGAGCCGGGCCACCGGGGTCGGGACGAGTGCCGTTCCAGAATTCATGTCGTTGTTGTCATTTTCGGTCCCAATGACGAGCAGATGAAGGACAGATTGGTCCAATGCCGTTACTACAAGGCCCCGATACGCTCGCGCGGTGCGCCTTCGTGTCGTCCTCGCTGTTTTCGTGATCGGGATCCCCGGGTGTCAGTCCACCGAAATGGTGGCTTCGACCACTGCCCCGCCCCCATCGTCGGCCCCGACGACATCTGTCACGACATCGACAACGAGTTCCACGACGACCGCGCCGACGACGACCACAACCACCACGCCGGACCCGCATGCTCCGCCTGGGTGGCTGGGTACGCGCCCACTTTCGCTTCGTCCCGACGGCTTCGGCGAGGTCAGTCCCACACCTGAGGACCTCGTCGACCGTTCATTCTCGACCTTAGACCTGCTTCCGCCGCCGACGGTCCGTTCGTTCGTGTCGACGATCGGGCCGGTTCCTCCCGACGTGGTTGCCCGGTCGACCTGGAGCACCGGGTGCCCTGTATCGCTTGATGATCTCTCCTATCTGATCGTCTCGCATTGGGGGTTCGATGGCGACCACCACACCGGCGAGCTGATCGTCCACGCCGATCACGCCGAATCGATCGTCGGAGTCTTCTCACACCTGCACGACGCCCGATTCCCGATCGAGCAGATGCGGGTCGTTCGGGCGGACGAACTCGACCTGCCTCCCACCGGCGACGGCAACGTCACGACGGCCTTCGTCTGCCGGCCGGTGGTGGGATCGACGTCGTGGTCGATGCACGCCTACGGGTTGGCAGTCGACATCAACCCGTTCCACAACCCCTACGTGAAAGACGACCTGGTGCTGCCTGAGTTGGCTTCGTATTACACAGACCGTTCGTTGGCTCGACCCGGGATGATCGTCGAGGGCAGCGTGGCGGTTGGCGCCTTCGACGACATCGGGTGGTTCTGGGGAGGGCGCTGGTCGACCCTCGACGACCCGATGCACTTCTCGGCCAACAATCGGTGACACATCACACGATCCCGGTTTCGATGACCACCGCATCCGGGGAACACGCCAGTGGCCCGAGAAGCTTCGACGAGGCAGGCAGAATGCGCGACGCGCCGGTCTCCAGGATCTCACCGCCGAGAATCACTCGACCTCGGGCGACAGTGACGACACGTAACTCGGCGCGGGGGTCCAAAGAGACCCGACCCGTCCGCGTCCGATGCTCCTTCATCCAGTAGTCGGGAGTCGACACGAGGGCCCGTACTCCTGGTGTGCTCATCGCCGCAAGCGATACCGCGGCCGGATCGCTTCTCACGATCGATTCGAGCGCCACCGGACCGTGGAGCTCCCGGTCCGGGCGCTCGTACTCCTCGCTCCAGTCGTAGATCCGGAATGTCGTGTCCGAGGGGGTCTGGACCTCCAGGACGAGCACCCCGGCGCCGAGGGCATGCACCCGGCCCGCCGGGATGTGGTGGAACGCCCCCACTTCAGCGGGCAACCTGCCGAGGAGGTCGACGACGCCTCTCCCGCCGAGCGCTTGCGTGAGATCGTCATGGGTGACGTCAGCCAGGATGTCGAACCAGATTGTCGATCCAGGCTCGGCATCGAGGAGGTACCAAGACTCGTTCTTCGAGCGGATCGACGGATCGGACCGAGCCACATCGTCGGGAGGGTGGACCTGGACCGACAAGTGCTGGCGGGCGTCGAGCAGCTTGACGAGGATCGGAAACCGGCCGTCAGTCGTCGGCGCGGCACTCCCCATCAGTTCAGACCCGTAGCGGTCGATCAAGTCGGCGAGGCTCGCGCCGCGGAGCGGGCCGTCGACCACAAGAGTGCACAACGCCGCGAACGGCTCGCCGCCGATGGCGAGGTCGGCGATCTCCCAACTCTCCCCGATGGGCACCACGTCAGGCAAGGAACGCCCAAAGCGCTCGAGGCGCCGACCGCCCCACGGGCGCTCCACGAGGGCCGGTTCGAGTCGGAGGACGTCAGGTAGCACACGCAAAAGGTACCCCGTACGCACCCACCCACGCGACACTCGGCGGCGAGTGCGCTAGGAGCCGATCGGCTCGGCGGTGACCACTGCCCCGATCACCGCACCCTTCGAATCCCGAATGGCGGCGCAATGGGTGCGGGCGACGATCTCGGATCCGTCGACCCGCGTCAACCGGAGGTAGAAGGGCCCGGTGGACTGTCCAGTGCGGATTGTCTCGACGACCGGTGCGTTCTCCAGATCGAGTGGGGTTCCATCCTCGAATCTGACCTCGAACGCCCGCTGGCTCTCGTCAAGATCCCCGGGTCGGTCACCGTCGGCGGCAAGACCCAACATCTCCCTTTCGGCCCGGTTCGAGCCAATCACACGGGGCGGATCGCCGGCGAAAATCGAGATGGCGATCGGGAGCGAGTCCATGACTTCAGCCCGCACCCGCCGTTCGAAGTCGAGTTCGGCCCCCAGCGAGCGCCGATCGATCCCGACAAGCGCCAGAGCAGCCAGCGCCGGCAACACGCCCTCCGCGAACCCCGGCTCCTCTCCCGCGCGCCATGCGACCACGAGCAGGCCCTCCAACCCGTCGACCGAGCGCATCGTGACCGCAGACACGGACGTCTCGCGCAGATCTTCGATCCACGACGGTCGGTCGGCGATCCTCGTGACCGCGCCATTGTCGAGTTCCAGCACCGACGCGGCGACGGCATCCAACCTGAAGACGTGCTGACCTCCGTCTGCGGTGAGCCAGACGAGATCCCGATCCCGCACCTCGAAGACTCGGACGGTCGAGGCGCCCAACATCTCCCGACCCAGCCGACCCACACCCGTCAGTATCCGTTCGAGCGACGTGCCGACGAGAAGATCGGCGACCTCTTGGAGCAGCCGAGCTCGCGGCGGTGGCGCGGTCGAGTCGGGGCGATTGGTCGGCTCGACTCGCTCATCCGAAGCCGACAGCGAGAGCCGGAACGAAGCCCCCGTCGACGATGGAATCGACTCGAGCGAACCGCCCAGCGTCTCCGCTAACCGGCGACTGGTCGCAAGCCCGACTCCAAGCCCCTGCGACGACGGAACCTTGCCGCCCGGAAGCCCTGGCCCACTGTCGCGAACCGTGATGTGGACAAGATCGCCGGATCGTTCCAGCAACACCGAGACGGGTCCTGATGGCGCGTATCGGGCCACGTTCTGGACGAGATTGGTGAGGATCTGCTCTGCAAGTGACGAGTCGGTATCCACGGCCAGCGAGGGGTCCCCGATGACGGCCGTGCGATCCGAAACGCCGGGGAATCGAGCGAGCGCCCTCTCTACCAAGGACACCGCAGCCGTGGGCCGGCGCTTGACCTCGACGGTGCCTGCGTCCAGTCGTGTCCTTTGCACCACGCCCTCGACGATCGATCTCAGCTGATTGGCTTCCGATCGGGCGACGGCCAGAAGCTCGGCGATCTCGGCCTCGTCGAGCGGAACGGGCGCGTCAGTCACAAGGTCGATCGCACCAAGGATGCCGGTCAGCGGCGTCCTCAGCTCATGTGCAAGTTCGGTGATGTGAGTGTCCAAAATTCCCAACGTTCCGGATTACCCAGAGTAGACGCCAGGTCGGACACGTCTCCGTGCCGCAGACACAGGAACGGGGGTCGAAAGACCCCCATTTGTCGATCGGAGCATGACGCCAAAAGCGTCAACGGACTGCCCCCTCGGCCCGCAATCGAGCGATCCGCTGGGACGAGTAGCCCAATTCGGTGAGGACCTCGTCGGTGTGTTCACCGGACGAGACGAATGGCAACGGATCGGGATCGACGGCGTCGTCGAAACGTGGAGCAGGACTGGGATGACCGACCCCGCGATGCTGAACGAACGCCGTGCGAGCCACATTGTGCGGATGGAGCGGGGCCTCGGCCATCGAGAGAACCGGCGCCACGCATGCATCCGTCCCGTCGAAGACCGCAGACCATTCTTCCCGCGACTTGGTGAGGAACGTGGCGGCGAATCGTTCGTGCAGATCCGGCCAGTCCGCCACCGAGTTCTGCGACGGAAGATCCTCGGCCGCCAGACCGAGTCCGGCGAGCAAGGCGGCGTAGAACTGCGGTTCGATCGCCCCGACGGCCATGTGCTCGCCATCGGCCGTCTCGTACGTCCGGTAATACGGTGCACCACCGTCGAGGAGATTCGACTCCCGTTTGGCCTGCCACCAGCCCTCCCCCATCAGGGCATACGGCGTCGAACCGAGATAGGCCGCCCCCTCGACCATCGCCGCGTCGACGACGCATCCGCCCCGTCCCATGCGAGCCGCCATCAACCCGGCGAGGACCCCGGCAATGAGCATCATCGCCCCGCCCCCGTAGTCAGCCACGAGGTTCAGCGGCGGCACTGGTCGATCGGCAGGGCCGATGGCGTGGAGCAAGCCGCTGAGGGCGAGATAGTCGATGTCGTGTCCCGCTGTCGACGCCCACGGCCCTGTCTGACCCCACCCTGTCATACGGCCGTAGACGAGGTTCGGGCTGCGCTGCCTGCACGGTTCCGGGCCAAGACCCAACCGCTCCATCACCCCTGGGCGGAAACCTTCGAGGACGGCATCGGCCGAAGCGATCAGGTCGGATGCTGCTTCGGCTCCGTCAGGATGCTTGAGGTCCAGCTCGATCGATCGACGACCCCGACGGATGAACGCCGGCTCGACTCCGGCCAGCTCTGTTCCTCCACTTTTCCGATCGATGCGAACGACGTCGGCGCCCATGTCGGCGAACCACATCGACGCGAACGGGACGGGCCCAAGGCCGGCCATCTCGACGATCCGGACGTCGGTCAGCGGCTTCACGACTCGCTCCCGTCCAACGCAGACCGCAGGATCGCCATGCATTCGAGGATCGTCTCCTCGTCCTTGTCGGCTCGGCGCAGAATCCCCGTCAGCGCAGCTCCCCGCATGTGGATCACCACCGATTCCATCCCCGGCACGAAACCCGGGCGAGTCGCCAGGTCTCCGAACATGTCTGCGCCCGCCCGGTGATACTGACGGGCGATCTCGCGTTCCGCGTCGAGCAGGGTCGCGTGAAGTTCGTCATCGGTACGGGATGCGACCCACAGCTCGATCGCCGCCTGGAAGAGGTCGGTCTTGAAGGTCGCCCACAGCACCCGCAGCCCTGCCTCGAGGGGGTCAGAGTCATGCGGCATCCGCTGGGAGGCGGCCAGCATCTCGTCAGCTCTGACCTCGGCGAGATGGACGATGGCCGCCGCCAGGAGATCGTTCTTGGAAGGGTATTGATGAGTGAGCGCCCCCCGCGATACCCCCGCCCGCTCCTGGATCGCAGTCGTCGTCGTGTCCCGATATCCGTGATCGATCAGACAGGCGATGGTGGCATCCAACACCGCCTGCCGAGTACTGGCCGAACGTTCCTCCTGGGTGCGACGCTCGACGGTCGTCGTGTTGACGGGGCGAGACATGGCCACCTAACTTACAGACAGGCCGTTCTGTTTGTCAACGACGGGGTGAAAGTGCGACGCACGCTGTACGACGAGGACCACGAATTGTTCCGGCGCTCATTCCGCCAGTTCGTCGAAACCGAGATCGTCCCCCACTACGAGAAGTGGGAGTCGAACGGTGCAGTCGACCGGTCATTGTTCCTCACCGCAGGAGCGCACGGGTTCATCGGCATGAGCATCGGGGTCGAACACGGTGGGGGTGGCGTCCGCGACTTCCGCTACAACGCCGTGATGGCCGAGGAATACGCCCGCCTCGGCGTCGGTCCGGCGGGGGCCGCGATCAGCCTCCAGACCGACATCATCATTCCCTACTTCCTCACTGCCAGCGACGAACAGAAGTCGCGCTGGCTCCCAGGGATCGCCTCCGGCGAACTCGTTACCGCCATTGCGATGACCGAGCCGGGCACCGGATCCGACCTCGCCTCCATCAGGACCACCGCAATGCTGGATGGCGACAGCTACATCGTCAACGGCCAGAAGACGTTCATCTCGAACGGCCAGAACGCCGACCTCGTCATCGTCGCCGCCAAGACCGACCCGGAGCAGACCCACGCCGGGCTGTCGCTGATCGTGGTCGAATCCAGCCTGCCGGGTTTCAGCCGCGGGCGGAATCTCGACAAGGTCGGGATGCATGCCCAAGACACAAGCGAGCTGTTCTTCACCGACGTCCGAGTACCCGCCACCAATCTTCTCGGCGCCCCAGGGACAGGGTTCTTCCAACTCGTCGACAAGCTCCCCCAGGAGCGACTGTCGATCGCGGTCGGGGCAATGGCCGCCGCCGAAGCCGCCTTCGGTTGGACGCTCGCCTACGCCAAGGAACGGCAGGCGTTCGGAAGGCCGATCGGGAGTTTCCAGCACAACCGGTTCGTCCTCGCCGAAATGCGCACCGAACTCGACCTGGGCTGGACGTTCGTGGATCGCCAGATCGAGGCTCTCAACGACGGCACCCTCACCGCCGAAGACGCCGCAGAGGCAAAATGGTGGTGCACGGAGATGCAGGTGCGTCTCGTCGACCGGGCCGTGCAGATGCACGGCGGATACGGGTACATGCGTGAATATCCGATCGCGAAAGCCTGGATGGATGGGAGAGTCCAGACGATCTACGGGGGAACCACCGAGATCATGAAAGAAATCATCGGCCGCGGCCTGGGGGTGTGATGTCCAAATCTCTCGTCTACAACGACGATCACGACCTCTTCCGCAAGGTCGTCGCCGAGTTCGTCTCCAAGGAGATCACCCCGAACGTCGACGAATGGGACGAAGCCGAGACCTTTCCCCGCGACCTCTACCGCAAGGCGGGAGCGATCGGGCTCTTCGGGATCGGCTTCGACGCCGAATACGGCGGGATGGGAAGCCACGACGCGCTCGCCTTCGTGATCCTCTCCGAAGAACTGGCTCGATGTGGCGCCGGCGGCGTCCCGGCATCACTGTTCTCGAACTACATCGGGGCGCCGCCCATCCAGCGCGGCGGATCAGACGACGTGAAAGCCGAGATCCTCCCGGCGATGCTG
>JBBDQP010000063.1:15878-31203 GCA_040905965.1 Acidimicrobiia bacterium
TGGTGGGCCTCGGACACCGCCACGCTCTACTTCGACGACTGCCGGGTGCCCGCCCGCTACCTGCTCGGCGAAGAAAACGGCGGGTTCCGGCTGATCATGGAGAACTTCAACTCCGAGCGGCTGTTCATGATCGCCGGCATGGCCATGGGCGCCCGCGTGTGTTTCGAAGAAGCGCTGGCATGGGCGCGGGAGCGAAAGACCTTCGGCGCCCGGCTGGCGGACCACCAGGTGATACGCCACAAGCTGGTCGAGATGGACAGGCAGATCAACGCCACCACCGCATGGTTGGAGCAACTGGCGTGGCGAGTGAACCAGGGAGAAACGCCGGCGGCCGAACTCGCCGAGTGCAAGGTGCAAGCCAGCCTCACGATGGAGTCATGCGCCCGAGAAGCCGCCCAGATCCTGGGCGGGGCGTCGTACCTGCGCGGCAATCCGGTCGAACGCATCTACCGAGAAGTCCGGGTCAACGCCATCGGCGGCGGCTCCGAAGAAATCATGCGCGACCTCGCCGCCCGCCAACTCAACATCTGAAAAAAGGGGTGTCGCGTACCCTGGGTTCCTGAGTACCGGATCGGTACTCCCCAGCCCACGGTTCGACGAATAGCCCCGCGCTGCCATGAACTGTGGGCTCCCAGATACCGAAACGGTATCGCTGAACCCTGGGTTCGCCGGGCCCTGGTTCAATGGCGGGATGGATGTCACTTCGCCGCTCGTCGGAACCGTCATCGCCATCCCCGTCACCGTCGGTGAGGCTGTTGCGAGCGGCACGGCGTTGGTGGTGCTCGAGTCGATGAAGATGGAACACCCTGTTACCGCCCCTGCCGGCGGGACCGTGGACGCGATCGCCGTCGGAGTCGGAGACGTCGTGGGAACCGGCGACCTGCTGGCCCACCTCACGCCCGGCACAGTCGACTCCACTCCCCCGCCGACCGAGACCGAGCCCGGTATCCGAGCCGATCTCGACGCCGTACTCGACCGCCATGCCCGCCTCGAAGACGACCGCCGCCCAGCCGCAGTGGAGCGCCGCACGACACGAGGACGTCGCACAGCTCGCGCCAATCTGGCCGACCTGGTCGACCCGAACTCATTCACCGAGTTCGGGGCCCTCGCGATCGCCGCCCAGGAAACCCGCCACCCCACTGAGGATCTGATCGAGCGCACTTCCACCGACGGGGTCATCACCGGCATCGGCACCGTGAGCGGCAACCACTTCGACGCGGCGCTCGCCACGACCGCGGTTGTCATCTACGACGACACCATCCTGGCCGGCACGCAGGGCTTTCGGGGCCATGCCAAGACCGACCGCCTCCTCCGCCGGGCGATCGAGGACCGCTTGCCGCTGATCCTCTACGCCGAGGGAGGCGGGGGACGACCGGGTGACGTCGACCTACCCGTCATCGCGGGTCTCGAGGTTCCGACCTTCCGGCTGATGGCTCAGATGAGCGGCCGAGCACCCACCGTCGCAGTGGTCGCTGGGTACTGCTTCGCAGGCAACGCCGTGTTCGCGGCCTGCGCAGACGTGATCATCGCCACCAACGACTCGAACCTGGGAGCGGGGGGACCGGCGATGATCGAGGGTGGCGGGCTCGGGACGTACTCCCCGAACGAGATCGGGCCGATCGAGGATCAGATCGCGTCCGGCGTGGTCGACATTCGGGCCCGGGACGAAGCCGACGCCACCCGCCTCGCCAAGAAGTACCTGTCGTACTTCCAGGGTCCGCTCCGAGACTGGGAGTGCGCCGACCAGGACGCGCTGCGTCAGATCGTTCCCGAGAATCGGACCCAGATCTACGACATACGCGAGGTCGTCCGGATCCTCGCCGACACCGATTCGGTCCTCGAGTTGCGAGCCGAGTGGGGACCGGGAATGCTGACCGCGCTCGCCCGCGTCGAGGGCCATCCGATCGGGATCGTCGCCAACGTCGGTTCGCACATGGGCGGCGCCATCGAGGCGGTCGGAGCGACCAAAGCGGCCCGCTTCCTCACGTTGTGCGACGCCTACGACGTTCCGGTCGTCATCCTCGCCGACACCCCCGGATTCATGGTCGGACCGGAATCCGAACGCCAGGCGCTCCTTCGGCACGCCGGGCGCCTGATGGTCACCGGTGCCAACACCGGTATGCCGGTGGGCACCGTCGTCCTCCGCAAGGGGTACGGTCTCGGTGCCCAAGCGATGGCCGCCGGAGCCTTCAAGTCCACCGCCTTCACGGTGGCATGGCCGACTGGAGAGTTCGGGATGATGAACCTCGAAGGAGCGGTGCGCCACGGTTACCGCCGGGAGCTCGAATCCATCGACGACTCCGAGAAGCGTGAGGCGAGATATCAGGAATTGGTCGCCCGCGAATACGAGAAGGGGACGGCCTTGAACATGGCGACCCACTTCGAGATCGACGCCGTCATCGACCCGGCCGACACCCGCCGATGGATCACCTCGATGCTCCACACCGCACCCGAGCCGAGATGGCGCCGCGGAGACCATCGCAATCGGGTGGATCCGGTCTGAACATGCGCCGCGCCATCCTCTTCCGCTCGGTCGCCCGCTTCCTCGACGAAGGCACCGAACTTCAAGAGGCCGCCTTCATGTGGACGCGCCACCGCTGGATGATCCCGTATTCGATCATCGCCGCACTGGCAGTGTTCCTCACGGCCGAGTGGGCCGGATTCACAGAACTCTCCACACGGGTGGCGCTGGCGTTCGCCGCCGGTGCGATCGCTGTCAACGCCACCACCGATTACCGGGTGCTGGCTCGCACAACCCGAGGTCTGCTCCTGCTGAAAGCCAGCCGCATCCGCCAGTACGCCACTGATGTGATCGAGCGGCTTCCGGCGTCGACACAGATCGAGGTTGTGGGAGGCACCGTGCTCGCCACCGACTGGCAGGTGGGAGAAGCGGTGTACACGGTTCCGAAGAGCTCGGAGCAAGCGATCCAGCGGATCGCTCAGTCCTGATTGGCGACCAGACGGGAGCGCTGGGGATCACATTCCCAGTTCTCGGGATTCCTCTCCAAGAGCGCCTGCACCTCGCGGGCGGCCGTCGCCCAGGCAACCGCAGATCCGTCGTCGTTGACGGCGAAGATCACGCCGACGAGCCGGCCGCGTTCGTCGTACACGCCGGCGCCGCTGTCCCCCACCACAGCGGGCGCCCGCAGTTCCAGCCCGTGGCGGCTCACCTTCCGGGTTCCCAGCACTTCTTCGATTCGGATCTTCACCACGGCGGCGACGGTTGCGTTGACGTCTCCGGAGACCAGGCCGCCGACGATCGCCACAGGCGAGGAGATCTGCGCTTCGGCGAAGGCCACGGGATCGGCGATCAGCCCGGGCACGTCGAGCAACGCCAGGTCCGTTCGAGGGTCGTACCCAATGACATGGGCCTCATGGTCGACCGCGTTCCAACCGACGAAGACCGCGTCCGCCTGCGCCACGGCGTGGGCCACCGTGACGACTCGCTCGGGTCCCACGAGGACACCCGACGCGGCCCCTCCGAAGCCATCGCCGCAGCCCGAATACTGGACGACGACCGACCGACCGGCGGGCTCCACCTCGCCGCAACCCGCCAGGAAGACCGCCATGATCAAGGCTGCGACCCGGACAGTTGCGACGCGGTCTCGGCCGACGAACCTCACCGGATTGCGGGCTATCGACACGCGCCGATGCTACGTTGCCACCGCATGAAGGCTGTGCGACCCGGCTCAAGGGCCGTTCGATGACGGATCGGCGTTCGGACGACGCGACCGAGAAGGCCGAGGAGCTGCTCGAACGTTTCACTACCGCTCGTCACAAGGAACCGGCCGCCGTCGAATGGCCGACTGGCATCATCGGGGTGCTGCATGTGATCCGTCTGGGTATCGAACGGGTCACCACGCTGACGGGATCAATAGCCATGGCGCTGGCCTGGATCGTCTTCTTCCTGGGCTTGTTCAACGTGACGACCAGGTATATCGCCCGCTTCATCCAACGCGACATCATCATCGGTCAGGTCTTCGACCTGCAATGGATGACGTTCGGTGCGCTCTTCCTGCTGGGCTTCAACTATGCGGTACGCGAAGACGTGAACCCGCGCATCGACTTCTGGTGGACCCACTTCTCTGACAAGACCAAGGCGTGGATCGATGTCATCGGTCACGTCGTCTTCTTCCTCCCGTTTCTGTGGATGTCGCTCACGATTCTCTGGCCGTACTCGGCGCAGGCATTGGGCCGTAAGTTCGACGGCACCTGGCTCACCTGGCGGGTGTGGGAGGTCTGGGAGCGATCGGCTGACGCCGGAGGCCTCCCCCGTGGACCGATCAAGCTCCTCATGCTGATCGGCTTCATTCTCTTCGCCAGCCAGATCATCGCCCAGACCATCAAGTCGTTCATGGTGCTCATCGATCGCCCCGAACTGGGCGACCTGGCCGAGCACGAAGCCCCGACAAGGGTGGAGTAGCCGATGGAACTCGGCGTTGTTCTCTCCATCCTGATGTTCGTGCTGTTCATCGGCATGATCCTCATCGGCTACAACGTGGCGTACTCCTTTGCAGCCAGCGCACTGACCTTCTCGTTCGTCGGCGACCTGCTCGACGTCTTCGACCCCGCCCGACTGAACGTCCTGCCCGCTCGCTGGTTCGGGGCGCTGTCGGATGCCAACCTGCTGGCGGTCCCCTTCTTCGTCTTGATGGGCGCCATCTTGGAGAGATCGGGAATGGCGGAACGGCTCCTCAACGCCATCGGGATGCTGATGGGGCCGCTGAAAGGCGGGGTGGCGGTGGCCGTGATCTTCGTGGGCACGCTGCTCGCCGCCGCCACCGGCGTGGTGGCCGCGACGGTGATCGTGATGGGCCTGCTGTCGCTGCCGACGATGGTCCGGCTCGGCTATGACCACAAGCTGGCCACCGGAGCGATCACTGCATCGGGAACCCTGGCCCAGATGTTGCCGCCGTCGCTGGTCCTCATTCTGTTGGCTCAGCAGATGGGGGTGGGGATCCTCGGTCTGTTCGCGGGCGCGCTGATCCCCGGGCTACTGCTTTCGGGTCTCTACATGATGTACGCCCTGGCCATCTCCAATCTGAAGCCGGGCACAGGACCGGCCATGTCGAAGGCGGAGCGTTCACTCACCGGCGGAGTGCTGGCGCTGGAAGTTCTCTTCTCAGTCATCCCCATCCTGCTGCTGATCGTGGCGGTGTTGGTCTCGATCTTCCTCGGTATCGCCACCCCGTCGGAGTCGGGGGCGGTCGGCGTCCTGGGCGCACTCCTGCTCGCAGTCGGGGCGTACTACACCGACAAGTTGCTGGTGGCACAAGGCGCCACGCACATAACCCCTCGGTGGCGGCTGACGTGGAAGACACTGAAAGAAGCGGGACGTTCGACCGCCAACATTTCGATTCTGGTGATGACGTTGTTGTTCTCCTCGACGTTCTTCGCCTACATGTTCCTGATCCTCGGCGGTTCAGACGCCACCGCTCGATGGCTGGCCGATATCGGGGGCGGCAAGACAGGATTCGTGCTCGTGTCGATGGTCGCCGTGTTCCTGCTGGGCATCAACCTCGAATTCCTCGAAATCACCTTTATCGTCGTACCGATCTTCGTCCCGGCGATGGATCTGTTGGGATTCACCCTCACCGAGAAGATCTGGTTCACCGTGTTGATGGCCGTCAACCTCAACATGGCATTCATCTCTCCGCCCGTCGGGTTCAGTTTGTTCTATCTACAGTCGGTGGCACCGCCGGAGGTGAAGACATCAGACATCCACAAGGGAGCGATACCGTTCATGGTGTTGCAAGGAATCGCTTTGGTCATACTCGGGTTCTTCCCGGGCATCGTTGAGTTTTCGTTCAATTTCTTCACCCTCGGCGATTAGGTACGGCACACGCAGGAAGCATCCGACACAGGAGGAGACACACATGACCGATGAACGAGAAGAAGTGGTGGAGGGCGAAGTCGCCTCTCCGGGATTGACGAGAAGGAAGTTCCTCGGGAAGGCCGGCGTCGGCATCGCCGGATTCGCGGCATCGACCGCCTTCCTGGCCGCCTGCTCACCTTCTGACGACGACACAACGGCCACGACAGGAGCAGGTGACGGCGGGACCGCAACCACCGCGGCCGGTGGCACCGACACCACTGTCGACCTCTCGCAGACGGACGCGCCGGAGATCGAGTGGGACATGGCCACCTCGTGGCCGCTGTCCCTCCCCACCCTGTTCGGCGGCGCTCAGCTCTTCTCGAACGAGTTGTCGCGATTGACTGGTGGCAAGTTCCGGATCACACCCCGAGCAGCAGGCGAGATCGTCGGAGGACTCGAGGTGCTTCCCAGTGTGCGCGACGGTGGCGTCCAGTCCGGCCACACCGCCTCGTACTACTACATCGGCATCAACACCGCGCTCCAGTTCGGCACCGGGCTCCCGTTCGGTCTGACCCAGCGTCAGCAGGACGCCTGGCTCTACGCAGGTGGCGGGCTCGAGGCGCTCCAGGCCTTCTACGCGGACGAGTTCGGCATGATCCAGTTCCCGGCAGGAAACACCGGCACGCAGATGGGCGGCTGGTTCACCAGGGAGATCAACACCGTCGCCGACCTGCAGGGACTGAAGATGCGGATCCCCGGCATCGCCGGCCAAATCCTCAGTCGCCTCGGTGGCGAGCAGGTCATCGTCGCCGGTGGCGAGATCCTGACCTCGATCGAGACCGGAGCCATCGACGCCGCGGAGTTCGTCGGACCCACCGACGACCTCATCCTCGGCCTGGACCAATTGGGTAGCACCTTGTTCTACTACCACCCAGGGTGGTGGGAGCCGGGTTCGACCCTCGAGGTGCAGTTCCCGTTGAGTGCGTGGAACGAACTGCCCGAGGAGTACAAGATCGCCGTCGAGTTGGCGGCCAGATCGGCCAACCTGGGAATGATGGCGACCTACGACGTCCTCAACTCCCAGGCGATGCCGACGATCTTGGAATTCGCCGAAGTGCGCGAGTTTCCCGCAGAGGTCATGTCGGCGTTCAAGACCGAGACTGAGGCCGTCCTGGACGGTCTGGCGGCGGAGAACCCGATCTTCAACGAGTTGCTCGGCCCCTGGCGCGAGTTCCGCGACAGCGTGGCGGCGTGGCATGCCCTCGCCGAATCCTCGATTCTGCGAGCCCAGCAGGTCTGATCGAAGCACCGAAGACGACGGAGCCCGGACCATCCCGGTCCGGGCTTCGTCGCGTCAGTCTGACGACTCCGCTCAGGACTCGACGATGACGGTGACGTCGGAGTAGCCGAGGGTCTCGACGAACGTGGTGATCACGGTCCGAGCTTCCTCTCCTGCACGCTCGATCAGTCCACCGTCCAACGCGGCGGCAACCAGCACCTCTTCGGCTGCGAGACGGGCAGCCTGTTCCAGATTCGGGTTCCCAGATGTGAAGATCCCGGTGTCGCGGTCGTAGACCGTCGTCTGTTCCTCGTCCACGTCGACGAACACGATCTCCGGGGCAGGGAGACGGATGACAGCCACGCCAGTCACCGGATCGGCGTCGATGGAGGCTGAGGTCATGGCGCTCAGGTCCACACCGGCCCCGATGCGGGCGACCACGAACATCGTGACACTGTCTCCTGTCGCCCAATTCAGCCACCCGCGATCGTCCGACTTCTCCACGACGGTGTACTCCACCATCTCGAAAGTCGTGAGTTGGGCAAGTTCTTGCATGGCACTGATGGTTACCGGGCCCAGTTCGGTGACCTCACCCTCGCCGAAGATCCGCGACGCCCACCCATCCACGGTGCCGATACCGCGGCCCACCAGGATGCCGCCCACCCCGATTCCGACGAGCACGACGACGAGCGCGACGGCGACGACGGCTTTGGAAGTTCGAGTCATGTGCGAATGATCGCAGGATCGGCGCGATATGCGTCGACTGACTTCAATGGGGACATGACCCACCCACGCGCCGGTACCCCTGCCCTGCCGGAGGACCTCGTCGACGTCGCCCACCTCGTGACCGAGTACTACGTCACCCGACCCGATCCCACCGACCCGGATCAGCGTGTCGCATTCGGCACGTCGGGTCATCGCGGCAGCAGCCTCGACGGATCGTTCAACGAGGCGCACATCGCCGCGATGACGCAGGCGATCGTGGAGTATCGGGCCGCCGCCGGAGTGGCAGGACCGCTCTTCCTGGGTCGCGACACGCACGCCCTCAGCGAACCTGCCTGGGCGACGGCGCTCGAGGTTCTCGCCGGCAACGGCGTCACCGTGATGATCGACGATGCACACAGGTTCACGCCAACACCGGCCCTGTCGCACGCGATCCTTCGCTACAACCGGGGACGATCGAGCTCGGATCCCGGGCGAGCAGACGGAATCGTGGTCACTCCTTCACACAATCCACCGACCGACGGGGGCTTCAAGTACAACCCGCCGCACGGTGGACCTGCCGACGCCGACGCCACGTCGCAGATCGCCCGACGAGCGAACGAGCTTCTCGCAGACCGCGGCATCGCTCGAATCGGTCTGGCGGCGGCACGGGCGGCAGACACGACCGTGCTGCACGACTTCGCCGGCGACTACGTGCGGGATCTCCCATCCGTCCTCGACATCGACTCGATCCGGGAGGCCGGCGTGCGAATCGGCGCGGATCCGATGGGCGGTGCCGCCGTCGACTACTGGGAACGAATCGCCGAAGAACACGACCTGGAACTCACCACCGTCAATCCTCTCGTCGACCCGACTTGGCGGTTCATGACGTTGGATTGGGACGGCAAGATCCGTATGGACTGCTCGTCTCCCTACGCCATGGCTTCTCTGATCGACGCCAAGGACGAGTTCCAGATCGCGACAGGAAACGACGCCGATGCCGACCGCCACGGAATCGTGACTCCCGACGCCGGACTCATGAACCCGAACCACTTCCTGGCGGTGGCGATCGACTATCTGTTCCGGACACGACCCGACTGGCCCTCCGCCACGGCGATCGGCAAGACTCTCGTCTCTTCCTCGATGATCGACCGAGTCGCCACCGCCCTCGACCGCCGACTGGTCGAAGTGCCCGTCGGCTTCAAATGGTTCGTCCCCGGACTCTTGGACGGCAGCGTTGGCTTCGGCGGCGAGGAGTCGGCCGGCGCTTCGTTCTTGCGGCGCGATGGCTCTGTGTGGACGACGGACAAGGACGGCATCCTGCTCTGCCTGCTGGCAGCCGAGATGGTTGCCGCCACCGGCGAGTCCCCCAGCGAGCGCTACCGGAAGCTCACTGCTCTCCACGGCGCGCCCGCCTACGCCCGGATCGATGCTCCCGCCAGCCGGGAAGAAAAGGCTGTGCTCGGCAAGCTGTCGTCTGATCAGGTCTCTACCACGGAACTGGCGGATGACCCGATCACTGCGGTGCTTGTCAACGCGCCAGGCAACGATGCTCCCATCGGCGGGCTCAAGGTCACGACCGAACACGCGTGGTTCGCAGCTCGACCTTCGGGAACCGAGGACGTCTACAAGATCTATGCCGAAAGCTTCAAGGGGCCGGAGCACTTGAGCGCGGTGCAGGCCGCGGCTCGGCAGCTCGTCGACGGGGTGCTCGGCAACTGACCGTCGACGCTCATGCGTTGGTCACCGCCGCCGCACCTTCGACGGATCGTGGCAACGTCACCCGGAAGATGTTCCGCTCGCCTACGCGCAGGAACTCCAGCTCGCCGTCTTGCAGACGGGCAAGGGTGCGAGACACCGTGAGGCCGAGACCGATCGATCCAGGCATGGATTCTGACATCTCCGACTTCGCATAGGGAGCGAAGATCGACTCATGAAGATCGTCCGGGATCTCGGGGCCGTCGTCGCTGACCTCGATCACTGCCCGGGAGCCGTCGGGCGTCACCACGACCCGGGCGTCCGAACCGCCGTAGCGCACTGCATTCGTCAGGAGGTTGCGAACGATCTGACGCACTCTCGAAGAGTCGGCAAAGGCATACGTCGTTTCAGAGGCCCGGTCGAGCGCGATGTCGACCCCGGGCATCGACTCCAGGCACTCGGCGACGCACACACCGAGGTCGATCACAGCTGGCCTCACCTGGACCTCACCGATATCTGCTCTCGCCCAGACGAGCAAGTCATCGATCAAGTGGGCCAGTTCAGAACTGTGATGAGCGATGAGCTGCTGGAACTCTTTCCGCTCGTCGTCTGAATACGCCGCCGAGTCGTCCTGCAAGGCGTGAGCGAATCCGACCACCGCGGTGAGGGGCGTCCGAAGTTCGTGAGCCACGGAGGCCAGGAATCGGTCCTTGGACTCGATCTCGTGTTGGAGTCGTCGTTCGGAGTCCCGCAGATCCGTGCTGTCGTGCATGCTGAGCATCACGTTGCTGTAGTCCGGAAGTCCGTGAACGACCGGCACCTGCCACTTCATGTCGAGATGGACCAATGCGCCGTCCGCTCGGCTGGTCACCACTTCGTACTCGAGGTTCGTGCGGCCAGCGGCGATCGCCTCGAGGGTCTCGATGAACCCATCCCGGGCGTTGACCGTGTAATGCCGCACCAGTGGACCCGGTCCGAACCCGGTCCCCAGCCGCACCTCCTGGAGGTGGCGGGCTGCGGGATTGAGGTCCGTGATCATGACCCGAGAAAGCACACTGCGGAGTCGTCGGTCGTCTTCTTCGTACCAGGAACGAATGTCGATGCCTCGGGCGAGCAGTCCTCGAATCTCCTCCTGAGCGGCCGAGTGATCCTCGCGCTGGATGGCGATCGGCGCCAGCTCGAAGAGTCTCCGGAATCGATCCTCACTCTCGCCGATGGCGACGTCTGCGAGCAGCCGATCAGTGATGTCCTCGACGATTGCGACGAAGAGCTTCTCCTCGCCGGGAATCGTGCTCGCACGAACACGTCCCCATCGGGGCTGACTGACGCCTGCGATGCGCACGTCGATTGAGGCGAGTACCCCGCGGCGGTAGGCGCGCACCATCTCTCGCTCGAACTCGCGTTGGTGTTCGGCAGCGATGAACTGGGCGACGCCGGTTCCGTCGAGGTTCGCATCACCTCGTCCGACGATTTCTCGGAAGGCGGGATTGGTCTGGATGATCCGACCGTTGATGTCGCCGATAACGATCCCAACTCCCGCGTGCAGGAACGTGGCCTGGAAGATTGCTTCGGAACGTGCGAGATCAGCGAGTGCTGCAGTCCGTTCCGCCTCCAGAAGTTCAGGGCGGCGGACTGCCCCATGAGTCAGGGCGGCCGCGAGCAACGCGACGGCGAGTCCGAACAGCCAGATGAGGACTGAGCTGTCTGCAGTGACCGGCCAGCCCTGGGTCGGCCGCATGGCGATGGTCCAGCGTGTATCCGTCGCCCCGACCGCGATCGACCGCAGCAGCGGCTCGCCCTCGAAGGCCGACGGCTCGCCGGCGATCACCCGATCGTCTCCCGGCAGACGAACCCCGGCGACGAACTGTGACGGAAGAGCATTGAAGCCCGTGACGGCGGTGACCGAATCCCAGTCCAGGATCACGGCGGCAAACCCCCAGAACGAGCCGTCGGGTCGATAGACCGGATGCCGTACCGCGAGGGCTTGGCCGCCCTGCACCAACTCGAACGGACCCTGGAGCACACTGTTGCCCGACTCGATCGACGGTAGGAGATTGGCGCGGCGATCCGCGTCGGCGAGTAGGTCAAGACCGACGGCAGCCTCGTTGCCGGCAAGGGGATAGACGAGCTCTAGGATGCTGTCCGGAGCGAGCTGCACCGATCGGATCGTGTTTCCCTCCCGCAGGAGTGCCTCTGCGAACACCGGAAACGTGCGGGCGAGCGGCGCCGTTTGGAACCCGGTGAGCTCCACGAAAACGGCCATAGTGTCGGCGGCTGCGGTCTCTCGGGCAATCACATCGCTCATCGTGCGGGCCAAATTCTCCAGGCGCAACGACGTGTCCGCCTCGATCTCCGATCGGTAGGCGCTTCGCGCAAACCCGTCGAGGAAGGCAGTGAGCGAGAGCACGCCCACCAGAACCGCCAACGCCACAACACGTGGCTTTGCCAACTTCATGCGCACCACATCATTCGCACCACAGTCTCATCGGCTGATCACCGCCCCGTATTAACAGCCGATAGCAACGACTTTGCGAATCTCCCGTCAGTTCAGCGAGATGTCGACCCGGCGCAGCAACTGCGCGTTGGCGGCGACGATCACTGTTGAGGCGCTCATCAATACGGCGGCGGCGGCGGGGGGAAGCACGATGCCCGCCCAGGCAAACGCTCCCGCTGCCAACGGGATCGCACCGACGTTGTAACCGGCCGCCCAGACCAAGTTCTGCACCATCTTGCGGTATCCGGCCTGCGAGAGCCGCCGGACACCGACGACAGCCCGTGGATCGTCGGAGGCCAGGACGATGCCTGCCGACTCGATCGCCACGTCGGTACCTGCTCCGATCGCGATGCCGACGTCCGCCTGTGCCAGAGCAGGAGCATCGTTCACACCGTCTCCCACCATCGCCACGCGATCTCCCGCCTGCTGCAGTTCTGCGACCTTGGAGTGCTTGTCCTCGGGCAGCACCTCAGCAAGTACCTCGTCGATGCCGAGATCGCGCGCGACCGATTCAGCGACCTGACGGGCGTCGCCGGTGATCATGGCCACCCGGACTCCAAGTCCACGTAGTCGGTCGACCGCCTCCCGCGACTCGGGCCGGATCTCGTCTTCGAGTGCCAGAGCGCCGACGACCTCACCCGCGCTGATGACATACAGCACCGCGGCCCCGCGCTCCTTCCACTCCGATGCCGCCTCATCGACCCGACCGGTGCCGACCTTGCGCTCGGCGACCAGCGCCGGGCCGCCGATGGCCACAAGGGTGCCGTTGACGGTGGCTTCCACCCCGCGACCGCCCATCGCCTTGAATCCGGAAGCAGCCGGGATCTCGCCACGCGACTTCGCCTCCGTCACGATCGCTCTCGCCAGCGGGTGCTCACTGTCACCTTCCACTGCCGCCGCCTGTCGAAGCAGTCGATTCTCATCCCCGTCGACAGCAAACACCCCGGTCACCCGGTGGGCGCCGCGGGTCAGTGTGCCCGTCTTGTCGAAGAGGACGACGTCGACCGTCCGCATCCGTTCCAATGCCAGACGATCCTTCACGAGGATCCCGTTATGGGCTGCCTTCGATGTCGAAATCGACACGACCAGGGGGATGGCGAGTCCGAGTGCGTGCGGACAGGCGATGACGAGGACCGCCACGGTCCGGACGATCGCCTCATCCGGGGAGCCAACCGCCAGCCAGGCCACGACCGTGACCACCGCGGCGGCGACCGCCACGTAGAAGAGGAGGGCGGCGGCACGGTCGGCGAGCACCTGGGCACGCGACTTCGAGCTCTGGGCCTGGGCGACCAGCCGCTGGATCCCTGCGAGTGCGGTGTCCTCGCCAACCGCACCGATCTCGACCCGGACCGCAGAATCGGTTGCCACGGTGCCGGCAACGACGCGATCACCGCTTCTTTTCGGCACCGGCCGGGATTCTCCGGTGACCATCGACTCGTCCATCTCGGCCGACCCTTCGACGATGGTTCCATCCGCCGGAACTCGCGCTCCAGGACGGACGAGCACCACATCACCGACCCTCAGTTCTGTCAGGGAGACAATGCGAATACCGTCGCCGGTGACCAGCTCTGCCTCGTCGGGCAACAGTTCGGCGAGCGCCTCCAACGCCCCGCGGGCCTGGCCGATCGCCCGCATCTCCATCCAATGTCCGAGAAGCATGATCGTGACGAGTGCGGCCAGCTCCCACCAGAACTCGAGATCGAACACCCCAAGCGTGGTAGCGAGCGAGGCCACGAAGGCCACCGTGATCGCCATCCCGATGAGCAGCATCATCCCCGGGCTGCGGTCCCGGGCTTCCTGCACCGCACCCTTCAGGAACGGGGCACCGCCGTAGATGAAGATGACCGTTCCGAGCACGGGAGCGATGAGCTCAGAACCGGGGAAGCCGGGTGCGGAGTATCCGAACCACTCCTGGACCATCTCGCTCCAGAACACGACAGGAAGGGAGAGGGCGAGGGAAAGCCAGAATCGATCGCGGAACATCGCAGGATCGTGGCCCGCGTGTGTGTCGTGTCCGGTGTGGCCTTCGTGGTCACCGGTCGGCTCGGCGTGGTGGGCGTCGTGATCGTGGGTTGTCAATCTCAACCTCTCAACTCTTTATGGAACGCTCGATCGCCCGAGTCGCCTCGTTTACCAGGCGGGTCGCCTCGGCGGGGATTCGGCCTGGTCAGTCCGAATGAAACTCCACGACCCTGCCGTCGCTCCAGCCGAAATCCCATACGTCGATCTCAGGCGGTTCAACACCGAGATTCGTGAGGGCAGTACACACCTGGCTCCGATGATCGGTGCCGTGATGCAACACCTGGGCGATGCGGATGCCGAGGGGTGCGTGGGATTCAGAACCGTCGTCCCGGTGCCGAACGACGACCTCCGTCGGATCGAGGCCGTCCTCCAACACCCGCTGCCAGTCGACTCCGTGTGCCTCCATCGCGGACCGCAACCCGTCCAAGTCGTCCCCGGAGTGATCGGCCATCAGCACCCGCTGCCCGCTGATCACATGGAGGTAGGAGGCATCGGCATCGACGAGATGGCGAAGCGTTCCGAGGATCGAACCGAACGTCCCCGGCACCGTCACTTCGAGCTGCTCGGATGGTACGTCCGCACAACTGTCGATAAGCCGGATGGTCGCCCAGATATGGTGCCCGAAGGCGTCGGCGAGAACTGAAGTGCCCATGAAACGACGATACCTCGCGCCGGAGGTTCAGGTTGGCCCGCGGAACGGCCGTCCGCCGAGGTGCCAGGTCGCCTAGAAAGCATGCACCATGATCGAAGCCTTCTGGATAAGCACTGGCGTCATCTTCCTCGCCGAACTCGGGGACAAGAGTCAACTGATGGCACTGGCGTTCGCCTCCCGCTACAAGCCGTGGCCGGTCCTCGCGGGAATTTCGATCGCGACCGCACTCGTGCACGCCGCGTCCGTCCTCCTGGGTGCGGGAGTGGCCGGGCGGATCCCGACGGACAAAGTCAACGTTGTCGCCGGCGTCGCATTCATCGGATTCGCAGTGTGGACCGTTCGGGGAGACGCGCTCACCGACGAGGACGAGGCCAGGGCCCGACGAGGTGGTCGGTCGGCGTTCTTGGCAGCCGGGCTCGCATTCTTCATCGCCGAACTCGGCGACAAGACGATGCTGGCGACGATCACCCTCGCCGCCCGCTACGAGGCATTCGGGACGTGGGTCGGCTCAACCGTCGGGATGGTGGCCGCCGATGCCATCGCCATCGTGTTCGGGGCTCACTTCGGGCGACGCCTTCCTCAGCGCACGATGCGCTTCGTCGCCGCCGGCCTCTTCATCCTGTTCGGCACCCTTCTCATCACCGAAGGTCTCCGCTGAGCCGT
>JBBDQP010000064.1:0-30478 GCA_040905965.1 Acidimicrobiia bacterium
GCGTCTTGTTCGCGTTCGAGGGCTTCGAAGAGGGCCTTGAAGTTGCCGAGACCGAATCCGCGGGAGCCGTGGCGTTCGATGACCTCGTAGAAGACCGTCGGCCGATCCTGGACCGAGTTGGTGAAGAGCTGCAGGAGATAGCCCTCGTCGTCCTGGTCGATGAGGATCCGGTGTTTGCGTAGGACGTCGAGATCGGCATCGATGGTCGACCAATCGAGACGCTCCCGCATCTGGTCGTAGTAGCTGTCGGGGACCTTGAGAAACTTGATCCCTGCCTCCCGCATGCTGCTCACCGTTCTGACGATGTCGTCGGTCAGGAGCGCCATGTGCTGGACCCCGGGACCCCGGTAAAAGTCGAGGTACTCCTCGATCTGGGACTTCTTCTTGCCGTCCGCCGGTTCGTTGATCGGCAGCTTGATCCGCCCGTCGCCGTCCCACAACACCTTGGACATGAGCGCCGTGTAGTCCGTCGATATCGCCTCGTCGTCGAAGTGCACGAGTTGGGAGAAGCCGAGGACGTCCGCGTAGAACTTCGCCCAGCGATCCATCTCACCCAGCTCGACATTGGCGACGACGTGGTCGATCAGCCGCAGACCTCGCGGTTCGAACTGAAGGAACGATGTCTCGACGTCCGGGCGATAGCCGGGGAGGAACACGCCTGAGTAGTTGGAACGGTCGACGAATGTGTGGATCGTCTCGCCGTACGCCTCGATGGCAGCCGTCACGACCTTGCCCTCTTCGTCTTCGTGGACGGTCGGCTCCTGGTGCGGTGTCGCACCACGCTCGACGGCGAAGCGGAAGGCGTCTTCGACGTCGGGCACCCGAAAGGCGACGTTTCTCACGCCATCTCCGTGCAGGGCCTGGTGGCGGTTGATGTGAGAGTCGGGTCCCATCGCAGCCGTGAAGACAAACCGGATGTCGCCCTGCTCCATCAGATAGCTCGCCCGATCCCTGACACCGGTCTCCGGTCCGGCGTACGCGAGAGCGGAAAATCCGAAGATCGAGCCGTAGTAGTGGGCGGCCTGCTTGGCATTCCCCACATAGAACTCGATGTAGTCGTAGCCGAGAATCGGCATCGGATCGGCCATCGGTGCGTCCTCCCCTGGCGGCGTCGTGTCATACTCTCCGCCATGACGGCGCGTTGTTCAAGTCGACTCGCTTCGACTGATCACTTTGTATAGGCAGGGGCCAGTACGATGGCCCATCAATGACACAATCTGCCTATCCGCTGGACGACCTCGATGTGGCACTCCTTCGGCTGCTCCGGTCGGAACCGAGAGTCGGGATGCTGGAGGCGTCCCGACGGCTGGGGGTGGCGCGCGGCACCGTGACGGCTCGCGTGGAGAAGTTGCGAACGGGCGGAGTCGTGACGGGGTTCGGACCCGACGTCGACCTCAGGCGGGTCGGTTTCTCGGTGATGGCGTTTTCGATCCTCGAACTGGCGCAGGGCCGAATTCGGGACGTCACAGAAGTGCTCCAAGAAATTCCCGAGGTTCTGGAGGCACACACGATCGCCGGGCGGGGGGACCTGCTCATCCGCATCGTGGCCCGGACGAACGACCACCTGATGGAGGTCATCGAAACAATTCTCCACTCACCGCATATCGCCCGCGCCGAAACGATGATCGCGCTGACCCCACAGATCGCCCTCCGCCCCCTGTCCGTCTTTGACGGGGATTGACGAGCGTCAGGCGGTCAAGTGCTCCCGGACGATCCGGTTCACCAATGACCCGTCGACGTCATCCTTATGCGACTTCATGATGGCGCCGATGACCCGACCGGAGGACGCAGGGTCACCGTGGACGCCGAGTTCGTCGACGGTGCGTTCCACGAGTGCCCGCGTGGCATCCTCGTCCATCTTCTTCGGCAGCCACTGCGACAGATAGTCGACTTCGAACCGGAGCTTCTCGGCCATCGCCGCACCCCGTTCGCCCAATCCCTCGTACTCGGCGAGCGACTTCTGCATCTTCTTGGTGTAGGACGCGATGACGGCCTGATAGAAGGCATCACCCTCGTCACCGTCGAAACCGGGCGCGGTCTTGGCGATGCCGACTTCTGATCGAATCTGACGGATGACGTCGCGCCTGGCGGCGTCCTTGGCCTTCATCGCGTCCTTGAGTTCGGCGTCGAGTTCTTCTGCAATCGCTATCAGCGGCTCCTCGGGGTGGGATCCTCGGCGATCAACTCACCGGGGCGATTCGTGATGATCGCAGCAACGCCCAGGCCGGCCAACCTGGCCGCCTCGACCGGATCGTCCACCGTCCACGCCACGACGTCCAGGCCTTCGGCGAGAGCCTGATCCATCAGGCTCTCGTTGATCAAGACGTTCTGGGGAGCCACCGAACCGTGACCCTGGTCGACCGCGTGGCGGATCGCGTCGATCGGATCGACCGGATCACAGACGAGAAGCCCGGTGGGGACGTATGGATGGCTCATCCGGACGGCGTCCATGGACGGCCACCAGAACGACGTCACCACATCACCGGGGCGCGCCCTATCTGCCACCTCCCGCGCCAGGCGGTGCTCGGGGTCGAATCCAAGTTCGGAGGGGTGATTCTTCACTTCGAGATCCAGTCGCACCGCGAGGTCCAGGACGTCATCGAGCAGGGCGGGTCGGTGTCCGCCGAGGTCGATGTCCGCCAGCTCCGGCCACCGACATTCGTCGACCACGCATCCGGCGATCTCGGGGTCGTGGGAGAGAACCAGACGACCATCGGCAGATCGCCGGACGTCGATCTCCACTGCGGAGCACACGGATGCCGCCGCTCGGATACCCCCGGCGGTGTTGTCGGGGTATCGAGAGGGCCATCCGCGGTGCCCCCAGACTTCGGATGATGAAAAAAACATCAGGAATCCGTTGCGAACACGTGAGTCCGCCTGTACCGTTCGCGGTGCAAGCACTTGAAAGCGGTCGTAGTGCGGTCCTCCTTCGTGAAAATTGGAACGAAGTGGCTCGTCTGCGATGTCGAATTCATTCTCCCCCAGCCATTGAAGGATGGAGCCCCATGATGGAGCTGACCCTCACACAACCGTGGACCGAGATCGCCGCGTGTCGCGATTCGGATCCGAGTCTCTTCTTCCCGATCGGATCGACCGGTCCCGCCCTCGACCAGATCGCGGCCGCCAAGGCGATCTGTAGCGGATGCGCCGCGATCGACGACTGTCTCCAGTACGCCCTCGAGACCAACCAGGAAGCCGGCGTCTGGGGCGGATATGCCGAAGACGAGCGTCGCCGTCTGCGCAAGCGCTGGCTGGCGGAACGCCGTCGTCGGGCGATCTGAACCTTCGACCAAGCACACCTCCGACCGAAATAGATGGAACCGGCCTGCGGGCCGGTTCTGTCGCGTTCGAGCCATGTCAGGAAGACGGACCGAAACCCACACTGGTCTTCGTGTCGTCTGTCTCCACCTCGACGTAGGAGACCCGCGAGGCGGGAATACCAACTCGACGCTTCTTCGAATCCTCGACCCAGACCAGACCGTCGCTGCTCGCGATCTGCTCGGAGATGCTGGACTCGAACTCCTTGGCGTCCGCCACCTCGAGTTCGATCACCTTCGTCGAGTCGGCGATACCGATTCTGACCTTCACATGCACTCCTTTGGATCGAGCCGCATCGTAACGGGGTCAGAGTGGTTCCAGCCGACCTCCCATCTGCGTACGTTCGCCACATGGCAACGCGCATCATCCTCATCGCTGCAGTGCTCTCCGGGCTCGTCTTAATCGATCCGAGTTGGATCGTCGTCGAGTGGTCAGTCGACTGGTTCACGTCATCCCGCCCCGAGGATGCGACTGCTGCACTGATCCGACTCGCCGCGATCGGGTTGACGGGGAGCCAACTCGCCGCGTTGTCGATCGTCACGATCGCCGGTCAACTCGGAAGCGGCAGCCTTGAACGGCTGGCCCGCCGGGCGCTCCTCCCGATCCTCCGCAACGCCGCTCCCATCGTGTTGGTCGCCGGTTCGGCCCTGCCTGCCGCGGCCAGTGAAGTCCGACTGCCATTGTCGCCCCCGCCGACAGACCGAACCGTGGAGACCGAGGTCGCGAGATCACACCTCGAGCCCTCGTTCATCGTCGTCCAAGCGGGCGACAGCATGTGGACGATCGCCGCAGACAACACGGACGGAGACGTTGGCGACTACTGGCGGCGAGTCGTGGATGTGAACCGGGACCGGTTCGCCGACGTCAACCTCATCCACCCCGGGGACGAGGTGATCCTGCCTCGGGCATAGCGGGGCTCAGGTGTTGTCGCCGAGAAAGATCTCCGAGACGCTCGAATCCATGAGGATCGCCTGAAGAGCCTCAGCCAGGATGGGACCGATCGACAAGACCTTGAGCTTGTCGAGTTGCTGTGCGTCATCTGACACGGGAAGCGTGTTCGTCACGATGACTTCGTCCACAGGGGCATTCTTGAGACGGTCCAGGGCCGGCCCGGACAACACGGCGTGGGTGGCGGCGATCCGCACGCTGAGTGCACCGCCTGCCCGAAGAAGTTCGGCTGCATTGCAGACCGTGCCCGCCGTGTCGATGATGTCGTCGACGATCAGCGCATGCCGTCCTTCCACGTCGCCGGACACTTCGAGAGCCTCGGAGACGTTGTGCTCGTCTGGCGAACGACGCTTGTAGACGAAGGCGACGGTCGCCTCGAGGTGCTTGGCGTACTTCTCCGCCCGCTTCACACCGCCAGCATCCGGTGATACGACCGCGACCGGTCCGTCGAAGCTCCCTCTGAGATAGTCGGTGATGATCGGAAGCGCCGTCAGATGGTCCATGGGGTTGTTGAAGAACCCCTGAAGCTGGCCAGTGTGGAGGTCGACGGAAACGATCCGATCAGCCCCGGCTGTCATGAATAGGTCGGCCACCAACCGGGCAGTGATCGGTTCACGGGGCAAGACCTTCTTGTCCTGGCGGGCGTAGCCGTAGAAGGGCATGACGGCAGTGATCCTGCGCGCCGAGGCTCGGCGCAGCGCATCGATGATGATGAGCTGTTCCATGATGGCGTCGTTGATCTGGCCCGAATGGCTCTGGATCACGAAACACGAGGCACCGCGAACGCTCTCATTCGGACGGGCGTAGAGCTCTCCGTTGGCGAAGCGGGAACGATGCAAGTCCCCCAGCTTGACGCCGAGGAGGTCCGCTACCTCTTCGGCAAGGGACTGGTTGATGCTGCCCGAAAACAGCATGAGTCGGTTACGGCTGACGATGTCCACGGACTTCCTCCACCTACTCCGGGTCATCTCCCGAACGCGGCGCACGGTAGCGGTCGGCCAGCCGACGGACGAAGTCCGGGACATTCCGCTGCCGACCCCGGGCTACTCCGAGTGCCCCAGGTTCCACATCTGCGGTGATGGCCGATCCTGCCGCGGTCATCGCTCCGTCGCCGATGGTGACGGGAGCGACGAGCATCGTGTCGGACCCGATCAACACTCCGTCTCCGATGATCGTCTCGTGCTTGGCGAAGCCGTCGTAGTTGCAGGTGATGGTTCCTGCACCGATGTTGGAGCCGGCACCGATTGTGGCGTCGCCCATGTAGCTGAGGTGGGGAACCTTCGATCCCTCACCGATCACGGTGTTCTTCGTCTCGACGAACGTACCGACCTTGCCGTCCTTGCGAATGACCGTGCCAGGACGCAGAGACGCATACGGCCCGACCTGGCACCCTTCGCCGACGTCGGCCCCGCGCAGCACGGAATACCACACGCGGGATCCCGATCCGATCGAGGAAGCCGAGGCGAACACATCGGGTCCGACGGTCGCTCCTGACTCCACCACCGTCCCGGCCTCGAGATGCACACCCGGATAGAGGACCACACCGGGGTCGAGACGCACATCTGCGTCGAGATAGACAGAGGACGGATCGATCATCCGCACGCCCGCCGCCATCCATTGTTCCGCCAGGCGGGACCGCAGTACGGCGGCCGCGGCGGCGAGGTGGGTGTGCGTGTTCACCCCGGCAACCCGGTCGGCGGAGGCGCGAATCGCCAGCACCGTATCGTGACGGCTGGTGGCGATCGCGACAAGATCGGGCAGGTAGTACTCGCCCTGGGCGTTGTCGGAGGTGACCCGTCCGAGATCGTGGGCCATGGCCGCGCCGTCGAAGACGTACATCCCGGCGTTGATCTCGGTGATGGCCTCCTGGCCGGCGGAGGCGTCTGCCTGTTCGACGATGCCGACCACAGCTCCCGTCGCATCTCGAACGATCCTGCCGTAGCCGGCCGGGTCGTCAACGACTGTCGAGAGAAGTGACACGGTTCCGCCATCCCGGTGATGCGTTTCGATCAATCCGGTGAGCGTCGCCCCGTCGATCAGCGGAGTGTCTCCGGGAAGGACCAGGACACCTGTTCCGGGCATGAGGGCGCCGAGATGGTCGAGCGCGACGGAAGCCGCGTGACCTGTGCCGAGCCGCTCGGACTGGACACAGTGTTCGACCCCTTCGGGGAGACTGTCGATGACCTCTTCTGCGCCATGGCCGACAACGACAACCGTGCGTTCCGGCTTGGTCTCCGAGACGGCTTCGAGGACCCACGCGAGCATCGAACGGCCCGCGACAGGATGCAGGACCTTTGGAATCGCTGACCGCATCCGGGTTCCCTCACCCGCCGCCAGCACCACGGCGACGTGGCTCATCAACACCCTCCTAGTCGCATCGTCAACAGGTTCAAACGCTGGGGGGACAGGAATCGAACCCGTACCAACGGGACCAAAACCCGTCGTGCTGCCAATTACACCACCCCCCAAACTCGGGGACACCGAAAGCTTACCGAGCTGTAACCCCAGCCCTCCGCAGGTCGGCTGCGAACACCGCACGCACGTCGGTCACCTCTCCCGCCGCCTCCGCGGCCTCGTCCATGTCGGCGAAGAACGCAAAGTGGGCCGATCCGCTTCCCGTCATCACGACGGGCCGCCCCAACTGCCGAGACAGCTCCGCCGACCAGTCGGCGAGCTCCGGTTGAAGCGAGATGGCGGCCGGAGTCAGGTCGTTGCGCAGCGGCCCGTACTCACGGAGCGAGGGGGGGAGATCCCGGCCATCGACTGTCGGCCCAGTCGGGCCGTCCAACTCGTCCCAGCGGGCGTATGCGGCCGCGGTGGGGATACCGATGTTCGGAACGGCGACGAGCACGCTGAATCCCTCAATCGACTCGACTTCGGTCAGCACCTCGCCGCGCCCCTCCATCCACATCGAGCCTCCAGACAGGAAGTAGCTGACGTCGGCTCCGATCGCGGGCGCACAGCGGACGACGTCCTCCTCGAGCAAGGAGTAGACACGGGCGACGCCGCGGAGCGCGGCCGCCGCATCCGAAGATCCCCCACCCAGTCCAGCGACTGCCGGGATGTGCTTCTCCAAATGCATGTCCAGGCGGGGACGATCCGGTCTGCCGACGAGACACCTGACAGCTTTCCAGACGAGGTTGTCCTCACCATCTCCGAGATCGTCACCTGCAATCACGAGGCGCTCGTCCTCCCCGGTGCCGATCGTCAGAAGGTCCACGCGGTCGATGGTCTGGCACAGAGACCGCAACGGGTGATACCCGGATCCATCGCGCGCACGGACCTCGAGGGAGAGGTTCAACTTCGCCGGTGCTTCCCAGACTGCCGAACTCACGGACTCACCGCCGCCAAACGTATCCAGTCCGCCACCCCCAACTCTTCGGCTCGGACCGTCGGAGCGATGCCCGCCGCCCCGAGCACGACGCCCGGCTGGTTCAACACTCCGGCAAGGGATGTGCGGAGCATCTTGCGTCGCTGTCCGAAGCCGGCGGACGCCAGTTCGATCGCGCGCCCGGCGACCGGGGAGGCCGGCGCACGCTCGATCGAGACCACCGCAGAGCCGACATTCGGCGGCGGCAGGAACACCTGGGGAGGAACCCTGAACTCGAGTCGGCTCCGGCCGTGAATTCCGACGACGACGCTCGGGAGCCCGTACGTCTTCGATCCCGGCCCCGCCACCAAACGCTCGGCCACCTCCGTCTGGACCATCACGACGAATCGTGTGACCTGGGGCACATGGCGCAGGGTGTCGAGCACCACTGAAGTTCCGACGTTGTATGGCAGGTTCGCCACCATCGCCCACGCCCGATCAGGGTCGAGGGAAGAGGCGAGGTCGACGTCGGCGATGTCGGCGAATCTGAGGTTGATCGACGACCCCGCGAAGACCTCCGTCAGAAGCGCCTCGAGCTTTCTGTCGATCTCGTAGGCAACCACGTCGGCACCGGTCGCGGCCAGCGAGAGGGTCAACGTGCCGGTACCGGGACCGACCTCGACGACTGCGTCGCCTGCGCCGACGCCAGACAGAGCCACGATCTTGCGCGTGATGTTGGGGTCGACAAGGAAGTGCTGGCCGAGAGTCTTCACGGGTCGTATTCCGTGGCGTTCCAAGAGATCTCGCACCTCCGAGCGTGCCTGAGCGCTCATCGCGGATCACCGAAGAGTTGCGCCGCCCGGGCAGCGGTCGAGGCGGCGACCTCTTCGAGGGGGAGCCCCCACACCTCGGCAAGCGCACGTCCGACGAGACCGACCCAGGCTGGTTCGTTCTGCTCCCTTCGATGGGGGGGAGGAGCGAGGTACGGAGTGTCGGTTTCGACCATCGCCGTCGCAGGGGGCACGTGCGCGGCGCCGAACCGCACCGTCTCACCGGTCTCGAACGCGACAGGCCCGGCGAAAGAAAACGTGACACCGAGTTCGACGAACCGCTTGGTCCACCTCGGGCCACCGGTCCAGCAGTGGAGGACCGCTCGTTCCCCGAGAGCGGCGTCGCCCAACATGTCATGGACGTCGGCGAACGCATCCCGACAGTGCACGATGAGAGGCTTCGAATGCTCCTGGGCGAGTGCGATCTGATCTGAGAACGCACGTCGCTGCGCCTCGGGCGATGCGAGGTTCCGGTAGTAGTCCAGCCCCGTCTCGCCGACCGCGCTCGCCTCAGCCGCCATGCCCTCGATCGCCCTCTTCTGGTCTGGCCACGCCTCGGCATCGTGCGGATGGAGCCCGGCCGACCAGCGGACCTTGTGGGGAAATTCTGCCGCCAGAGCCTTCGCTGCGAACGACGACTCGGCATCGACACCCGGTACGACGACCCAGTCGACGTCGTGGGCGCGACCGAGGAGGTCGGCCGGCGGTCTCCCGTCGAGTTGAAGATGACAGTGCGTGTCGACCCATCCCATACCTGCGACATGCAAGCAGCGAAACATCTGCTCCTCGCCGACCCCACCCCTGGTTGCCTCGGTAGTCTCGGCGTGGCCAGGAGGTGACGTGGACGCTGGTATCGCTCGCAAGATCGACGATCTCGGAAGGATCGTCATCCCGGCCGAGACGCGTCGTCTCTTCAACATCCGGGAGGGCGACCAGCTCGTGATCTCGATCGAGGGACCGAACATCGTCCTGCGCAAGCTGGAGGACACCTGCATCTTCTGTGGCGCCACCGAACACGTCGGGGTGTTCAAGGGACGGGGTATCTGCACAGGTTGTCGCAGCCAGCTCGTCTGAGACTGTCGACTGAGGGTCAGATGCCGTCGTAGATCGACCTTCGGGTGATCCCCGTCTGATGGGCCACGGTGCGGGCGGCTTCGGAACGGGTGGCACCGTCTGCGACAAGCCGCTTCCCCATCGCCACCGCATCGTCGAGAGTCATGGACTCGGGAATGCCAGGTTCCAGCACCAGGGTGAACTCGCCCCGCGGTTCGGTCTCGGTCCATTTGACGATTGCGCCGCGCAGGGAGCCCCACCACACCTCCTCGAAGTGTTTCGTCAGCTCTCGTGCGACGCACACTTGCCGATCGTCACCTGCGTGAGCTGCCAAGTCCTCGAGATCGACGAGCACCCGACGGGGGGAACTGAACCACACCACCGGACGATCCTCGGCCGCCATGGCCGACAGCCGGCTCCCGCGATCTGCACCCTTGCGAGGAATGAACCCCTCGAACGCGAAGCGGTCGCCTCCGAAACCTGACACCCCCAAGGCCGCCGTGACCGCGCTGGGACCAGGTATGACGCTCACGACGCCGCCGGCGCGTCGCGCGGCTCTGACTGCCAGCACCCCAGGATCCGCCAACGCCGGAGTTCCCGCATCGGTGACGAGGGCGACTGTCTCGCCGGAACCGACCCGCTCTTCGATCTCGGTCGACCGGATGCCCTCGTTCCCGATGAAGAAACTCCGCACTTCCGGTGATGCGCCGATGTGAGCGAGCAGGATGCCCGTGCGGCGAGTGTCCTCGGCGTAGACGACGTCAGCGCTTCTCAGCGTCTCGGCGAGACGCTGAGAGATGTCTCCGAGGTTGCCGATCGGTGTCGCGCACACCACCAGTCGTCCCACCATGGACACGATCGTAGAACCAGACAGGGTCGCCGACGCGCGGGCGCGGGAGACCGATCTCAAGTTCGAGGATGTGACGTGCCCTGGGCGCGGCGATGATTCTTCTCGGTCGCATGGTCTTGACGGCGATCACGATGCCGGCTGCGTCGATGGCGACGACGGTGAGATCTCGATCCATTCCGAAACCGTGGACCGACGAGGTGGAGAAGACCATCGCCCCGGTCGTGTCCTTCATCCCCCGCCAGCGGTCGACGAAGGATGTCGGGATCTGGACGCCCCGATAGTCCGACTCACCGATGGAGACGTCGACGAGATCCATGCACCGGGACGGTATCGGCGAGAGGCCGGGAGGTGAACCCTTCGCACCTCAGGGAAGAGCGGCAACGATCTCCGAGCCGATCGCGGGGTCGCCGGCTGCGACGAACCACACCCGGTTGGCCGCCACGCGGACGAAGGCGAAGTCGTCGCCCTCGAACGCGACGCCACCGTTCGTCTCCTGGGACTCGACTGCCACACCCATTCCGACTGTCACGTAAGTGACCAATGCGGTGTGTAGCTCCTCGGCGTCGGTCGGGGAGTCGCCGATGAACTCGATGAGCAGGGCGGCCTCGGAGCCGTCGAACCACTGGATGTAGGTGTCCCCGCCCCACCCGTCACTCGCATCGGGGGCTCCGCCCAGAACTTGTTCGAACATGAGGTCGAAACTCAATTCGCCCCACGTCGACCGGAACACCACGTCGTACCCGGACAGCACATGTTCGGAGACCTCTACCGGAATGGGCATGTCCCGCTGATAGTCCCTCGGGTTGATGATCTGTTCTGACGACGTCGGAGGCTCGACATAGAGGCGGTTGACCTCGTCGAATCCACCCAACTCGTACGAGCGCTGAACGAAGGCGAGGCCCTCGCGATACGGGAAGAAGAGCGAGTTCTGCAAGAACTCGGGAGCAGTGTCCAAGACTGTCGAGTCGGCCTCGAAGACCTCCGCAAGAAGATCCTGCTGGGCGCTCACGTCGAGATCCTGGATATAGAGGAGCTCGGTGAGGGTGGCGTCGCCTTCGATCACCGAGAGGAACGCGACCGCTTCGTCGAAGCGTTGATCCTCGATCAGTCGTTCGTAGACCGCGTTGAATCCGAATCGCTGATCCGTGAGGGCGTGGGTGAGTTCATGGACCAATGTCGCCTTCTGCAGTGGGGACAACGTGTCAGCGGCCGGAACGACCAACTCGCCAGCCTCCCCGTCGTAATACCCGGCGACCTGTTCCCCGTAGAGATCCAGGTACAGCTGCAAGAGATCGACCTCCGGGTCGATCAATCCGAGCAGCTCCAGCAACGCCTCGTCCGCGGGAACATCCTCGACATCCTCCGCAATCGACTCGCGGACCCGTGTTTCGAGTTCCTCTTCGGTCACGACCACGATCTTCGGAGGCTGGAGAAAGGTGAGCTCTCGCAGCTCTTCGGTCAGTGTGATGAGCTCGGCGATCTCCTCTCGCATCGAGAGCGGGAGATCCTCGGTTCCGAGCGGCAACGTGGTCGGCGGCTGAGCCGTCGTGGTCGTTGTCTCCGACGTCGGTGGCGTGTTGATCGAACCGGCCGCCGTGGAGGTGGTGGTCGTCTCGACAGCCTCGGGCGAACAGGCGCCGATGGCCACGGACGCGCACAGCAGGAGAAGTGTGAGGGAGCGGGAGGTCACGGCGATCAGGCTAACGAGACTGTGGTTCTTGGTGGAGGTGACGGGATTTGAACCCGTGACCCCCTCGTTGCGAACGAGGTGCTCTGCCGGGCTGAGCTACACCCCCAAGGCCGGGGAAGGCTAGCACCGACCGTCCCGGCATCATCCCGGGCGATGGCGCTCCAAGTCGGCTCGCAAACGGTCCTGGACGACGGTCGAGGTCAGGTCCGCTCTCGACCGCTCGACCAGCGAGCGGCTCACGTCGGTCGTCCGGCGGAGTCCCGAGGTCATGCCATCCGGATAGTCCATCGTCGCCAGCAGATCCACGATGGCATCCATCGAGTCGAGCAGCCGCCTGGCCTCGTCGATCTCCCCGGCGCGCAGGCGATCGAGCATCCGGCGTCGGCACTCCCCCACGGTCTCGCCCAGTCCATGCAGGAATGGCACCGGATCGATCCCAAGGTCGCCCGCAGTGGGAAGCGGATCCCCGGCAAAGATCGCCGCGGTGAGCCTCGCCTCTGCGTACTCCTTCGCCGCATCAGTGATGAAACCGGCGTGGAGGATGTCCTGATGGTCGGCCAGGCCCTCGGCGATCTCGGCGAGCACCGTCCCGGCGTGGGTGATGAGTTCGAGAGCCGCCGCGAACTCCCCACGGTGGAGGCTGCGGATCGCGTTGGCGCTCGACCGGATGACAGTGCGACTGCCGCTGATACCCCGTTCGCGGGCGGCGAACCGGTCATCGAGGACAGGACGGACCTCGTCGGCTATCCGATCGAGATCATCCGATGGGACCAGGCTCACTGCCCGGCGACGACGCGAACCTGGGGAGAGTCGGCATCGGTCGGCCGGTTCGCCACGTGAACTTGCGCCGCTCGGGTCTCCTGTGCCTGCCGGACCTGCATGAGCATGCCGATGTACCAGGCGATCGCCGCGTCCACGGTGAGATGGACCAGCAGCCAGCCGATCGACTTGGTGGCATACGCCGTGACCAGAGTGGCGACGGCCAGGACGACGAGTACGCCGAGCGCCCGCCGGCGTCGGGTGCGCACGATGTCGCGAGCGGTGACTCTGGTCGGGCTCATCGACCGCCGCTGGACGTCTGCCATCAGATGGGTCCAGCGATCGAAATCCTCGGTCGAGTTGAGCGGTGCTTCTTTCCTGCCCCCCGAGATCGACGGGAAGAGATAGATCCCCCAGATGGTGGCGAGAACGAGAGCTGCGATAAGAAATGGTGCGGTCATCATGATTTTTGTGGGGTGCTCGCTCCGCGCGAACAGCCATCGCAGACTAGCGCCGGCGAGGACTCCGACCCAAGCACACCGGTCATCTCGTCCACGTGCCCGAACGGCCCCCCGACTTGGATACCAGTCGAAGCGGGCCGATCTCGACGCCACGTTCGACGCCTTTCACCATGTCGTAGAGAGCCAGGGACGCCACCGACACCGCGGTCATCGCCTCCATCTCCACACCGGTGCGACCGGTCGTACGAACGGTCGCCTCGATGCGGGCTCCCCCGGGATGCGGCTCGACCGTGACCTCGACACCCGTGATGGCCACCGGGTGACACAGCGGGATCAGGTCGGGAGTCCGTTTGGCCGCCATGATCCCGGCAAGCCTCACCGAAGCCAGCGCGTCGCCCTTCGGAAGCCCGCCGCCGAAGAGCGCAGTCGCCGTCGACTCCGCCATTGTCACCGTGCACTCCGCGACAGCCATCCGGTCGGTCACGTCCTTGCCTCCGACGTCGACCATGTGAACATCGCCCGAGTCGGACAGGTGCGGAAAGTCCGTCATCCGAGCACCTCCTCGTAGGTCCTTCCTGCCGGGAGCCGGAACTCGAGCAGAGGCACCGGGTCCCCGACATCCATCGACGAGATCCCGGAGCCGACGAGCGCGAATGCGTCGGCGTTGGCCGTCGCAGAGAGAACATTCGATTCCTGGCCGCCTGCGAGTCGCACCTTGTCGCCGTCCCGCACCACGCGCAGGAACACCGCCTTGGCAGGATCCGTGTCCACCGGCTCCGCCCACACCCCCGAAGAGAGCGGACGGAACAGCAGCGCGGCTCCGCGCATCTTCAACAGCGCCGGGCGAAGAAAGTTCTCGAAGGCCACCATCACCGAGACGGGGTTCCCGGGCAGGCCGAACAACGGCGTTCCGTCGATCGACCCGAAAGCGAACGGCTTGGCCGGCTGCATGGCCACCTTCCAGAGTTCCACCGATCCCAGCTCGGTGAGAACCTGCTTCACGAGGTCGTAGTCACCCATCGAGACCCCGCCCGAGGTCACCACCACGTCGCACTCGGCCGCCGCCTCGATCAGCACCGAGCGAAGACGATCGGCATCGTCGCCGATGACCCCAAAGTCACGGACCTCGACCCCTACCTCGGCGAGGAGCCCCTTCAAGAGTGGACGGTTGGCGTCCCTGATCGTCCCGGGCCTCAGGGTGGGCGTCTCCGGTGCGACGACCTCGTCACCTGTGGACATCACCGCGACTCTCGGATTCCGGAAAACCCGAGGACGGGCCACTCCGATGGTCGCGAGCACGCCGAGATGGGGCGGCGTGAGTTCGGTCCCGGCACGGAACACCAGCGACCCGGTCGCCACATCACCGCCCGCGGCCCGGACCGCGCTGCCGGTGGCCACTTCCGTCATAATCCGGACCCTGCCGTGCTCACTTTCAGTGTCCTCGACCCGGACGACGGTGTCCGCCCCCTCCGGCATCGGCGCTCCCGTCATGATCCGAATGGCTTTCCCCGGGCTGACGGCTGCGGTGGCGACGTGACCGGCGGCAACATCCTCGATCACATCCAGCACCGTCGGAGCCGAGGCGACATCTGCGCCCACCACCGCGAAACCGTCCATTGCCGAGTTTGCGAACGGGGGCACGTCGTGGGGCGCCACGACGTCTTCGACGAGGACGAGACCGAGCGCGCGGTCGAGATCGATCTCGACCGGCTCCAACCGGGAGACGCCGGCGAGCACGTCCCGCTGTGCATCGGGGAGAGGTCTCATGCGAAGAGCGGCCGGACCTTGTCCGCGAACTGGGAACCGAAGCTCGCCAGACCCAGCACCATCGATGCGTGCAAGAGACCGACCGGCGTGCCGATGTCGAGCAGATCGATATCGTCGATGTAGCCCTTGAGGCGACCTCTCTTTCCTAACTCGTCGATGGCATCGGTCAACTGGATCTCACCGCCGTGACCGGGCTCGAGTGTCGCCAGAATCGAGAAGATCTCCGGGGTGAAGAGATACCTTCCGATGAGCGCCAGGTCGGACGGCGCATCCTCCAGTGTCGGCTTCTCTACCGAGCCTGACAACGACAGGACCTTGTCGACGATATCGGACGAGGGGATCGCGATGCCCTTGGTCGGAACGACTTCCGGCGGCACGGGACGCAGATACATCACCGAGTCGTAGTTGTCGGCGGCCGCGGCGAGGTTCGGGAGAATGTCCCTCCCGGGAGGAACGATGTCATCGGCGAGGATGCAGAAGAACGGACGGCCGGCCACCATCTCCTGCGCTTCGTAGACGGCATGGCCCAATCCGAGCGGCTCCTCCTGGACAACCGGGCGGACCCTGATGTCCTCGAGGCCGGGGAGCCGACCTTCGGACACGAAGTGCTGGTGGATGAGATGTCCCACGTCGAGGTCGACGATGAGGATCGCCTCGGATGCTCCGGCCCTGGCGGCCTCTTCGACGGCGTACTGGATCGCCGGCCGATCGACGACAGTCAACAGCGCCTTCGGGACGACCCGGGTGGCAGGCCGCATCCGCGTTCCACGCCCGGCGGCCGGGATGACGGCGACATCGACCTTCACTTCGGAACCTCTTGCGCAGGCAGGAAGGTGCGCACCGTGGCCTTCGGGTTGAATCTCACGTTGGAACTCTCTGTTCGGAACCTTCGATCATGCGCCGGATGTTGGGACGGTGACGCCAAACGATCAAGACGAGCATCGCTCCCAGCCAGAACAGTGACCATCCGCGTGCACCGAACAGATAGGCCAGCGGCAACGCTCCGACGGCCCCGATCAGCGACGCGATCGAGGCCACTTTGAACACCTTCGCCACGAGCGCCCACTCCACGGCGAGAATGAGGGAGGCGATCGGAACGGTGAACAGCATCACGCCGCCCGCCGTGGCGACACCCTTGCCGCCCCGGAAGCGATGGAACACCGGATACGCATGCCCCACCACGGCCAGCAGGCCGGCGAGATAGGCGACGGGCTGGTTGGCCGGGTCTCCACCTGCCGCGACCCATCCGAAGGCGGCCGCGATCACACCTTTCAACATGTCGCCAACGAGCACCATGGCGGCAGGACCCTTTCCCAGGGTTCGAAGGACATTCGACGTCCCGGGGTTGCCCGAACCCACGGCGTGGATGTCGATGCCTCTGCTGCGGGCCACGACCACCGCGAAGTCGATCGAGCCGACGACGTAGGCGCCCAGGAGTGCGAGCCAGACTGGCATTCGGCCAGTGTAGGGATCGGCCCGGGACGCCATTCGGCGGGAATGGGGACGGCCGGTAGAATGTTTGTTCGTTCACTCCACGAGAGCAGCCACCCATGCCCACATACGAATATCTCTGCAAGAACTGTGGCGAGCGCTTCGAAAAGGTCCAGTCCTTTTCGGCGCGGCCGCTGAAGAAGCACGACGCGTGCGGTGGAGAGCTCCAGAAGGTCTTCCACGCCAGCGGAGTCGTGTTCAAGGGTCCCGGGTTCTACGCGACCGACAGCAGGGCGACGCGAAGCTCCTCTGACTCTTCCTCGGACTCCTCGGCGCCCTCGGACAGCGCGAAACCGGAGACGCCCTCCAAGAAGGACAGCTCGAAGAAGCCGAAGAAGGAGTCGACAGCGGCAGCCGCTGCCGACTGACAGACCCCTTCTGCCCGCGGTGTCCGGCCGGTACGGTCGCCGACGTGTTCTGGCTTTCCCGTCCCCCCTATGTGCGGTGGGCACTCGCCGCCCTCGTGCTCGTCACCGGTGTGATCATCGAGATGCGCCCGATGCAGACCGTCCCGCACCCGTTCACCGTCGACAGCATCGCAGTGGGCAATGTTGTCGACGAGACGCAGGTGGTCTGGCGAGACGTACCCGTCGGACTCTTCGCACCTATCCACCTTCCAGTCACGGCTTCCCGCCAGATCTTCGCGGGTGAGCCGCTTCTCGCGGGTGGTGGCACAACCTCCGTCGACACCGGAATTCCGGAAGGCTGGTGGGCGATCGAACTCGAGATTCCAGCGGGAGCCAGCCCGGGAATGCGAGTGAGAGTGGTCACGCCAGAGGGTGGCGCCGAAGGTGTCATCGTCGAGATCAGGGACGGAGACTTCGGCGAACGGTCAGGACTCGTGGCCGTGCCCGAGGGAGCAGCGGATACGGTGGCAGCCGCCGTCCTCGATGCGACTGTTGCGGTGCTCGTCGGGGGGTAGGGTGGCGGCGTGCTCGACGCCTTCGTGTGGGGCCTCGTCCAGGGTCTGACCGAGTTCCTCCCCATCTCATCGTCCGGTCATCTCGTGCTCGTGCCCGCCTTCCTCTCGAAGGTCGGCATCAACGTGGGTGACCCTGATCTCGCCATCACCGCGGTACTGCATCTGGGGACGCTCCTGGCGGTGCTCGCCTATTACCGGACCGACATCCTCGACGTGCTGCGGCACCCGACCGATCCGCGCAGCCGCCGGCTCATCTTCCTTGTCACGATCGGCACGATCCCTGCGCTCGTCGGACTCCCGCTGCGTGGCGTGCTCGAAGAATTCGAGGAGAGTCCCAGACTGGTCGGGATGGCGTTGGTGGCAACAGGGCTGATCCTCCTTGTCGGCTCGCGGTGGGCCGACGGCCAGCGACGTCTCGAATCAGGCAGGACGATGGACGCAGTGGCCGTCGGCTGTGCGCAGGCTCTCGCCCTGGTGCCCGGGATCTCCCGGTCGGGTTCGACGATCACCGCAGCCCTCATGCGCGGCTTCGACCGGCAGGAGGCGGCACGGTATTCGTTCCTGCTGGCGATCCCCGCCATCGCCGGTGGTGGACTCATCTCGCTCATCGACGTCGCTGGCACGTCGATCTCACTCGGGCCGGTCATCGTCGGCGTGGTGGTGGCAGCAGTCGCAGGCTACGCGGCGATCAGTTTCTTGATCCGGCTGCTGGTGTCTCGCGGCCTCGGTCCCTTCGTCGGGTACTGCCTCGTGGTGGGGACTGCGGCGATCGCCCTCCTCTGACGTCCGGGGCCGTTTCTGGTCTGCCTACCGCTACAAAAATGTAGCGCTGCGCCGCTAAAAAGCCGATCAGCGGCGGAGGTGTTTTCCGACGAACTCGGCTGCGGCGGAGGCGCGATCCGACGCTGCCTCCTGTCGATCGGCCCGCTCGAAGAGCGCTGCGGCCGCCGTGATCCCGATCCACCGAAACGGCTCCACCGGCCACCGTCGCGATGCCCGCCGGACCCAGGGCAACGTGGTGACATCGTCACCGGTTCCCACGATCGAATGGGCGAGACACCGTCCCGCCAGGTTGGTGGCCGCCACCCCCTCCCCGACATACCCGCCGGCGCGATGCACTCCGGGCTCCTCGTCCACGGCGACGAACGGCGTCCAGTTGCGCGGCACGCCGAGGACCCCTCCCCACCGGTGTGTGACTTCCACGTCTGCCAGAAACGGAAACAGGTCGAGCAGGGTGGAATGCACCAGTCCGTGATAGCCGGCGTCTTCCTCGACCCAGCGTTCGATCTTCGAACCAAACCGATACGACGCAGCCCGTCCGCCGAAAGCGAGACGTCCGTCCGCCGTCCGTTGGCCGTAGATCACCCGATACCGCCCGTCCGTGAACGTCGGGCGACCCTCGAGACCGACACGGGAGAGGAGGTCCGCCGACAGCGGCTCGGTTGCCAGCATCAACGAGTAGAACGGCACAAGATCCCGGGACCGCCCGGCGAGCGAAGTGGTGTATGCCTCGGTGGCGATGACCACGTGATCCGCGCGGATGACGCCGCGTTCGGTTTCGACCCGACCCGACGAGACGCGCGAAGCGGCAGTGCCCTCATAGATCACCGCCCCGGCGCTTTCAGCCGCGGCGGCCAAACCCACCACGAGCTTGCCGGGGTGCAGCACTGCCGTGTGGGGATCGAACAGAGCTCCGCGGACTGCAGTCGCTCCCACACGCGCCGACGCTTCGGCCGCGCCGAGCCATTCGAGGTCGCCCTTTGTCTCGGCCCGAAGGCGAGCCTCCTGACCCCCGTTGCGAGCGAGGTGCAGCGCACCGGAACGCGCCCAATCGCATTCGATGCCGTACTGCGCGGTCATTCTCTCTATTTCGTCGAGGGTGCCGACCATCGCTCGATGCATTCGACCCGCACCCTCGGGTCCGGCCAGGGCGCGCCAGCGCGCATCGCTGGCGGCCAGATCGCCGATACACCACCCGCCGTTGCGGCCCGACGCACCGAACCCGACCCTGTTGGCGTCGAGGATCACGACCCGGAGGCCAGGGGCGAGGCGGCGCAGATACAACGCCGTCCACAGCCCGGTGTAGCCGGCGCCGACGATCGCCACGTCGACATCGAGATCGCCTGCCAGCGCTGGCCGCTCCGGCTGATCCCCGATCTGGTCGTTCCAGAGCGAGGGAGACATCGCGACAGTCACAGTTCGAGACTCATCCAGACACTGTCGTCCATGTCGAAGCCGTGCCGCGTGTAGAAGATGCGCGCCGCTCGATTGTGCGACTCGGTCTCGAGGAACATCTTCCTGCAGCCGGCCTCCCGACACCGGTCGATGATCTGATACATCATCTCTGCGCCGATCCCGCGACTTCGGTCCGCGACGTAGATCTCGTCCAACAGCGCGTCGCGGCCGCCTGCCTCGATGGACCACCCCCAGGTCACGACCGCGTACGCCAGGATCTCGGCTTCGTGTTCGGCGACGATCACGAAGCCAGGAGCCTCGCCCGCCAGGAGCGGGCGCAGCCCGCTTTCGACCAAGTCGGCATCGAATGGATGACGGTCGAGGTCGTAGAAGGACCGGATCAACGGGACAATCGCGTCGAAGTCCTCGAGACGACCATCCCGAACCTCCACCTCACTCCTCCCGCTGCGTCTGGGTCGCAATCGGTCCCGAAAGCACCTCGCCCAATGCCTTGTCGAAGGCGTCGAGCGTGACATCGACGTCTGCATCGGTGTGCGCTCCGCAGATGAACCAGGTCTCGAGTGCGTCAGGACAGGGCATGACGCCGTAGTCGATCATGCGCTTGATGGTGGCGTCGTACACCCGGCTGTCGTGACCGGCGACATGGCGATATTCGCTGGGAGTTCCCTGCCCGATGAACACCGAGAACATCGAAGGATGACCGACCACCGTGCCTTCGAGTCCGTGACGATCGAGGCTCTTCTGAACGCCTGTCATCAGTTTCGTGCCGATCTGGCGGATGTGGTCGTACACCGTCCCGTCCGACAGTCGATCGATCGTGGCCGATGCGGCGGCGACGGCGATCCCGTTGCCCGAGTACGTCCCCGTTTGAGAGATCCCGCCCAGTTCCCAACCTTCGGAGAGGCGGTCGTTGAGGGCGATGGCAGCCACCGGGAATCCGTTACCCAACGCCTTGGCATAGGTGCCGATGTCCGGCGCAACTCCGTACTCGGCGACAGCGCCGCCGAGACCAAGACGGAATCCGGTCTTGACCTCGTCGAAGATGAGCACCGAGTCGTACTCGTCACAGAGTCTCCGGAGCGCTTCGAGGAACCCCGGTTCAGGGGTGACACCCATGAAATTGGACGCCATGGGCTCAACGATGACCGCAGCCAGTTCCCGACCGTGGTCGGCGAAGAATTCCTCGACGAGCTCTATGTCGTTGTAGGGCAAAGTCCTGATGTGGTTCTTCACACTGTCCGGGATGCCGGATGACGACGGCACGATCAACGGACGAAGCCGCGACCCGAGGTACTCCGGCGGCGCGCCGGCAGTGGTGAAGAGAAGCCCATCGTGGCCACCGTGGTACCCCCCCTCGAACTTGAGGACGAGATCCCGCGCTCCCCAGCCGCGAGCGAGACGCAGCGCACCCATCGTGGCTTCGGTGCCGGTGTTGGTGAACCGCAAGCGATCCGCCCAGCCGAGTGCGGCGAGCACCTTCTCCGCAGCCTCGATCTCGGGCTTCTGGGTCATGGCGAAGGTGGTGCCGCGCCTGGCGGCCTCTGCCACCGCATCGCACACGTACGGATCGGCGTGGCCCAAGATGACCGGCCCGAATCCGAGCTGATAGTCGATGTATTCGTTGCCGTCCATGTCCCAGATGTGCCCGCCAAGACCGCGGTCGATGACGAACGTCTCGTCCTCTCCCCAATAACGAAACCCGGACGACACGCCGTTGGGCAGGACCTGTTTGGCCCTCTGGAACCATTCCCGAGTGACGGGACCTCTCATGTGAAACCTCCTTGAGTGTGAACCTTCGATGCTCCGGCTCACGCCTCCGGAGGGATCCAGTGCCGGTGGGCAACAAGATTGTCGTCGAAGTAGGAAGGCACTCGATGAAAACTGTCCAGCGGGAAGAGGCCCGCAGCGGCTGACCCATGTCGATCGACGCTGGAGACGCCAGGTCGCAGGTTCTTGGCGGAAGTCATCACATCGTCACCAAGGCGAACGCTAACCGCGGCCCGCTCTCCGTGGGAGTCCGGATACTCTGGGCGTATGGTCAAAGAACTCGAACTCTTCATCGCCGGCGAGTGGACCCCGGGCACGGGAACCGAAACGTACGAGGTGCGATCGCCCGTCACCGGCGAGCACATCTACACCGTCCCCAAGGCGTCTCAGGCCGACATCGACCGGGCGGTCGCGGCCGCGCGTGAAGCCACCGACGAACTCCGCCGGTGGACGGCGTTCGAAAGGGCGGATCTGTGCACTCGCATCCACGAGCTGTGGCAGACCCGGGTGGACGAGGTAGCCCGCATCCTGACTCTCGAACAGGGCAAGCCGTTCCATGCCGAGGCGGTCGACGACATCGCCGAGTCAGGCGACTACTTCCAGATCGCCGCCGAAGACGTAAAGCGGCTCAAAGGCGAACTGATCCCGACGACCGAACGGCATCGTCGCATGTTCACCGTTCGCCGCCCGGTGGGAGTGTGGGCGGCGATCACCCCGTGGAACTTCCCCGTGATGATCCCGATGGAATACGTCGGACCGGGTCTGGCCACCGGCAACGCGATCATCGTCAAGCCCCCGGAGTTCACCGCGTGGGCTCTCTTGGAGATGGCAAAGGTGTTCGAGGAGGCGGGGGTTCCCAAGGGGGCGATCTCAGTCATCCCGGGAGCCGGCGACATCGGGGCGGCGCTCGTGACCCATCCCGGCGTCGACGCGGTCGGCTTCACCGGGTCGTCCGAGACCGGCAAGAAGATCGTCTCGTCCATGGGGCTCAAGCGCTCGATCATGGAGATGTCGGGCAATGGTCCACTGATCGTCACCGGTGACGCCGATGTGACAGCGGCCGCCGAAGCGGCGGTGTACGGCGCCTACTACAACGCCGGACAAGTCTGCTGTGCGACCGAACGGGTGGTGGTCCTGGACTCGGTACACGACGAGTTCGTCGCCGCCGCCCTCAAGGCGAGCGAGGTGGTGAAGCTGGGCGATCCGTTCGCGGACGACACGACGATGGGCCCCCTCAACAACGCGCCCACCGCCGACAAGATGGACCGCCACGTTGCCGACGCCCGCGATCGTGGCGCGGAAGTGCTGATCGGCGGCGGGCGCGCATCGGGATATCCGACCGACCTGTACTACGACTTCACGGTGATCGATCGGGTGCCGGAGGATTCGCTCGTCTCGCGTGAAGAGTCGTTCGGACCGGTCCTCCCGATCCTGGTCGCCAAGGATGACGACGACGCCATCGGCATCTCGAACCGGACGAACCTCGGACTGCAGGCAGCGGTGTTCACGAACGACCTCTCCAAAGCCTTCTGGTACGCAGATCGGATCCGATCGGGGACGGTCGTCGTCAACGATTCGACCGACTTCTGGGAAACCTTTCAACCGTTCGGCGGCGCCGCCGGCACCGACACTGGATGGGGCCGGCAACGGATCGAAGAGTTCACCGATCTGCAGACGGTCGTCTTCTCGCTCCGCCAGGATCCGACGGGAGCGTGAGGCGCTGCAGTGAGCGTTGGGCGAACCTGACTGTCACTATCGTGCGACGTCATGTCTGAGAGCGTTCACACCGACGAATCGGCCGCCGAGCAAGAGTCGCGGATGGTCAAAGCCATCATGCGAGACATCATCGTGGCGCTGCCGTTGGCCCTACTCCTCGTGTTCGGTGCGTTGATGGCGTTCACCGACAAGTCCGTGGGCGATGCCATCGCCACCACGCTCCTCCCCGGGGTGCTGATCGGGGTGTTCTTCGGAGGCTTCTCCGGCACCGCCCGCACCATGGACTGAACGGCAGTCGTTCCCGGAGGTCGAATCGAACCTGATCCTGCCTCTTCGCCGGTTAGCGTCGTCCCCATATGACCGACGACGTCGCCGCCCACGTTCCGTACGAGAAGCGGGCCCGAGAGATCCCCTTCGCCTCGGCCGAGTACATCAGCTTCGCCAGCCGCCAGTCCTTCCTCGGTGTACCGTCGTTGCGGGTCGACGAACTCGCCGCCCATCCTGGCAAGGTCGCAATCCTGGGAGCGCCGCTCGACTGGGGCACCACCTATCGGCCGGGAGCGAGGTTCGGCCCCCAAGCGATACGCGAGGCCGACTACGGGGCCATGGACGGCTACCGCCCCCACCTGCCGACCGGCATCGATCCACTCGGAGCGCTCGGGGTCGTCGACGTCGGTGACGTGTACGTGTCCCCTGGCTACATCGAGGAATCGATCGACCGGATCGCCGACATGGTGGAGGCCGTGACCGCAGCCGGGAAGGTGCCAATCATCCTCGGCGGGGATCACACGATCACCTACCCAAATGCCACCGGTGTCGCCCGCGTCCACGGTGACGGCGAGTTCGCCCTCATCCACTTCGACGCCCACGCCGACACGGGCAACCTGCAGAACGGCCATCTCTACGGGCACGGAACGCCGATGCGACGGCTGGTGGATTCGGGCGCGGTGCCCGGCCACCGCTTCGTCCAGATCGGACTGCGCGGTTACTGGCCCGAACCAGACGTCGTGGCCTGGATGGAAGCACAACGCATGCGGTCGTACCGCATGGATCACATCGTCGAACGCGGATTGCGCACCGTGGTGGACGAAGCGGTCGACTACGCCCTCGACGGAGGCGCCAAAGGCGTGTTCATCTCCGTCGACATCGACGTTGTCGACCCTGGGATGGCTCCAGGCACCGGCACTCCGGAGCCAGGTGGCATGACGTCGCGCGAGCTCCTCGACACCGTTCGCCGCCTCGCCCGCGACCTCAACGTGCTCGCCGCCGACGTGGTGGAGGTCTCCCCCGCCTACGACCACGCAGACATCACTGCCTACCTGGGGAATCGGGTGGTGCTGGAGATCCTCAACGGGATGGCAGAGCGCCAGGCCGCTACCGCCTAATCGACGCTGCGGCTGGTGCAGGCTGTCCTAGAGCAAGCGCTCAAGCAGTGTTCCGGCCGCAGGATCCGCCCGACCGGACGATGCTCAATTCGATCGTCGGTAGTCGGGGTTCTCCCACACGATGAGGGCGGACGCGTCATTGGTGGCCTCGTCCCGGAGGTAGTCGTACAACACGCCCCTGATCTCGAAGCCGTTGTCTAGTTGGAAAGTGAGAGTGGCGTCGTAGAGCTCGCGTGCCTTCACCGCCGCCACGTACTCCTCGACCGACATCGACTTCATGTGCTGGGCGTAGTCGTTCATGTGCCCTCCGGCGATGATGCCGCGCTTGTTGTGCTCTCTGACGACGTCTTTGCGCAATTGATAGAGCCGCTTGCCGATCCCGCGACGCCGGTAGTCGGGATGCACGACGATGTCTGTGCCGTAGTACCAGGCACCGTCCCAGTCGTGTTTGAGACACTGGTGTTCACCGGTGATGTCGACGATGCGGTGCTGTATGTCGTCGAAGTCGAAGTCGAGGAAGATCCCCGCCCCCTGACCGACCACCCGGTCGCCGTCGAGACACACGAAGAAGCCTTCCGGGAAAATGTCGGCGTAGGCCTCGATGTCTTCGGAGTTCAGCAGCTCGGCAGGGTCGGCGTGCGGGAACGCCTGCAACTCGAGGGCGGCGCATTGGGCCGCCCTCTCCTTGGTGAGATTGGTGAAGACCAACTCGCTCATCCCGCACCCACCGCCGCCAAATCGAACCGCTGGTACTCGTTCTCCGACGGAACCCCCCAGCACGCCCAGAACTCCCCGGTTCTCGGTCGCATGATCGCCGCGCCGCACGACTCGTAGGAGTACGGCGGCTCAGGATGCCGACAGATCGACCGTTCGTCCCGAGTGAGAGCCATCATCTCGGCGACGCCCAGCGGCCCGTCGGCCACCAGCTCCACCGCCTGGTCGAGCCTGAGACGCGAGCTCTCATCCAACGCCGCGGGGCGCGGGGCCTCGACGCTCCTCGTGGAGGGCGCGACACAGTGGTTGGTGTGAATCAACGACGCCGACTCCAGCCTGTCGACGTGGGTCGCCGTGGGCATTGCCTCGACAGAAGCCCCGTTCCCGTCGGCGTCGAACAGCAAGAAATTGTGCCCACCGGCGAGTGGGGCATCGAGGATGGCTGCCATCGCCGAGTCGAAGTCGGTCTGCTGGAGGACCTTGCGGACGACGAACGGCCACGTAACCCCGACCCGGCCGTCGGCGGCGGTGAGGTTGTTGATCCCGATGGCGATGCCGGACTCGTTCATCCCGATCTGTCCCAGACAGCCCACCGTGCTGAACACCAGGGAGGCGGGCCCGGAGTCAGGCGTGATGTCGAGCATCACGACGTGCGGAGTGGCCGAAGAATGCATGTCCCAGGTCTGGGCAAGGAAGCCCGCACCGGAGGCAAGGCGGTCGGGAACGACCACCGCCGTGCAGGTGTCGTCGACCCGGGCAGACCCAGCCTCTGCCCGCACCAGATCGATGAAGTCGGTGTAGCCGCCGACGATCAGCGCCTCTTCCACCGAGATGCCGGCACCGGCGGCGAGGGCCTCCATCTCTTCGGTCAGGTCGGCGGAGTACTCCCGGTGGGCGGGAAGGCAACGAGCCGCAAGTTCCCACAGGTCATCGCGGGTGAGGTTGGTGCCTTCCCCTGACAGGCCTACCCGGTCGGCGGTGTACTCCTTGATCTCATCGGCGAATGCTGCGCCATGAGTCGCGCCCAGTTGAGCGGGCCCGCCCGTCAGGGAGACGACCCGGATCGGTGCGCCGTTCATCGCATTGTCTCCGCCACCTCGTCCACCGCCTCAGCCACGACGTCGAGAGCAGCGTCGAGTTCCGAATCCGAGATCACCAGCGGAGGCAGGAAACGAACACAGTTCGAATACAGACCGGCGCGAATGGTGATGACTCCGCGCTGCAGCGCGGCAGCAGTGATGGCGGCCGTCGCCTCCATCCACGGTTCCTTGGTTGCTGGGTCCTTCACGATCTCGAGTACGAGCATCGAGCCGACTCCCCGCACATCGCCGATCATGTCGGGGTGGGCACGCTGGATGGCCTCCAGTCGCGGACGCATCCGTTCGCCGATGGAAGCCGAGCGCCGGAGGAATTCCGGTGTCGAGATCATGTCGATCGCCTCCCGGGCGGCGACACACGCCAGCGGGTTACCCGAGTACGTCCCTCCCAAGCCACCCGGATGCGGAGCATCCATCAGCTCGGCCCGCCCCACCACCGCGGAGATCGGCATCCCGGCCCCGAGCGATTTGGCGGTGGTGATCATGTCTGGGACGACACCGCTGTGCTCGATCGCCCACAGCTTGCCTGTCCGTCCCATCCCCGACTGGATCTCGTCGGCGATCAGCACGATCCCGTGCTGATCCGCCAGTTGGCGCAGGCGCCGCAGCCAGACGGCGGGAGCGGGAACGAAGCCCGCCTCGCCCTGCACCGGTTCGACGACGATCGCCGCGACGTGGGGCGGGTCGACGATCGCGGTGAACGCATGGTCGAGCCGCGCGGTCTCCCATGCGACGTACTCGTCCGCCGTCATCTCGACCGGACGGCGATAGGTGTTCGGAAACGGGAATCGGTAGATCTCAGGGGCGAACGGCCCGAAACCCTTCTTGAAGAGCGAGAACTTCGAAGTCATCGCCATCGTCATGTTGGTTCGCCCGTGATAGGCGCCGTCGAAGACGACGACCCCCTGCCGGCCGGTGGCGGAGCGGGCAATGTGGACAGCCGTTTCCACCGCTTCGGCCCCCGAGTTCATCAACACGGTCTTCTTGGCGAAGTCTCCGGGGGCGAGCCGGTTGAGGCGTTCGGCGACTTCCACCAGCGCCTCGTACGTCGAGACGATGGCACAGACGTGAACCAGTCTTCTGGCCTGCTCGGTCATCGCATCGACCAGCCCCTCGGGAGTGTGCCCGACTGCGAGCATCCCGATGCCTCCGGCCAGGTCGATGAAGCGGTTGCCGTCGACATCGGTCACCGTCGAGCCGTGGGCCGACTCGACGGCGATCGAAGTCAGCTTGGCGGCACCGGAAGGCATGGCAGCCTCGCGCCGGGCGACGATCTGTCGGCTGTTCGGGCCGGGAATCTCGGTGACGAGGCGGATGGGCGAGTCGGCAACTGTGGTCATGGACGCATCGTATTCAGACGACGAGACGGCCGGCCCGTTGGGCCGGCCGTCTGCCGTTCAGGATCGTCCCGTGGTATCAGTTCTTGGCTTGGGCGAAGTAGTCCTCGAAGTTGATTTCGAAGTCGCCGGTGTCGGCGATGATCTCAAGCCGTGAGCGCAGATCGTCGGACGGGTAGATCGTCTCGTCCTCAAGGATCTCGGCGAGGATGAACTCCTCTGCCGCCTGGTTCGGGCTGCCGTAGTAGTTCCAGTTGGTGAGCGCCGCGCCGTTCTCGGCATCCAACAAGAAGTTGATGAAGGCGTGCGCCGTGCATGGTGCCGCCGAGTCAACGGGGATGGTCATGTTGTCCACCCACAACGTGCCGCCCTCCTGGGGAACCACGTATGCGTAGTTGTCAGGATCGTCGGACTCCCAGATGGCGACGAGCATGTTGCCTGAGTAGCCGTGTGCGACGGCCACTTCACCCGTGACGAGTGCCTCGTCGTACTGGTCGCTGTCGAAGGTGGCGATGTTGTCCTTCGCTGCGGCGATCAGGTCGGCAGCCTCTTGCAGTGCGTCGGTGCTCGCCTCGTTGAGCGAGTAGCCCAAGTACTTGAGGGCGGCGCCCATCGTCTCGCGGGGGTCGTCGAGGACCGACACGCCACCGGCGTAACCGGACGTGAGTTCCGGATCGAAGATCAGTGCCCAACTCGGCTCGAAGTCCTCACCCACGATCGAGAGGTTGACGCCGAGGCCGGTCGTGCCCCACTGATAGGCGACCGAGTACTCGCCGCCCGGGTCATAGGCCGGTGACTGGAATTCGGATGCCAGGTTGACGATGTTCGGCACTGCGTCCTTCTGGATCGGCATGAGCAGACCCTCTTCGATCATGATCCCGACCATGTAGTCGGACGGGACGATGAGGTCGTAGGTCACGCCTGCCTGGATCTGGGCGAGCATCGCCTCGTTGGATTCGTAGAAGGACTCGACGACATCGACACCGGTCTCGGCTTCGAAGGCGGCGATCAACTCGGGATCGATGTACTCGGACCAGTTGTAGAAGTTGAGGGTCTCGGCGTCGGTGACACCAGCCTCGCAGGTGACGTCGCCGCCTTCGGCGGTTTCGTCGCCGCCGCACGCGGCGAGTACGAGTCCAAGCACGGCGAACGCCGCGAGTCTTCTGATCGTCTTCGATTTCATGTGTCTTCTTCCTCCTGATTCGTCGAACGCGCTCCCCGCTGGAACAAAAGGGAAACGCCCACGAGCACCATGGACGCTACCAACATCACGGTGCTCACTGCGTTGATCAGCGGGGTGACACCCCGCCGTACCAGACCAAAGACGTAGACCGGCAGTGTCGTTGAGCCCGGACCTGAAACGAAACTCGTCACGACCACGTCGTCGAGGCTGAGGGTCAGCGCCAGCAGCGCCCCACCGGCCACACCGGGCAGGATCAACGGCAAGGTCACCCGTCGAAACGCCTGCCACCGATCGGCATACAGGTCGGCGGCCGCCTCTTCGAGGGCCCCGTCGAGCTGGGAAAGACGGGCGCGAACGACGATCGCGACGAAAGATATGTTGAACGCGATGTGGCTGAGGGCGATCGTGCCGAGCCCGAAGTTGAATCGCAGGAAGCCTCCGATCAGGTCGAACGCCTGGGCGAAGAACAGCAGCATCATCACCGCCATCGTCACGTCGGGGATGATGATCGGCAGGTAGAGGAGCCCATCGAGCGTGCCCCGCCCGCGAAAGCGGAATCGTTCCATCGCGATTGCCGCCATCGTCCCGAGCACCGTAGAGACGACGGTGCTGACGACAGCCACGATCAACGTGTTGCGGAGGGCACGGATCACCTCGGTGTTCTGGAACATCTCGCCGTACCAACGGGTCGAAAAGCCGGTCCAGATACCGACGTTGCGGTTCTCGTTGAACGAGAACCCGATGAGCAGCAGGATCGGCAAGTACAGAAACCCGTAGACGAGCCACGAGTTGGCGGCGAGGAGGCGTTCGATCGGACTCTTCGGTCGGATCGCGGAGGAAACGGTCATGCGTTTTTCGCTCCCGCCCGGAAATAGGCGATCGCCGCAATCAACATCACGACCATCACCGCCACCGACAACGCCGACCCGTACGGCCAGTTCCGCGCCGACAGGAACTGACCGACGATGTAGTCGCCCAGCAGGGTCGTGCGGGCACCTCCGAGCAGCGCGGGGGTGACGTACGCACCGAGGGAAGGAATGAACACGAGTATCGACCCGGCGACTACGCCCGGCATGGAAAGCGGCAAGGTCACCCGCCGGAACGCGGTCCAGCCGGTGGCGTAGAGATCGCGGGCCGCCTCGACCAGGTTCCAATCCATGCGTTCGAGCGCGGCGTAGAGCGGCAGGACCATGAATGGCAGGTAGCCGTACACGAGTCCGATCAGGACTGCGGTGTTGGTGAAGAGCACACGGACCTCCTCACCGCCGAAGAACTGGCTGATCTGGCTGATCGGTCCGCTGTTGCCGAGTAGAACCCGCCAGGCGTAGGTCCGAACGAGGAAATTCGACCAGAACGGGATCATGACCAAGACGAGGAGGATGTTGCGCAATGCGGGTCGGCGGGTGGCGATGTAATAGGCGAAGGGATACGACGCCAGCAGGCTGATGACGGTGGTGATCACCGCCAGAGTGAGAGACCGCACGAAGATCTCGCGGACGATCGAATCGCCAAGGCGGGCATAGCTGTCCAGGTTCCAGCCTTCGAGAACGGTGCGTCCGGTGCGCGAACGGGTCGCGAAGGAGTACACGAAGACGATGACAAACGGAAGTGCGAAGAAGAGTGCCAGGTAGGCGTAGGACGGAAGAGCGATGAGCAAGCCTCGGCGCGCATCCGCCTTCTCGGC
>JBBDQP010000065.1:0-30096 GCA_040905965.1 Acidimicrobiia bacterium
GGCGGCGGGATCCCAGGAAACCTTCCGAGAACCCTTCCGCACGGGCTCGGAGCCGAGCTCGACCCGGCGACCTGGGAGATCCCGAACGTCTTTCGGGCAGTCGCCGCACGCGGCCCGGTGTCCTGGGACGACATGGCAGATGCGTTCAACCTCGGACTCGGATTCTGCGTGGTCGTCGATCCGGACGGTGTCGACGCCGTCCTCGCGGTGACTGAGTCAGTCGGTTCGAGAGTGGTCGGGAAGGTGGTCGAAGGGCGCGGTGTCCGGTTCAGCGGACCGCTGGGCTGACGCGACAACCCGGCCGCCTGGCACAATGGAAGTCGATGTTCCCACCGCTCCCCTGCCGCGACCGTAAGGCTCTCTTCGCCGCTCCGTAGATGGACGGTCTTTCACCGTCCATCTACGACCAAGGAGCAACCATGACCGACCTTCGACACGAAGACCTGATCGCCCCCGTCATCGCCTTTGACACCGACCTGGTGATCGAGCGGGCCGCAGGAATCTGGATCCACGACGCCGCAGGCAACCGCTGGGCGGACTTCGCCTGCGGCACCGCCGTCACCAATCTCGGACACAACCACCCGGCGGTGGTCGCGGCCGCCCACGCCCAGATCGACAGGGTGATGCACTCGGGCTGCGTATTCCACTACGACACACTGGTGCAAGCCGCAGAACGGCTCCGGGCGATCACTCCGGACGGAATCGAGAAGTTCGGTTTCGCCAACTCGGGTTCCGAGGCGGTGGAGGCCGCCGTCAAACTTGCCAGGAAGATGACCGGACGCCAGTCGGTGATCGCCTTCCGGGGAGGATTCCACGGGCGGACGATGGGCTCGGTGGCGTATACGACTTCCAACAGCAAGTATCGCGACGGGTATCACCCGATCCTCGGGTCGACCTTCATCAGCCCCTTCCCCCACCCCTATCGCTGGGGGATGAGCGAGGACGAGGCCGTCGCCCACTCGCTGAACGAACTCGACATGTTGTTCCGACACGAGGTCACACCGCACAATGTCGCCGCCCTTCTGATCGAGCCTGTGCAAGGTGAGGGCGGCTACTACCCGGCACCGGTGAGTTTCATGACCGAACTCCGGCGGGTCTGTGACGAACACGGAATTCTGTTGGTGTTCGACGAGGTCCAGACCGGATTCGGGAGGACGGCCGAGTGGTTCGCATCCGACCACTTCCCGGTCGACCCTGACATCATCGCCCTCGGCAAGGGCATCGCCAACGGACTCCCGCTGTCGGCATATGGAGCGTCGGATGCCCTCCTGGACGGGTGGAAGGTGGGATCGCACGGGACGACCTTCGGAGGCAACCCGGTGTCGTGTGCGGCGGCGATTGCGGTGATGGACACGATGGGAGATCTGCTCCCGAACGCACGGGCGGTGTCTGCCCGGGCGTTCGAACGGTTTGAGAAGCTGAAGGTCGAGCATCAGACGATCGGCGATGTCCGCGGTCTCGGGTTGATGATCGGCATCGAGTTGGTCGCGGATCGAGAAACGAGGGAACCCGACGCGGCCGCCTTCAGGCACATCCAGCAGTACTGCCTCTCCCGGGAGTTGGTCATCATCGAGTGCGGCCCGACCGCCAACATCATCCGTTTCATCCCTCCGGTGATCACGACTCTCGAGGAGTTGGATTGGGCGATCGACTTGATCGGCGACGCACTGGAGGACTGGGAGTCCTGACGGGAACTAAATGCCGCATGTCGACGTCGTAGGGGATATGAAGCCACTCACATCCGGATTCCTCGTCGCAGCGCTGCTGCTGAGCGCCTGCGGCGCCGGAGAACCTGGCACCACGCCCACTGACACCCAGTCCGACGATGTCATCCTGACCGTCACCGACGAAGGCGGATTCGCCCCCGTCGAGTTGCTGCTCGGTCGCCACCCCCGATTCGTGCTGCAGGCAGATGGCCGTCTCTACACGCCGGGCGTTGTCGCCGCGATCTATCCGGGTCCGATGCTCACTCCGATCTTCGTCGGCACCGTGGACGAGGCCGACATGGACGAAATCCTGCGCCTTGTCACCGAAGCCGGTCTGGGTGACATCGACGGTCGTGTGGACGACACCACCGCCGCCGCCCACATCGCCGATGCCACCACCACAGTGGTCACCTACTTCGACGGCGAGAAGACGCACACGGCGTCGGTGTATGCCCTCGGCATTGCACTCGAATCTTCGGAACTGGCCGAGGACGTGATGGCGGTGGTCGAAGCTCTCGACCGGGCGGCGGCGAACATCGATGATGCCGTCGAATACCGGCCGACCCGGGTGGAGATCCGTACCGGTAACGGCCTGGCGCTTCCCGACCCGGAGTACCGCACCACCAAGCCGTGGCCGCTGGAAACCGCTCCAGACGAATTGCCCGTGGGAGAGCTCGGCTGGCGCTGCGTCGTCGTGGAGGGTCCGCCCGCCACCGACCTGCTCGAGCTGTTCGGGGAAGCCACCCAGGCCACAGTGTGGGACTACCAGGGAACCGAGATCGCGCTGATCGCCCGCGGCCTCGTCCCCGGCGCACCCGGCTGCCGCTGAGGGCCCGGCGAACCCAGGGTTGTGCGGTACCGTTTCGGTACTCCCGAGCCCACAGTTCAACTGAAGTTCCGAACCGTGGGCTCCCAGCTACCGATTCGGTACTCCTGAACCCAGGGTACGCGGTGCCCCTTATCCGGTGGGGGGCTGGAGGCGGGCGGCCCAGGCTTGGGTGAAGCGGTCGAGGATCATCGCCATCAGCACGATTGCCAGACCCACCTCGAACCCGAGGCCGTACAGGTTGCGGGTCAACGCCCGGACCGTCTCGAACCCGAGCGCCCCGCCACCCACCAGCCCGGCGATGATCACCATCGCCAGCACCATCATGATCACCTGGTTGACGCCCGCCATGATGGTCGGTGCGGCCAGCGGCAGCCGTACCCCGAGCATCGTCTGGCGCGATGTCGCACCGAACGTCTGAGATGCTTCGATGCTCTCCTCCGGCACCTCCTTGATCCCGAGCGCCGTGATGCGGATTCCTGGGACGATGGCGTAGAGCACCGAGGCGATGATCCCCGGCACCGCACCGACGGTGAAGAGAATGACGGCAGGGATGATGTAGACGAGAGCCGGAATCGTCTGCAGACCATCGAGGATCGGGCTCAACACCGCCTCGACCCTGGGTCTGCGACCCGCCCAGACCCCGATCGGCACTGCGATCGCCACCGACAAGAGCACGCCCACCATCACCTGGACGAGCGTGTCGATGGAGATCGCCCACAGCCCGATGGCACCCATGGTCAGCAGCGCCAACGCCGAGAACACCGCCAGACCCCATCCCCCCACCTTCCAACATGCCCAGGCGGTGACGACGACGAGCACGGGCCATGCCACGGTGAACGTGAGGAACTCTCGAACCGGAATGATGATCCCGGCGACGACGAAGTCGTTGAACGGCCGAGTCGCCCACGAGAGATTGTCCCGCGCCCACACGACCACGTTGTCGATCGGGTCGAAGGCGCTGATGGTGGTAAGCGCCGGGAAGTCCGACCATCCGGCGAGGACTCCCACGACGAGTCCGACGACCAGTCCGGCAGCCCCGATCAGCGTCGTCCGATTCGACACCCGTCTCGTCCGGTCGATCTGGGCGAGTCCTCGCCACATCCGGTCGAGGACGACCGCCACGGCCACGATGGCGAGACCGGCGGCGATCCCCCGTCCGGTGCGCCGCTGGGATAGCGTCTGGAGCACCGCCGCACCCAGCCCGCCGGCGCCGATCAGCGCGGCCAACACCACGATCCCGAGCGCCATCATGATCGTCTGACTGAGGCCGGTCAGAATGGTGGGAAGGGCCATCGGCAACTGAACTTTGAGCAGCGTCTGGCGGTCGGTCGACCCGAACATCTCCGACGCCTCCACGGCTGCCTGCGGTACCTGCCGAATGCCCAGCGTGGTGAGCCGGACGACCGGCGGCAGGGCGTAGATCACCGTCGCCACCGCCGCGTTCACCGCCCCCACCCCGAAGAAGCCAAGAAGCGGGAGGAAGTAGACGAAGGCGGGGACCGTCTGCATCGCATCGAGGATCGGTCGGATGGCGGCTTCGACCCTGGGGCGCCGGGAGGCGAGTACCCCGAGCGGAACACCGATGATCACCGCGAACAGCACTGCCGTCCCCATCAGCGCCAGAGTCTCCATCGTCGGTTCCCACAGTCCGACGACACCGGCATACAGCAACGCCACCGCCGCCACCGCCCCCTGCTTCCACATGTGCACCCTGGCGAGGGACAGGAAGACGAAACCGGCGAGGAAATACCACGGGAGCCACAGGAGGATCGACTCGAAGCCTTCGATCACCCAATTGAGGAACCCGGTGAGCGGAACGAAGAATCCCGTGAAGAGCAGATGGGACCGCCGGTTCTCGCGGATCCACGTTCCCATGTCGTCGAAGAAGTCGGAGAAGAAGGTGTCGAGAACCGCCGGGAACGAGCCCGTGACCGCCATCTGGAGGACGAGGGCGAATCCGACCACTCCGATCCAGGGGAGAACTCGCCGCACCGCCTCGGTGCCCAGCGTCACCGAAATCGGGGGCGAGGTGGCGGCCATCAGTCTGCCGCCAACAACTCCGCAACGGTGGACCGGTCGACGACACCGACCGGCTGGCCGTCGGAGTCGACCACGCACAGCGACGTGACCCCGTCGAGGAGGGCGGGCACGATCCGCTCGACGGTGTCGGTCGAATCCACCGTGCGAACATCGTCCTGTTCGGCCTGACCGGGACGCATCACATCGGCAGCGGTCAGGACCTTCGCCTTCGGAATGTCACGGGTGAACTCTTCGACGTACGGCGTGGCCGGTCGGGTGATCAACTCCGCCGCAGTTCCGATCTGGTCGAACGCCCCGTCCTTCATGATGGCGATCCGATCGCCGAGCTTGATGGCCTCGGCGAAGTCGTGGGTGATGAAGACGAGCGTTCCTCGCATCTCCTCTTGGAGGCGGATCAGCTCGTCTTGCATGTCGCGGCGGATGAGGGGGTCGAGGGCGGAGAATGGCTCATCGAAGAAGAGCACCTCGGGACCGACACAGAGAGCCCGAGCCAGCCCGACCCGCTGTTGCATGCCGCCGGACAGCTGTTGGGGGAAGTGGTTCTCCCAGCCTTTGAGACCGACAGTCTCGAGAACTTCCATGGCGCGCACATGACGGTCCCGGCGACTCAGACCCTGGATCTCCAAGCCGTAGGCGGCGTTGTCGATCACCCTCCGGTGTGGAAACAGCCCGAAATGCTGGAACACCATCGACAGCTTCTTGCGACGCACCTCGCGCAGGTCGTTCTCGGCCAGCGCAGTGAGATCGACACCGTCGAGCATCACCTGACCCCGACTGGTATCGGCGAGTCGCGACACGCACCGGATGAGCGTGGATTTTCCCGAGCCGGAGAGTCCCATGACGACGAAGGTCTCGCCTCGCCGAACGTCGAAGGACACGTCGCGCACTGCGACGGTGCACCCGGTCTCGGCGAGAATCTCGTCCCGCGAGCTCCCCTGCTCGGCCTGTTCGATCGCCTGATCCGCCTTGGCACCGAAGACCTTCCACAGATGGCGGATCTCCAGACAGGCTGGCTCGAGGGCGGCGGCGGTCATCGCTCGATAATGTAGCCACCGACTCCTCGGCGCGGCCGGGGAGACAGGAGGGAAATCAGATGAAGCGAGCACTCGCTTTGACACTGTCGATGGCACTGTTCCTCGCCGCGTGCGGCGGTTCGGATGCCGGAGAGACCGACGAATCGGAAGCACCTGATGCGGACAAGCCGACGATCACACTGATCGTGAACCCGTGGACCGCCTCGCGCCTCAACGCCGAGGTGGCCAAGGTCATCATCGAAGCAGAACTCGGATACCCGGTGGAGATCACCGAAGTGAACGAGAACGACGCGATGTTCACCGGCATGGCAGACGGCACACTCGACGCCGTGCTGGAGATCTGGCCTTCGGGCGTCACGGACGCCGAGACTGCCTACTTCGACGAGGGCAGCGTCGTCAACATCGGCGAACTCGGGACCGTCGGCAAGATCGGCTGGTTCGTCCCGAGCTACGTCGTCGACGAGGACCCGACACTCGCGACGTGGGAGGGCTACCAGGATCCGGCGGTGGCCGAAATGTTCGCGACCGCGGAGACCGGCGATCTCGGCCGGTTCCTCGGAACCGACCCGTCGTACTCGCAGTACGACGAGCAGATCATCGCCAACCTGGGGCTGCCGTTCCAAGTGGTGTTCTCGGGCTCCGAGCCTGCGACTGTCGCCGAACTGGACGCCCGCTTCGCCGCCAACGAGCCGATCATCATGTACTGGTGGACGCCGACCGCGGCGGTCGCCAAGTACGACCTGGTGAACGTGACCCTGCCCGCCCACAACGACGAGTGCGGGGCGAGTGCGGCAGCAGGTGACGGTGGCGTGGACTGCGACTACCCCGAGGACGTCCTGTTCAAGGCGGCATCGGCAAAGTTGGAGGACAAGGCGCCGGACGTCTTCGCCTTCCTGCAGGCGTTCACCTTGACCACCGAGGATCAGCTGTCGATGCTGCCTCCGGTCGAGATCGACGGCCTCGAGCCGTCGGCCGTTGCAGCCACCTGGGTGGCGGACAACGAGAGCACCTGGTCGGCTTGGCTCCCCTGAGCAAGCGATCCGGCTGAAAACTGCGGGGGGATCCGACCGGATCCCCCCGCTTCGCGTCACGCCTGGTGGCGATACCAGTCCGTCTGCTCCGGAGGCAGCGGGGTGTTGCCCAACACGAGATCGGCGGCCTTCTCGGCGAGCATCATCACGGGCGCATAGATGTTGCCGTTGGTGACGTACCGCATGGCGCTGGCGTCCACCACCCGCACTCCTTCGAGACCGTGGACCTTCATCGTTTTCGGGTCGGTGACCGACATTTCGTCGGTTCCCATGCGGGCGGTGCACGACGGATGAAGCGCCGTCTCCCCGTCACGCTTCACCCACTCGAGGATCTCCTCGTCGGTCTCCACCCCCGGGCCGGGCGAGAGCTCACCGCCGTCGTACGGCTCGAAGGCGGGCTGAGCGAAGATCTCTCGGGTACAGCGGATCGCTTCCACCCATTCCCGCCGGTCCTGTTCGGTGGACAGATAGTTGAAGCGAAGGGCGGGCTTCTCCCGCGGGTCGGTCGAGCGGATCTTCACCGAGCCCATCGAGTTCGAGTACATCGGCCCGATGTGAACCTGATACCCGTGGCCCCCGGCCGGCGACGACCCGTCGTAGCGGATGGCGATCGGGAGGAAATGGAACATGAGGTTGGGCCAGGTGACCTCGTCGTTGGAACGCAGGAAGCCGCCGGCTTCGAAGTGGTTGGTTGCACCAGGGCCCTTGCGGAAGAGCCACATCAGTCCGACGAGAGGACGACGCCACATCGCCATCCAAGGCTGGATCGATACGGGAAGCTTCGACGCATGCTGGATGTAGACCTCAAGGTGATCCTGCATGTTCTCGCCCACACCGGGCAGGTGATGGACCATGTCGACTCCGAGCGGCGTCAGCTCATGGGCGTTTCCCACACCTGACAGTTGCAGGAGCTGAGGGGTGTTGAAGGCACCACCGCACAGGATCACTTCGCCTGCCGTGACCCGTTCGGTCTTGCCTCGCACCGTGTACTCGACCCCCGTTGCCCTGGTTCCCTCGAAGACGATCCGGTTGACCATCGCCCGAGTGACCACCTCGAGGTTTGGGCGATCCATGACCGGGTGCAGATACGCCCGGGCCGCGCTGAGCCGTCTCCCGCGATGCACGTTCCGATCGAACCGGGCGAAACCCTCCTGCTTGCGACCGTTGACGTCGTCAGTCAGTGGGTGGCCCGCCTGCTGGACCGCCTCGAAGAACGCCTCGAAGAGCGGGTTCTTCGCCGGTCCTCGCTCGAGTACCAACGGGCCATCCCCACCCCGGTACTCGTCGGGACCGGCCAAACATGTCTCCATCCGCTTGAAGTACGGAAGACAGTGGGCGTAGTCCCAGGTCTCCATGCCGGGGTCGGCGGCCCACCTCTCGTAGTCCATCGGGTTCCCTCGCTGGAAGATCATCCCGTTGATCGATGAGGACCCCCCGAGCACCTTGCCTCTGGCGTGATAGATCCGACGGCCGTCCATGTACGGCTCCGGCTCGGACTCGTACTTCCAGTCGTAAAACCGGCTGCCGATCGGGAACGCCAGCGCCGCAGGCATGTGGATGAAGACATCCCAGCGGTAGTCGGGACGCCCGGCCTCGAGGACGAGAACCCGATGCGATGGATCGGCCGATAGGCGATTCGCCATGGCAGATCCGGCGGACCCTCCCCCGACGACCACGAAGTCGTACGCGGGCATCAGTAAGGCGCCTCGACGTGACCGGAAGCGACGTAGACCGACTTCAACTGGGTGTAGTGCTCGATCGCCGCCAGCGAGTTCTCCCGGCCGATCCCACTCTGCTTGTAGCCCCCGAACGGCATCTCGATGGGAGTCAGGTTGTAGGTGTTGATCCACACCGTTCCTGCCTCCAGGGCCGCCGCCACCCGGTGTGCCCTGGTCAGATCCGACGTGAACACGCCGGCGGCGAGCCCGAACGGGGTGTCATTCGCCCTGGCCACCACCTCGTCTTCGGACCCGAACGTGAGGACCGCCATGACCGGACCGAAGATCTCCTCGCGCACGAATTGCATGTCGTCGGTGCACTGGTCGAAGACGGTCGGTTCGACGAAGAAGCCGGCGTCGAGCCCGGGAGGCCTTCGCCCCCCGCACAGGAGGCGGGCGCCGGAGGACTTGGCGATCTCGATGTAGGACAGCACCTTCTCCATGTGGTCCCGCGAGATCAGAGCCCCCACGTCGGTCTCAGGATCGAGCGGATCGCCGATCCGCATCTTCTCCGCCCGCGCCGTCAGCCGCCCGACGAAGTCTTCGTGGACCGACTCCTGGACGAAGACCCTGGTGCCGTTCGAGCACACTTCTCCTTGGGTGTAGAAGTTGGCGAGGAGAGCACCGGAAACGGCATCGTCGATGTCGGCGTCTTCGAAGACGATCAATGGAGACTTGCCGCCCAATTCCAATGTGACGTGTTTGAGGGTGGCGGCGGCAGCAGACATGACGGCCTTACCGGTTCCCACTTCGCCGGTGAGGGACACCTTGGCAATCCCGGGATGGGCGGTCATCGCACGCCCGGTGCGGGCGTCGCCTTGGACCACGTTGAACACCCCGTCCGGTACGCCGGCCTCCGTGTAGATCTCGGCGAGTGCGAGGGCGGTCAGCGGCGTGAGCTCGGCCGGCTTGAACACCATCGTGTTGCCGCACGCCAGGGCGGGGGCAGACTTCCAGCAGGCGATCTGGATCGGATAGTTCCAGGCTCCGATTCCTCCCACGACACCGAGCGGTTCGCGACGGGTGTAGGCGAAGTCCCCGCCGAAGTCGTAGTGGTGGCCGTGAAGGGTGGCGGCGACCCCCGCGTAGTACTCGATGCATTCGGCTCCCGATATGACGTCGACGATGGAGGCCTCGCTGATCGGCTTGCCCGTGTCCAGCACTTCCAAGCGGGCGAGCTCGTCGTTGCGTTCCCGTAACAGCTCAGCCGCCCGATTGAGGATCCTTCCCCGCTGGGCGCCGGTCATCTGAGACCAGCTCCCGAACGCTTCCTGGGCGGCGCGCACCGCCCGGTCGACGTCGTCGGCCGACGCGTGGTCGATGACGGCGATGACTTCTCCGGTTGCGGGGTTGATCGATTCGAACGTCTCTCCTGACGTTGCCTCCTCGGCACGACCGTCGATGAAGAGATGATGACGGGTCACGTTCACCCTGGGACCTCCTGGACCGCGCGGAGGATAGGAAGCGGGCGCTGGGCGCGCCCTCTCGTGCGTTCTGTGGGATCCTCCTGCGATGTCCATCCCCGACAGACTCGTCCGCCACCTCGCTTCATGGCTCGGTGTGTGGCCGCCGCCGGATGCCGGGGTCACCGTCGTCGGCTCCGAGCTGCGCACCTTGCCGGGATGGGACGGATCGGTCCGGATCGTGGCGGGAGTCTCAAGTCCTGCCGGGACGGTCCTGTCGGTGCCTCCTGACGCGGTCGAGGCGGTGCGAGCACTCGGTCCCGATCTCGAAACCATCAGCGAGGCCCTCGGTGATGTCCTCGGGCGTCCCGGACGTCTGTTCTCCGGAGTGTTCAGATGGAGCGCCGACCCTGCTCCCGACCGCGGTCGAGGGGTGTGGCTCCCGACTGACGACGCCCGCGTCCTGCCGTGGCTGAAGCCGTTCAACGGCGATGTCCTCGTCGGATTCGACGGCACGGCGGTCGCCGCCGGAGTGGGACGCAAACTCCACGACGAGTGGGGCCACGAGCTGGCGGTGGTCACCGAAGAGGCGTACCGAGGCTTGGGTTGGGCCCGGGACCTCGTCGCTCAGGCGGCCCACAGGGTGCTCGCCGAGGGAGCGGTGCCCACCTACCTGCACGCCCCCGACAACGAAGCTTCGGCCCGCACCGCCGACGCCGCCGGGTTCCCCGATCGGGGATGGCGCATCCACGGTTTCAGCACGCGTCGCACGGCGGAAACCGACGGCGGCGCTCAATCCTCGACATGAGTCGGGCGGGGCGCCAGGCCCGCCGCCCGATAACAGGAGTCGATCACCTCCATGTTCGCGACCGCCTCGTCCGGTCCGGTCGGGATCGGCGTTCCGTCCACCACCGCGTCGCGGAAGGCGGACAACTGGTGGAAATAGGTGCTCGACGCCTCGATCGGAAGGACGTCGAGCACGTCGGTGGTCTCGATGGTGAGTGTCGACCCGTTCTGCGGAGCGAGCGGGTTGTCGACTCGCATCGTCCCGTGGTCGGCCTCCACGACAAGTCCCGCTCCCCGATACCGATCAGAGCCGACCATCGAACTGAAGACGGAACCGGTGATGCCGTCACCCCATGAGAGGTCGGCGGCGAGCCAGGCGTCGACACCGTCAGCGTTCGCTTCGGACTGCGCAGACACGACAACGGGCTCTGCGCCGACAGCCCAGCGCACCCAAGCGATGGCGTAACAACCGAGATCCATCGTGGCGCCTCCGCCCAATTCGATGTCCCATCGGATGTCGCCCGGTCCGATGCGACCCTCCTCGACGACGAACCAGGCGTCGACCCGCCGGATCGGGCCGATTCGATCGAGAGCCGCCCGCATCTGGCCGACGAGCGGGTGATAGCGCCAATGGAACGCCTCCATCACCACCCGATCGGTTGCCGTCGCCGCGAGGCGGATCGTGTTGGCATCGTCCGCATTGGCCGCGACCGGCTTCTCACACAACACGTGGAGACCGGCGTCGAGGGACGCCAGCACCCACGGCCGATGCAAAGAGGCAGGCGTTGCGACGTAGACGGCATCGACCAGGCCCGCCGCCAGCAGTTCCGGATACGACCCGAACGCATGAAGAACGCCCCAGCGGTCGGCCGCGTCCCGGGCACGGGTCAGATCCCGCGCCGCCACGGCCGTCACCTCGACGCCGGCCACCCGCCGTGCCGGTTCGACCACGGCCCACTCCGCGATGCGCGACGCCGCCAGAAGTCCGATCCGGAGAGCCATCCTGTCAGGGTGTGCCGTTCAATCCTCGGACGCGGTCGCCGCCTTCTGGGCGATCTCGGTGACCACTGACTCGTTGGCGAGGGTGGTGACGTCGCCGAGTTGGCGATGTTCGGATATGTCCTTGAGGAGACGCCGCATGATCTTGCCGGAACGCGTCTTGGGCAGATCGGGAGTGAACACGATCGACTTGGGCTTGGCGATCGGACCGAGCGTGGTCGCCACGTGATTCCGCAACTCCTGCAGCAGGGTCTCGTCGCCCTCCCTGGTGCCGCGCAAGGTCACGAAAGCGGCGATCGCCTGACCGGTGAGATCGTCCTTGCGGCCGACCACCGCAGCCTCGGCGACAGCCGGATGGGACACGAGCGCCGACTCGACTTCGGTCGTCGAGATGTTGTGCCCGGCCACCAACATGATGTCGTCGACCCGCCCCAGCAGCCAGAAGTAGCCGTCGGCGTCCCGCTTGGCACCGTCGCCGGGGAAGTACCTCCCGGGAAATCGTGACCAGTAGGTGTCGACGAAGCGCTCGGGGTCGCCCCAGATCGTTCGGGCGATCGACGGCCATGGACGCGTGATCACCAGATACCCGCCGCCAGGGATGCCGACCGACTCGCCGGCGTCGTCGACCACGTCGGCGAGGATGCCTGGGAACGGCGACGTCGCCGAACCCGGCTTGGTGGAGGTGATGCCGGGCAGGGGCGAGATCATGATCGCCCCGGTTTCGGTTTGCCACCAGGTGTCGACGATTGGACACCGCCCACCACCGATGTTGTGGTGATACCAGATCCATGCCTCCGGGTTGATCGGCTCCCCGACGGTCCCGAGCACTCTGAGGCTCGACAGGTCGTGGCCGGCCGGGTACTCGTCACCCCACTTCATGAAGGAACGAATGGCGGTGGGGGCGGTGTAGAAGATCGTCACGCCGTACTCGGCGATGATCGACCACAGCCGGTCGAAGTCCGGGTGATTCGGCGCCCCCTCGTACATCACACCGGTGGTGCGGTTGGCGAGTGGGCCATAGACGATGTAGCTGTGGCCGGTCACCCACCCGATGTCGGCTGCACACCAATACACGTCCTCGTCGGGCTTGAGGTCGAACACCCAGGAGTGGGTGGTGGCCACCGACGTCAGATAGCCGCCCTGGCTGTGGACGATCCCCTTCGGCTTTCCGGTCGTGCCCGACGTGTAGAGGATGTAGAGAGGGTCCTCGGCCCCGAGTTCCGCGGGTTCGCACTCTGTTGGCTGGCCGTCGACGAGCTCATGCCACCAGATGTCTCGGTCGGGTTCCATCGTCACGTCGTTCTCGGTGCGACGGACGACGATGCAATGCCGTACATCGGGCGTGCGGGCCAGCGACACGTCGGTGTTCGCCTTGAGCGGCACGACGTTGCCACCCCGCCAGGCTCCATCCTGAGTGATGACGACCCGGGCGTCGGCGTCGAGGATGCGATCAGCCAGCGCGTCGGAACTGAATCCCCCGAACACGACAGAGTGGACTGCGCCGATACGAGCACACGCGAGCATCGCAACAGGGAGTTCGGGAATCATCCCCATGTAGATCGCGACCCGATCGCCCTTCTCGACCCCCAATGACTTCAAGGCGTTGGCGAACCGACAGACCTCCTCGTACAGCTCTCGATAGGTGAGTGTCCGGGTGTCGCCTGGCTCGCCCACCCAGTGGTAGGCGACCTTGTCCCCTGAATCGGCGAGATGGCGGTCGAGGCAGTTGTAGCTGAGATTCAGCGTGCCGTCGGCGAACCACTTGTAGAACGGCGGGTTCGAATCGTCGAGACCCACCGTCGGCTCCTTGAACCACGAAATTCGTTCCAGTGCCTGCGTGGTCCAGAACGCCTCGAAATCGGATTCAGCCTCGTCGTGCACGCCCGGTTGGGCGTTGGCGGCAGCGGCAAAGCCAGGCGACGGGGGGAAGGTGCGGTCCTCTCGCAGGAGGTCTTCGAGTGTCTCGCTCACGTGTGGGCCCTTTCTTCGATCGCCCCTCGACTGTATTGCGCGTGGCCGCTCTTCGCCCCTTCGGAGGCGTTTGGCACCGATCCACAGCCGATGTGTGGTCGAATCAGGGCCGTGCACGTCGAGCTTCGAATCCATGGTGTCTCCGGCACACCCGCCGATCACATGATCGGCGGTCCTGCTGTTCCCGACGATCGCTTCGCTGGTAAGCCCACCACCGTCCTGCGGCCGGATGGCGGTGATGGCAGGCTCCTCGCATACCGCTGGGCGTCGCGGACCTCGCGGTCCGCGACGAGTGCGATGTGGCTCCTCCTCGTTCCGTACATGTTCTTGAACTTGGCGGGTTGGGCGCTTCCACCCACGTCCGAGACCCGCCACCGGCTCTCGGTCGCCTCTGTCAGGATCGCCGGCCTGCTCCTGACCCTCGTCTTCGCCCTCGTCACCGCCAACGGAGTCATCGGGGTCGGGGCGTACCAGGTGGTGCGCGGACCAATGTCCTGGGCAGATGCCCTGACTTCCGGCGTGGTCGTGTCTGCGCTCGTCATGGTGACCCTGTGGTTCGCGACAACTCGCGCAGACGATGCGCGCAACGACCGGCCCTATCTCCGGTCTCCGCACATCGCCATCGCCCTCTGGGGCGTCTGGGCGACGGCAGTCACGGCGGCTGCGGAAGTGTCTGGGTCTGCCAACCCGATCGGAACGATGTGGGTGCTTCCCGCCGCCCTCGCCGTGCTCACCGCAGCAGCCTCGCTGTGGCGGGGACTCGAAGACGTGACCAGGCTGTTCGGTCGGGTGGCGATAGGGGCGTCGCTGGTCCTTCTCGCATCGGTCGTCGCGCGCCCGTTGGAGACGATGACGGAACTGCCGGAGACGCTCGTCACGCCCGGCGGACTACTTCGGGGAGCAGTCCTCGCCTACGCCGTCAGCGGGATTCTCGTCACTGCGCTGGCATGGTCGCGATCACACCCGGATGCGGGTCCCGCGGTGGGAACGCTGATGGCGCTCGCCGGGTCGACCGGTGCCGCGGTCGGCGCAGGCGCCGTCGTCGTCTCCGGAGCGGCGTTCGGCGTGAACGCCAGCTCCGCCGCCGGCCCCCTGGCAGAGGCGTTCGCCGTCGGCACGAGCCTCGTCGTGGCGGTCGCCGCCTTCCACATGTGGACTCACCTCGAACCGGGATCGAGTCCGCTCGAACGGCTCGTCCGTACCGCGGTGTCGATTCGCGACGACGCCCGGCCCCTTCTCATAGCGATTCCGATCATCACCCTCGCGGTGGGAACGGTGGCACTCGACCCGATCGACGGCGCCCTGGCCTGGATGGCCGCCGTCGCGTTTGGGGTGGCCGTCATCGGTCTGGCCGCAGTGGGGTTCCGGCTCGGCTACCGGGCGGCCCCCTCGCTCGTGGTCATCCTCGGAGGCACCGTCATCGGCCTGATCGCGGCGGATGTGGTGACCCTGCGCGCCTTGGCGGTTGGCTTCACCCTCGTACTCCCGACGCTGGCCGTCGCCGGCCGAATCGCCGGCGCCTTCCGGAGTGAGGACCGGCGACGGACGCTTGCCATCCCGTGGGACGTGGGTTCGTTCTTCTCCCGTCGATTCCACCCCTTCGCACCGCCGACCTACCGCGATGTCGTCGAGCGCGACCTGAAGATGGTCCTCACTCAGCTCCGACGGACACACGATCGGGTGGTGGTCTCGGCGCACAGTCAGGGCTCGATCGTCGCAGTCGCCGCACTCGACTCGATGCCCGAAACCGACATACGGCTTCTCACCCACGGATCGCCACTCGCCCCGATGTTCATGAGATTTTTCCCGGTCTCCTTCCCTCCGGAGGTGCCATCGCGGATCGGAGTGCGCCCTTGGATCAACCTGTGGCGACCGACCGATCCGATCGCTGGACCGGTGCGCAGTTCGGTCGACCGACGCGTCGAGGATCGGCACCTGCGCGTCCACGGCGGGTACTGGCTTGGAGACGAGCCGGAGTACGCGCACGCGGTCGACGAACTGCTCGGGACGGAATCCAAGCGTTGATCACGACGTTGTTGTCGGTATGAGCGATAGCCAGCACGACCTTCTCGCCGATTCGAAACGCCTGATCGCAGTCGTCGGGGCGACCGACACGCCGGGCAAGTACGGCGGAGTCATCTACCGCGACCTCCGTGGTCGCGGACATCGAGTGGTCGCAGTGAATCCGAACCGGCCGACGGTGGCCGGAGACCCGTGCTTTCCTGACCTGACGTCGCTGCCCGAGCGGCCTGACATCGTCAACCTTGTCATCCCGCCCACCGCCGGACGGAAGGTGGTCGACGAGTGGATCGGCTTGGGTGGCACGACGGTGTGGTTCCAGCCGGGAAGCTACGACCGCCAGCTCGTCGACCACGCCCGATCCAATGGCCTCGACGTGATCGACGGGGACTGCATCATGGTCGTGAGCCGCCGCCTGGCTTCCTGACTCCGCCCGTACAGTGGTTTCCTGAGTCGAACGAGGAGCCGCTCCGATGTTGAATCCGTCCCCAGAGGTCTACGAGGCCGTCAAGGGCCTGCGAGTCGTGCGCAACTTCGAGAACCGGCCGGTCAGCGAAGAGACCCTCGCCGCCATTCTCGATGCAGGACGCTGGACCGGCAGTTCGAAGAATCGGCAGAGTTGGGTTTTCGTCGTGATCCGCGATCGCGATCAGCTCGACCGCCTGGCCGAATGCGGCGACTTCACTGGACCGGTCCGCTCGGCGAACCTGGTCATTGCCCCGATCCGGCTGCCGGACGGATACGACTGGGACATGGGCAGGGTCAGCCAGAACATGATGCTGGCGGCGGCAGCCCTCGGCGTCGGGTCGTGTCCGATCACGTTGCATCGACATGACGACGCCCGGGCGGTGCTCGGAGTCCCCACCGACCACGGATGCCAGTGGGTGATGGCGATGGGGTACCCGGACACCGACGCAGAGAGGGAAGGACGAGCCAGGAGCCCGCTCAGCGGACGGAAAGATCTGGGCGAGCTCGTCAGATACGACCGGTTCGCCTGAGGGCGGATCGAACCCATCGATCCACCAGCCAGGCCATTCCGATGAGTTGTACCCAGTCACCGAACCTTGCGTAGAGCGTCAAACCGGCTGTACGGAACTGAACGGTTCCTTGCAGGGACGTGATCTCGGCCAAGCCGGTTCGTTCGCCGACCACGCCCCCGTCGGTGATGAGGGTGGAGCGACCCGTGACCGAGCCATGGACGACATCGACGCCGAGTTCAGCTGACCGCATTCGCGTCATCCCGATCAGTTGGTCGCTGGCGTGGGAGAACGGATAGCTGGCCTGGCTGGTCGCGACGACGATCAGGTCGGCTCCTTCCCGCACGTGCTCCCTGCTGTAACGGGCGAAGGAGGACTCGAAGGAGATGACCGATCCGAACGTGGCGCCGTCTACGGCAAAGACCACTGGGCCGTCACCCCGGATCATGTCACGGGGGACACGATCCAGATCGGGAATCCGCCCGAAGATGGATCGGGCGGGAACGTACTCGCCGAACGGGACCGGGTGACGCTTTCTGTATTCGCCGACGAGGTTGCCGTCAGCGTCCCACACCACGTTGGCGTTGATCCATTCGGTATCCGAGACGGGGCGATCGCCGCCCGCCAAGAGGACCGCTCCGATGCGGTCCGCCTGAGCGGCGATGGCCGCTCCGACGTTCGGGTCGAGGATCGGGTCGACGCCGAATCCGGTCGACCCTTCCGGCCACACCACCAGGTCTGCCGCACCGGGCTCGATCCGTGAAGTGAGCTCCAACGAGGCGGCGTAGGTGGCGGCGCGCTCGCCCGCGCAGCGCTCACCGGGACAGGGGGACGATCCTTGGACGATGACGACGTCGATCTCGGCGCCGTCGGTCCGGGGACCAAAGACCGCTCCGGCCATCCCGAGCACGCCGATCAGCCCGATCGGAGCGGCGACCCGCCAGTCGATTCGACGTTCGGTGATGACGATCGCCAGCGCGGCGGATGCGGCCACCAGCACCATCGACCATCCAGACGTTCCGATCCATTGCGTGGCATTTCGCAACGCCGTGTACTCGCCGACCGGATAGCCGGCCATTCCCCAGCCGAAACCTCCCAGCGGAAACCGCTCCCGAACGTACTCCATGAGACCCCAACCAGCGGTGGCGACCAGCGCCCACTCGACCGGCTCACGCTGCCGGCTCCGGTAGATCGATCGGGCATAGACAAGCGGGAATGAGGCCTGGACGACCACCAGCGGAATGAGCGCAATGACACCCAGTTCGGCCAGCCATGGGAAGAGGGTCGTGAAAAAGACGAGACCGAACGTTCCCCCCGCCAGCCAGGCGTGGGCGGGCCGAGATGCCAACCGGATTGCCACGAGAAAGCCGGTGATCCCCGGGATCACCATGAACCCGACGCCGTTCGGGGGAAAGGCGAAGACGAGGACGAAACCGGACGCGGCAGCGAGCAGTGTGGAACGCACCTGCCGGATCGTAGAAGCAGCCAACCCGGTACCGTCCTCGCCGATGCAGAACGACCTCGACCTCGCGTTGGAGTGCGCCCACCACGCCGCAGCCATCGTGCTCGCCGGGTTCGACACCCCGACCGAGACGATCTTCAAAAGTGAGGTCGATCCGGTGACCGAGTTCGATCGGGCGGCGGAGACTTCCATCCGGACCCTGCTCGCCAAGGAGCGCCCCGAGGACTCGATTCTGGGTGAGGAGGAGGGCGGCGGGAGATGGGACGCAGGGCGAGTCTGGATCGTCGATCCGCTCGACGGCACCGTGAATTTCGTGCACCGCATCCCGCAGGTGGCGGTGTCGGTTGCATTGTGGGAAGACGGGCGTCCGCTCGTCGGTGTGGTCCACGACGCCATCCGCGGGGAAGTGTTCGCTGCAGCCGCCGGCGCCGGAGCGACCCTCGACGGACGGCCCATCGCAGTCTCCGACGTCGCTGACACGGGCCGCGCTCTCGTTGCCACGGGCTTCCCGTACGACCGCAGGGACAAGGCGACCGAACTCGTCGAAGTCGTGGCCAGAGTGCTGACCGAAGTCCAGGACATCCGCCGGATCGGCTCGGCCGCCCTGGACCTCTGCTGGGTGGCCGCCGGACGCTTCGACGCCTATTGGGAATACGGGTTGAAGCCATGGGACACGGCCGCCGGACATCTCATCGTCGAGGAGGCGGGAGGCAACATCTCTGACCTGTCCGGAGCGGTCTACAACCTCGATGCGGTCGCGATCTTGGCTTCGAACGGACTCATCCACGACCGCCTACGAACGGTGATCCAGCAGTGACGGTGCATGTCGTCGGACGGATCCACGGACACGATGGCGCCGATGCGCTGCGGGTGGAGAAGGGCGCAGTCGCCGAGATCGGACTGGCGTCGAATATGACCGGCCGTCGGGTCGATCACGCGGGAGGCATCGTCCTTCCGGGTCTCCGTGACGGCCACATCCATCCGATTGGGCTGGCCGCAGCAGACAACCAGGTCGACCTGTCCGACGTCACCACCATCGAGCAGGCTCTCGAACGGATCCGGGAACGGGCAGCCCAGTCGACCGGGCCGGTCGTCGCAGTGGCGTTCGATGACGAGCGCCTCGCGGAACACAGGATGCCGACGGCGCTCGAGCTCGACTCAGCCGTCGACGATCGACCCGTGCTCGTGTACCGCCACTGCTCCCACCGCGCCGCCGCCAACAGCGCGGCGCTGAGAACCGCCGGGCTCGGCAGGGAGTCGCCGAATCCCACCGGCGGCAGGATCGGCCGCAACCTCGACGGATCTCTGAACGGGGCGTTGGAGGAGACGGCCATCGCACTCGTCTCGACCCCACTGTCCGCCGAGTCGACAGGGCCGACGCCTGCAGCCCTCCGCAATGTTCTCCACCGACTGGCCGGACGGGGGGTCGTCTCGGTCGACGCCATGGTGTCGTTCGGAGCGTCGATGTGGTGCGCAGGACCGGACGAACTGGGCACGATCCTCGCCGTCGCCGACGACCCGATCATCGACATCTCCGTCTTCGTGATCTGCGACTCAGTGGCAGAACTGCGCGACGCCGCCCGCAGATTGGATTCGGCCGGACCGGGCGTCAGATTCGCAGGATGGAAGGGGTTCGCCGACGGGTCGTTGGGAGCTCGCACCGCGGCGTTGCGAGCACCGTACGCCGACGACCCGGCGACGAGCGGCCTCATGGTTGGATCGAACCTGGCCGAGATGAGCGAGGCGGCGGTCGACTTGGGCGGTGTCGCCGCGATACACGCGATCGGCGACCGGGCGGTGCAAGCGGGACTCGACATCGCAGCCAGTCTCGGTCCGAACACGGTGCGCATCGAACATGCTTCTGTCATCGATCCCGATCAGGTGGCCCACATGGCAACTGCCCAAGTGCTGGCTTCGGTCCAGCCGTCCTTCGCGACTTCAGACGGCGAGTGGATCGAGCGACGACTTGGGTCGCAGCGGGCGGCCTGGGCCTACCCGTTCGCCTCGATGCAGCGGGCGGGCGTCACGATGCGGGGCGGCTCGGATGCCCCCATCGAGTCGTCTGATCCATTCGTCGGAATCCAGGATGCCTGCCTGCCTCGGGCCGAGGCGCTCGATCGGGAATCCGCGATCGATCTCTACGTTGCTGCTCCGTTGGAAGTCGGTGTCCCCGCCACCTTCTTGATATGTGATGCCGACCCGCTTCGTGTTCCGGTCGACGAGATCTCTCAAATCACGGTGCGCCAGATGTGGATCGCGGGGGAAAGAGTGAAATGACGGACGAGACGTGGCTACCGGACTGGGACGCCGAGTTGTACGCGGCAAACACCGCACACCACCGGGCATTCGACGACTGGTTCCTCGCCGCCACCCCTCTCCGCAACGACCTGTGCCTTGTCGACCTCGGCTGTGGCTCCGGAGACTTCACCCGGGTCCTCGCCGACCGGGTGCCGCAGGGCGAAGTGGTGGGCGTCGACCCGCACCCCGGCTTCATCGAGGAGGCCAGCCGCCGGGCGGCCCCCAATCAGCGGTTCGCCGTCGGCACCGGCCAAGAACTCGTTGCTGCACTCGACGGCGCTCAGTTCGACGGAGTGGTCTCGCGAGCTGCGCTGCAGTGGGTTCCGTGTGCTGAGCAGTCACGGGTCGCCGCACAGGTCTTCTCCTCCCTTCGGCCGGGCGGGTTCTTCCGACTCGACATGAGCGGAGCCGGCAACATCGCCGCGGTGGTGGACCTGCTCGACTCGATCTCAGCCGAATTCGACGGACCATCCTCACCATGGTGCTTCCCCGACCCCGGCTGGTACCTCGAGCTTTTGGAGCGGGCCGGATTCGACATGACCCGCGGTCACGTCCGAACGATTCCGCAACGACGGCCCTTCACCGCAGAGACGCTCTGGGGCTGGTTCGACTCCCAGGTCTTCCAGGCCTACGAGGTAGGGATCCCCGAGCGCGACCACGCCAACTTCCGCTCGAGACTGCGTGACCGGATGACCGAACTCCGCCGTCACGACCACAGCTTCGACCAGACGTTCGTGCGACTCGACGTTCTCGCCTGGGTTCCGGAGAGTGGTGAATTCCCACGCTCCTGAAGCCCGATAGGGTCCCGCCGATGACCTTCGATTACACCGCAGTCACCCCGGAAACGATCAAGACCGACGTCGATGCCACCCTCGCCGCCGCCCGAGTCCACATCGACTCCGTCATCACCGGCGACCGAACCTGGGAAGGAACGGTGCTCCCGCTGGAGGAGGTCGCCGACCTCCTCTCCCACACGTACGGACAGACGGCATTCATGGGCTACGTCCATCCCGACCAGGCCACCCGAGAAGCCGGCCAGGAGGCGGAGGAACAACTCTCCAAGTTCGGGATCGAGATGACCTTTCGCCGGGACCTGTACGAGGCAGTGGCCGAGTACGCCGGCACCCCCGAGGCGGCGGCGCTGGGAGAAGTCGAGGCGCGCCTGCTCGAATTCACCATGCGGGACTTCCGCGATGCGGGTCACGAACTCGGCCAACACGACCGGGATCGGCTGCGCGAGTTGTCCGATCGTCTCGTCGAACTCGGAGTCGCCTTCCAGCGCAACGTCGCCGAGTACGACGACGGGATCGACGTCAGTCGCGAAGACCTCACTGGACTTCCGGAGAGCTACATCGAGTCACTCGACCCCGGGTCGGACCCGGACACATTCCGGATCACTCTCGCCTATCCGCATGTGTTCCCGTTCTTCGACAACAGTCCCCGTCGCGATCTGCGCGAGGCGCTCTCCCACAAGTTCAACAACCGGGCACTTGACTCGAACCGTCCACTGCTCGAAGAAGCCGTCGCCATACGCCAGGAGATCGCGTCCCTCTTCGGAGTGCCGTCGTGGGCCCACAAGATCCTCGCCGATCGGATGGCCGAAACCCCCGAGGCCGTCGCCCGCTTCTATGCCGACCTGACGGCACCGCTCATGGAGGCGGGGCGCAAGGAACTGGCTTTCATGGCCAGGCGGCTGAAGGCGGACACCGGCGAAGACGCCCTGATGCCGTACGACATGCGGTACTACGACACTCTCGTCCGCAAGACCGACTACGGAGTGGACCAGAACGAGGTCGCCCAGTACTTCCCGCTCGAGTCGGTGCTCGACGGTCTCTTCGAGATCACGAGTGCGGTGTTCGGACTCCGCTACGAGGAGCTCGACGCAAAGATGTGGCATCCGGACGTTCGCACGTTCGCCATCTATGACGCACAGGATGGCCGCCGGATCGCGCGTTTTTCGATGGATCTCTTCCCGCGCACAGGCAAGTTCGGGCATGCCGCAGCTTTTCCGCTCGTGCCGGGGAGACGGCTGGTGGATGGCTCGTATCAGACGCCGTATGCCGCCATCGTCGCCAACTTCACCAAGCCGACGGCCAACCGGCCGAGCCTGCTGGAACACCAGGAAGTCGAGACGTTCTTCCACGAGTTCGGACACATCCTCCATCAGACCTTGACGACCTCGCCGTACGTGCGGTTTTCCGGCACCAGCACCGAACGAGACTTCGTCGAGGCGCCTTCACAGATCATGCAGCACTGGACGTGGAAGGCGGACGTGCTCTCCACGTTCGCTCGGCATCACGAGACAGGCGACCCGATCCCCGCCGAGATGGTCGACCAACTCGTCGCGGCCAGGCAGTTGAACGTGGCGCTCGACAAACTTCGGCAGATGACGTTCGGCATGCTCGATCAGGAGTTTCACGGCCCCGGGACGGACAAGGATCTCGACGCCATCCTCCGCAAGACCTGGGAGATCACACTCCTTCCCTTCCACGAGGGGACGTTCTATCCGGCATCGTTCGGCCACCTGTTCGGCTACGACGCCGCCTACTACGGCTATCTGTGGTCGGAGGTGTACGGCGACGACATGTTCTCTCGCTTCGAGGAGGAGGGCATCCTCTCCGAGGAGGTCGGAATGGCGTATCGGCGGGAGATACTCGAGAGTGGCGGGACCCGCCCAGGCATGGACCATCTCCGCGCATTCTTGGGCCGGGACCCCGATTCGGGGGCGTTCCTCCGCAAGCTCGGGATCGGCTGACCGGGCCCCACTCGAACAGGCCTCACTCTTGAGAAATCCCTGATATCGCGTTTACCGGGCCTTTAGACCGGGAACCTTACGGTGAACGGAAACGTCCAATCCAAGTACGGGACTGCTCCGAATAGAGGGTGTGACACGGGCTGCGGCCGACCTGGAGACAGGGAACAACCGGCCGAGTCGGGATGTTGCACCGATGGCAGGCTTCTCGAGAAAGGGGCCCGGACATGTCAGAGACGATGAAGGGCGCATCCATCAAGGGTGTGACCCGTCCCTCGAAAGACTTCGGTGGGAACAGGGTGTGCAGTGACAAGCACTGCGTCACCAAGCTCTCCCGATACAACCGACGCGAGTTCTGCTTCGCCCACGCTCCGGTGAAATACCCGAGAGTTCGGGGGCGGATCATGCCCGAAGGGGCCTGAACTCGGGTCGAAGACTTGGCATCGCAGTTTGGTTCTCTCCCTCCTCCATACCGTGATGCCAACCCCGACGGGGTCCGGTGCTGCCCGAGCACCGGACCCCGTCCCTTTTTGCCCTGGGGGTACCGCGTACCCTGGGTTCAGGAGTACCGATTCGGTACCTGCGAGCCCACGGTTCAAATCATCTGTCGAACCATGGGCTCTGGAATACCGTTCTGGTAGCGCTGAACCCAGGGTACGAACAGACCCCACCCCAGGTGGGGTAGTATCAGGGGGATGAAGGCAGAACACAAGCGGTCGGCGTCGAACCGTCTCAAGACCGTGCGAGGACATCTCGAGGCGGTCATCGGCATGGTCGAAGACGAGCGGTACTGCCCCGAAGTGATGAAGCAGATCTCGGCGCTCCAGGGCTCCCTCGAGCGGGTCAACCGGATCCTGTTGCAAAACCACCTCGAGACCTGCGTCGCCCACGCCGTCTCCGAAGGACGCACGGCGGAGATCGTCGACGAACTGATGGAAACCATGAAGTACACGGCGGCGGTCACAGGACCCTCGCCCGACCTCGACCTGGAAGGAACCCACCCGTGAGCACCACCACCCTGGACGTCCCCACCATCTCCTGTGGACACTGCAAGGCCAGCATCGAAGGCGCAGTCAACGGTCTGGCGGGAATTCGCAAGGTCGACGTCGGCATCGATGCCAAGCAGGTCGAAGTCGACTTCGACGAGGCGTCGATCGATCTGGATGCGATCGTCGAGGCCATCGAAGAGCAGGGATACGACGTCGTTCGATGACCGATCTGTCCACCCCCACGGCCGTCACCTTCGATGTCGAAGGGATGACCTGTGCCGCCTGCGCCTCGCGCATCGAGCGAGTCCTCGGCAAGCAGGACGGGGTGGATGCCGCTGTCGTCAACTACGCCACCGCCCGGGCCCAGGTCCGCGTCTCTGACGCCACCGATCTCGGATTGCTCCAAGCGGCAGTCGACAAAATCGGCTATTCGATCCGACCAGCCAACGCCGAGGACCCGCTCCCCGTCCTCACGAACCAGTGGAGGGACGAACAGGCCCAGTGGCGACGCTTCAGGTTCGCGGCGGTCCTTTCTGCGATCGTCATGTTGCTGGCGATGGTCGGCCCGGACACCGACTGGAATCCGATCGTCCAGGCGCTGCTCACCGCTCCAGTCGTGTTCTGGGTCGGGGCGCAGTTCCACGTCGTCGCCGTCAAACAGCTCCGCAGCTTCGGAGCGTCCATGGACACCCTCATTTCGCTCGGGACGATCAGCGCGTTCGGGTATTCAATGTGGGCGCTGTTTAACGGCCTCCCGCCCTATTTCGAAACCGGGGCCGTGATCGTGACCCTGATCACCCTGGGGCGGGCTTTCGAAGCCCGGGCCAAAGGGCGTGCCACGAACGCGCTCCGGGGACTGCTGGAACTCGGTGCTGACCGGGCGACGATTCTCGTCGACGGCGGAACGCGACTGATACCTATTCGCGACGTCCTCCCCGGAGACCGCATGGTGGTCGACCCCGGGATGAAGATCCCCACCGACGGCGTGATCGTCCAAGGCGAGAGCAGTCTCGACGAGTCGATGCTCACCGGTGAGTCAAAACCGGTGGAGAAGGCTCTCGGCGACGACGTCTTCGGCGCAACCATCAATCAGCATCGGCGTCTGATCGTCGAGGCCACCCGGGTGGGCAGCGACACGATGCTCGCCCAGATCGTGAAGATGGTCGAAGACGCCCAAGCCACGAAGGCCCCGGTACAGCGTCTCGTCGATCGAATCTCGGCCGTCTTCGTCCCGATCGTCATCACCATTGCGGTTGTCACGACGCTCACCTGGGTGCTGTTGGACAACCCGATGGAGGACGCTCTCCGGGCGGGAATCGCAGTCCTCATCATCGCCTGCCCCTGCGCCCTGGGCCTGGCGACACCGACCGCCATCCTCGTCGGATCGGCCCGCGGCGCAGAGATGGGTGTGCTGTTCAAGGGCGCCGAAGTGTTCGAGCGCTCGCGGGCGATCGACGTGGTCGCCTTCGACAAGACGGGAACCCTCACCTCAGGAGTGATGACTCTGACTGCGGTCGACACCTCGGAGGACGAGACCTCGTTCCTCCGCAGGGTGGGCTCGGTCGAGGCGGCGTCGGGCCACCCCATCGGCAAGGCGGTCGCGCTGGGAGTCGAGGAGCGAGACATCGAGTTGGTCGAAGTGGCGGACGCCGAGTCGATCGCCGGCATGGGAGCCATCGGAACCGTGGAAGGTGACCTCGTTGTCGTCGGCAAGGCGAAGTTGCTCGCCGACCGTGGACTGCTCGTCGACGCGCGCTGGTCGGACCGGCTGGCGGAGCTCGAACGAACCGGAGTGACTGCCTTCGTCGCCGGGTGGGACGGCGAAGCACGCGGGGTGATCGGAGTGTCAGACACGATCCGCCCGACTGCGGCGGACGCGATCGCGTCGCTGCATCGACTCGGGCTGCAGACCGTCCTCGTCACAGGTGACAACCGAAGGACGGCCGAGACCGTCGCGGCGCGCACCGGCATCGGGCGCGTGGAAGCGGAAGTCCTGCCGGGAGACAAGGCGAACGTCGTCACCGCACTGCAACACGAAGGCATGACCGTGGCGTTCGTCGGTGACGGCATCAACGATGCTCCGGCCCTCACCGCGGCAGACCTCGGTCTCGCTATCGGGACGGGCACCGGGGTGGCGATTGATGCGGGCGACGTCGTGTTGATGAACGGCGACCCGGCCATGACGGCGACCGCGGTTCGGCTGGCGCGCCGGACGTTCGGAACGATCCGGAGCAACCTGTTCTGGGCGTTTCTATACAACGTGGCGGCGATCCCTGTCGCTGCGTTCGGACTGCTGGATCCGATGATCGCGGCCGGGGCGATGGCGTTCTCTTCGGTATCAGTCGTCCTCAACTCACTGAGGCTCCGCCGCTTTTCCTGATCGATCCGTTACCGTCCATCTTCGGTTTTGTGCACACGCCGCCCGAACACTCACACCAGGAGGGGCCGATGCAAACCGACGAGGTGAAGACACTGACACACACGTTCGTCGTCCGGACCGAACACGGAAACCGGACCTACACCGGCCACGTGTCGTCTCGCAGTCCGTCCACGATCACACTGCTCCTGACGTCGCCATACGACGCAGCAGGACGAGTCGTGAAGATTGCCGTCCAAGACGTCATCTCGGAGCAAGTGGCAGCCTGACCTCGCGGTCAGGAGTCCCGCAGAAAGTCCTCGATCTCCTCGACGAGGCGTTCCACCGGATCGGCGACTGTCTCGTCGGTAAGCGTCTGAGTCTCCAACTCCTCGACGTACTCCCTGATTTCGACATCGTCCATCGCCGCCTCGACCTGCTCCCGGAACTCGTCAGCGGCCAGAGCGAGATCTGTCGTGTCCACTTCGAATCCCAAGATCTCCAATGCTTTGTCGATCAGGGCAAGCGCACCCGGCGGGTACTCCTGTTGGGAAAGATAGTGCGGGATCGCCGCCCAGACACTCAGCGTCTCGATCCCGGCTCCCGACATCGCCGCGTTGAGAACACCGATGATCCCGGTCGGCCCTTCATAGTCGGAGGCGAACAGCGCGTGCTGTGCCAGCGTGTCGCTGTCAGCGCCGGACCCGATGAGTGGAACGGGCAGGGTGTGAGGGACCTGACCCACGAACGCCCCCAGGGTCACCGCCTGTCGTACGCCGAGCGTTCGCAGGACGCCGATCAGGTCCGTACTGAACATCTTCCAGCGGGCATGCGGTTCGGGACCGGTCACGACGACCAAGTCCCGGGCCGACCACGGCACAGTCACGTGCCATATCTCGGTCTCCGGCCAGGCAATCTCACGGGTGCCGTCTTCGTCGAGAAGGATGACGGGACGTCGAACCTGGAAGTCGAAGAACTCGTCTGCATCGATGCTGGCGATACGCTCGGAATCCGTCGACTCGATGAGGTGGCGGGCGGCGGCAGACGAACTCTCGCCGGCGTCGCCCCAGCCTTCGAAGGCGACGATCGCGGCCGGGTCCCGCAGGACCGGATGCTGCTCCCAGATCGCTCTGTCCATTATGTCAGGGTAGTGGTCGGACGAACGAAGTTCTCAGATCGGTTTCAAGGATTCCACCAACTGGCGTCGGCCAGGTGGACCACACGTCTCCAAGTTCGCCCGGCCGGGAGGCCGCCTGGGAATGAGCCTCGTCACGGCCGAGGAAGTCAGGACGACAGGTCGTCCGGTCGACGGGATTGGGCGGCTGGTACGGCGACCCCGGATCGTCCCTCCCCCGCCGCGAAACGATCCGCCCCGGCAGCGGCGACGTCCATGACTGCGGCACCCAGTCGTCGCTCCGCTTCCAATGCGTCGCCGACGCTGAGTCCCAGGGCTGCGAGCACCGAAGCCCGATCGCTGCGGACCGTCTCCTGCGGATGCGAAGCGATCGTCTCTGCGAGAGCGACCGCCTTGTCGAGCGCCTTCCCGGCGCCCACGACCTCATTGACGAGACCGATGACGTACGCCTCATCGGCCGTCACTTCCCGTCCTGTCAGGATCATCTCCATCGCGATGCCGATTCCGACGATTTGTGGGAGTCGGACGGTGCCGCCGTCGACGAGCGGGACCCCGAAGCGTCGCTCCAAGCAGCCGAACGTCGACGTCGTGGCTGCGACCCGCAGGTCGCACCACACCGCCATCTCGAGTCCACCGCCCACGCAGTAGCCCTCGACGGCGGCGATCGTCGGCTTCGAGACCTGGAGTCGGGTGAAACCCAGGTAGCCGGCAGGGTCGTCGACCAAATCGAACGCGCGAAGGTCGGCGCCGGCCGAAAAATGGCCTCCCGTGCCGTAGAGCACGCCCACATCGACTTTGCTGTCGGCGTCGAAGCTGCGCCAGGCGTCACCGAGCGCCTGCGCCGTCGCCCGGTCAACTGCGTTGCGAACTTCTGGCCGGTCGATCGTGATCACGGCGACCCGGCCGTGACGGTCGTAATCCACGCTCATGGGTCAACCCCTTCCCTGGACGCCACACCCACAGAATGCCACCTCAACCGCCGACCCGAAGCGCGTACCCAGGGTTCGGCACCACCCATACGGTGGTTTTGGCGCACCAGAACGCGGGCCCGGCCGCCGCGATCACGCCCCAGACGCGACACAGGCCCCGGCATCTGCCGGGGCCTGTCGAAGTCACTTCTTCTTGTGCCGGTTCGCCTTCAGGCGCTTGCGGTACTTGTGCTTCGACATTTTCTTCCGTCGCTTCTTGATCAGCGAACCCATGCGTGGACAAACCTCTGGTCGGGGGGACACCCCAATGATCGTTGATCGAACCAGCGTGGTCAAACCGACACACCATCGGAAGACCGTGAGACGAGGGGTTCAGACGACGCCCGAGGTGGCGATTCCGGGCGTCAGGACTACTCCCCTGTCCCCGAGACACCGTTCGAGCGAGGATCGGACTCGTTCGACCCCGGAGCTGGTCACCAACGCCAACATCGAAGGGCCGGCCCCCGACCAGGCGGCATGCAGCGCGCCGGCGGCACGGGCCACCTCGATCAGTTCAGCGACGTCTGGCCTCGCCGCCTGGCGCGGCGCCTCATGGATCTCGTCACCGGAAGCGCCCGCCAGCACGGAAGCATCCCCTCCCACCAGTCCTGCCACCAGCGCCGCCAGCCGAGCGAGAGAGCGTGTCACGACGTCAGCGTCGTAGGCGGGCGGCAGCAGACGTCGCGCATCTGAGGTCCGGAATGGCTCGTTGGGCACTGCGACCACCGCCCGCAACGCCACATTCCACGGGAGACGATGGACCGCGCCACCCGCAGTCGCCAAGACCAACCCGCCGTAGACCGCGGCTGCGGCGTTGTCAGGGTGGCCGTCCATCTCTGTGGCGATCTCCCAGGCACGATGGAGCGACGGTTCCTCGCCATGTGCCTTCCACGCTGCAACGGCACCGGCGGCTGCGGCCGCAGAGGACGATCCGAGTCCCCGTCCGATCGGCACCGAGTTGTCGACGGTGAGGGCGAGCGGCCGATCCTTCCCGACCGCCCTGCGGGCAGCCATGAGCACCGCGTCGTCCGCACCCGGTGGAGGGGCCGCTGCACCGACATGCTCGACTGCCCATGCCTCCGATGGCTCGGCTCGGACCACACAACGGATCTCGAGAGCAACGGCGAGACAGTCGAAACCTGGACCGAGATTCGCCGACGACGCGGGAGCAGACGCTTCAGCCATGCGCGAACAGGGGCGAATCAGTCGAGATCACGGGGAGGCAGTGTACGCAGACTGTGCCTGGTCATCCCGCCGAGCCCTATCGTCACCAGCCGATGCTCGACTTCATCGGGGTGGACACCCTGCTCGCAGAACTCACCGTCGCCCTCGGCCTGGCTCTCGTGATCGGCAATGGTCTCGCCTTCTACAAGGCCAGCCGGGGAGAGCGTCCGGAAGGCGTGGCAGAAGAGGCCGAGTTTCGACCTTCCCGGGCGATGTTCCTGATCGGCGCCGGAGTGTTGATGACCGCATGGGGGGTCGCCTCGATCGTCAGTCGCTGACACGAAGCGTTCTTGCCGACCGGCCTCGCTCTGATCACACCCGTCCGGTATCCTCCGGCCGCACCCTGCGGGTGTAGTTCAATGGCAGAACACGAGCTTCCCAAGCTCGATACGGGGGTTC
>JBBDQP010000066.1:0-21223 GCA_040905965.1 Acidimicrobiia bacterium
CGGCGAGGAGGAGGACGCCGCCAGGGGCGTCATGGGCCGGAGAGACCGCCTCATTGTTTCGGCGACGCCCCACTAGCGTCGGGGACCATGTCCCCCGGGGTTCGCTTCGTCCTCCTCGCCGCCGTGCTGTTCGGCACCACCGGCACGGCCCAGGCGTTGGGTCCGGATGACGCCCACCCTCTCACCGTCGGGGCGATGCGGCTGCTGATCGGCGCCGCCGGGCTGATCACGGTGGCAGCGATGCGAGGCCGGTTACGGGAGGCAATGGCGGTCGAACGCCGCTGGCTGGCGCTGGGGATGCTGGGAGTGGCCGGGTACCAGGTGACCTTTTTCGGCGGGGTGCGGTTGGCCGGCGTCGGGGTCGGAACGCTGCTGACGATCGGGTCGGCGCCAGTGTTCACCGGGATCGCCGCACGCCTGATCACCGGTGAGCGGCCCATCCGGGCTTGGTATCCGGCCACCGGGCTCGCAGTCGTCGGTTTGGCCCTGATCGCCGACCTGGGCGGCTCGCCTGACCCGCTGGGAGTCGTCCTTGCCCTCGGGGCGGGTGCCTCGTACGCCATGTTCTCGGTGGGATCGGAACGGGTGATCCGAGCCTCGGCCCCGGTGCCGGCGATGGCGGTGGTGTTCGGTGGAGGTGCCGTCCTCCTGCTTCCGGTGCTAGCGGTAGGAGATCTGAGTTGGGTCGCCAGCGGACGCGGGATGGGGTCGGCGTTGTGGCTAGGGCTGATTGCCACCACCGCCGCCTACGTCTTCTACGGGAAGGGGTTGGCGATCACGCCCGTGACGACGGTCGCAACACTGGTGCTCGCCGAGCCGATCACCGCGCTCGTCCTGGCGACGGTGGTGCTCGCCGAGCCCCTCACACTGACGTCGCTGGCCGGTGCGACGCTCGTCACGATCGGTCTCCTGATCCTGTCCCGCCGTTCATCCAACGGCCACCCCACGGTCAATCCGACCCCTTAGTTTCCGCGCCGTTCCTCGTTCTCGTGCGAGAAACCCGCCATATAGGTGGTGCCGAACCCAGGGTTTGCGTTTCAGGTGCGGTGGAGCCAGGAGGGTTCGGCGCAGAGGGATTCGATCTTGTCTGGATCGGTGGGGACGGCAGAGGTGAGATTCTCGTGGCCGTCTGCGGTGATGAGAATGTCGTCTTCGATGCGGATGCCAATCCCCAGAAACTCCTCCGGGATGCGGTGGGTGATCTTCTCCGCCGCCTCTTTCTCCTCCTCCTCGGCCTTCCGCGCCTCGGCAGTCCCCAACAGGATGCGCCGTTCGGTCCAGGCGTCGAGGTCGTGTTCCAGCAGCGTGAACTCGACCTCCGGGTGGTCCGGTGCCACGTAGATGCCCGGCTCCACCGTGAAGACCATCCCCGGTTCGAGCGGACGGTGCATCCCGGCGGTTCGGTACGAACCGGCATCGTGGACGTCGAGACCCAGCCAGTGACTGGTGCCGTGCATGAAGAACTGGCGATACAGGTGCATCCCGAGAATGTCCGGGGCCGAGCGAGGGATGAGCCCGAGATCGGCGAGGCCGTCCGCCAGCACCGCGGTGGAGGCGTCGTGGCATTGACGCAGGGTGGCCCCGGGGCGGGAGGCGGCGATGCCCGCCCGCTCGGCGGCCAACACCACGTCGTAGAGGGCCCGCTGCGGAGCACTGAACCCGCCGTTGGCAGGGAAGGTCCGGGTGATGTCGGAGCTGTACATGTCGACTTCTGCGGCGGCGTCGATGAGGATCAGATCCCCGTCCTCGATCAGCCGGTCATTTTCGATGTAATGCAGGACGATGGCGTTCGGCCCCGACGCCACGATCGACGGGTACCCGTCCCGGGGCGACCCGGCCTCCCGCCAGATGTACTCCATCGCCGCCTGCACCTGGTACTCGTAAAGTCCGGGACGGGCGAACCGCATCGCCTCGCGATGGCCTTCCGCCGAGAGAGAGCAGGCAGCGCGCAGGCTCTCGATCTCCGACTCCGACTTTCGTAGTCGCTGATCGGCGAGGACGATCCCCACATCGTGGACAGCGACCGGAACGACCCGCCCGAAACGTTCGAGCTGGGATCGGGCGGTGTCGAGCAGCCGGCCGATCGAAGCGTCGTGATCGGGTTTGCCGAGCCGGTAGAACAGTGTGTCCCTGCCCTGCATGAGGCGGCTGAGTTCGTTCTCGAGCTCGGAGATCTCGTAGGCGACGTCTGCGCCGTAGCGCTCCTTCGCCCCTTCGACGCCCACCCGGTATCCCGTCCAGATCTCCATCTCGGGATCGCGGGGACGCACGAAGAGATGGAAGTCTCCGTCGGGATGACCTGGCACCAGCACACACACCGCATCGGGCTCCCCGAAGCCGGTGAGGTAATGGAAGTCCGAGTCCTGCCGGAACACATGGTGTACGTCGTCGTTGCGAACCGTCTCTGCGGCGGCAGGCACGACTGCGATCGAGCGGTCACCGATGGTCTCGGCGAGGGCGGTGCGATGGTCTTTGAAGCGGTCCGACATGGAGCCTTTCGGGGTCTGAGCGAAGTGTGCCAGATCAGCCGGCGGGTGCCAGCCGGACAATCAGCGGGGCGTGGTCCGATCCGAGTCGCGGTCCCAACCGACGGTCGGTCGTGACCAGATGCTCGCTGTGAAGCAGGTGGTCGATCTGGACTCGCACCAGTGGGTTGCCGTCGATCGGGAACGAAGGCTGCAATCCGAAGCCGCGGGTCGAATCGCGAAAACCGGTCTCGGACACGAACGAGCGCCACGCCTGGGACCACTGGGTGGCGTTCAGGTCACCGGTCACGATCGCCGGGCCGGTCGTCGCCGCCGCCCATTCGGCAGCCCATCCGAGTTGGGCGTTGCGGATGGCGGCACGCTCCGCCGTGATCGGTGAGAGCGGATGGATCCCGAGGATGTGGACCGGTCCGTCACCCAGGTCGATCACGACTTCGACCGCCCGCGGCTCGGCCGAGGCGAAACCGAACGACTCGAACGATGACCCGGCCGGGGCGAGGACCATCGTCGAGAAGATGAGACCGGGCTGTCCGACGGAATACAACTCGTACCCGAGGTCGGCGAGGACCGCCGCCTCCTCCCACAGGCGGGTCGTCTCATGAAGAAACACCACATCGGGGGCGGTCCGTCCGATGTAGTCGAAGACACCCGCTCTGGCCTCGTTGGCGGCCCGGACGTTGAACGACATCACCGTGAACGGATCGCCGTCGGCAACAGCAGACCCCGCCGGGGGGACCCACAACATCCCGACCAGCCCGGCGTTCAGCAACCCAACGGCGAGCACCGCACTTCCCGTCTTGCGCCATCGCCCGACGATGAACGCCAGGCCGAGCACGGTGGCAACCACCGCGTACTGGGGTCGAAAGTTCGACAGCAGATCGAAGCCCCACCACCACCCGCCGGCAAAGCCGGCGAGGGCAGCGGTCGACACGACAAGTGCCGGAACCACGAGGAGGATCACGTCAGTCGAGACCCCGGAGGAACGAGGCCACCGCCCGTCCGATCTCGGGCCCCGAATCCTCCTGGATGAAGTGCGTTCCGGCGACGGTCACTTCCTGCTGGTTCGGCCAACTCCGACAAAACTCACGCTGCCGACCGACCAGGATCGACCCAGGATCGGCGTTCACGAACAGCTTCGGCACGTCAGACCGGCTGAGCCACTCGGAGTAGTCCGACACGATGACGGACACGTCGGCCGGTTCGCCCCCGATCGGGATCTGGCGGGGCCAGGTGAGTGTGGGTCGACGGCTCTCGCCCCCGTCGAGATACGGGCGCCGGTACTCGTCATGCACCGCGGCAGGAAGCGGTTCGAGCACAGATGCCGGGAGGATCCGTTCGACGAAGACGTTCTTCTCGAGGATGATCGTCTCACCCGCCTCGCCGCGCATCGCCTCGAAGATGCCCCGGGAGCCCTCTGGCCAGTCCGACCATTCCACCGGCATCACGATCGTCTCCATGTAGGCGATCGCCCTCACGGCAGGGCGGTGACGGTTGGCCCAGTCGAAGCCGAGCCCGCCTCCCCAATCGTGAACGACCAGGGTGACCTCTTCGGAGACCCCCAGTGCGTCGAGAAATGCGTCGAGGTACCGCCGGTGGTCGACGAACCGGTATTCGCCCTCCACCTTCTCGGAGTCTCCCATCCCGATCAGGTCGGGGGCGATGCATCGTCCGAGACCGTCGAGTTCGGGTATCACCTTGCGCCACAGGAACGACGACGTGGGGTTGCCATGGAGAAAGACGATGGGCCGTCCCTCTCCGGTTTCGGTGTATGCCATTTCGGCATCGAGCACTTCGACGAACTGCTTTTCGGTCATGGACCCGACGCTACCCGCCCCGCAGCGGGTGGAATGACCCGCTCGGCTCAAAGCCAGGCGATCAGCGCTCCCGCCAGTTCCACACCTGCATCTTCCTGAACGAAATGTCCGGCACGGGTGATCGTCCGGTGCGGTTGTCCGCGAGCACCCGGCATCATCTTTTGGAAGGGCCGCTCTCCGCCGGCGGTGATCGGATCACTGTCGCTGAACAGCGTCAGAACCCCTCCTTCCCAAGAGCTGAGCGTCTGCCAGGCCCTCCGATTGGCTTCAGCTTCGGGGTCGTCAGGCCGTGTCGGCACGAGCGACGGCATCGCTCTCGGGGCAGCCTTGAAACGTTCGTCGGGGAAAGGAGCGTCGTACGCGGCGATCGTTTCAGGGGTGAGCGGGTTGACCACCCCCCCGGCCACGATCGAGCCAACGGCGAACTCGGGGGAGGTCCGGGCAAATTCCTGCCACGCCAAGAAGGCATCCGACATCGTCTGATCTCCGGTCGGCAGGCCGGTATTGGACACCACCAGACGGGAGAATCGTTCTGGACGGTTCGCCAGGATCCGCAGGCCGATGAGACCGCCCCAATCCTGACCGAACAGCGTCACGTCGTCGACTTCCATGGCATCGAACCACCCGGTCATCCACGCCACGTGCCCGGCAAACGTGTGGTCGACGATCGAAGCCGGCTTGTCGGAGCGACCGAAACCGACCAGGTCGGGAGCGAGTACTCGAAGTCCTGCGGCAACGAGCGGCGGAATCATCTTGCGATAGAGATAGGACCACGTCGGTTCACCATGCATGAGGAGCACGACCGGGCCGGCTCCGACGTCGACCGTGAAGATGCCCACTCCGCCGACCTCCACTCTCCGGGTGGGGAAGTCGAAGCCGAGAGCTTCGAATCGATGTTCGGGGGTTGTCAGTAGGTCCATCCGTCGACGGTACCAAGGCCGCTCGAACCGAACGGCGGACTCGGGCCCTCGATCGTTTACGGTATCCCGCCGTGGATCTGTCCCTCGTCTCCGTGCTGCAGGTCGTCGGCGGGTTGGTGCTTCTCACCTTCGCCGCCGACCGCCTGGTGCTGGCCGCCGCCCGTCTGTCCCGACGGTCGGGGCTGTCGCCGGTCCTCATCGGGGCAGTGGTGGTCGGTCTGGGCACATCGCTCCCCGAAATGCTGGTCTCGGGTCTCGCCGCCGCCGAGCCGAACGGGATGGACCTGGCGCTCGGCAACATCGTCGGGTCGAACATCGCCAACGTCGCCCTCGTCCTCGGACTGAGCGTCGTCCTCTCCCCGATCGTCGGTCAGGGCCGGATCCTGCGCCGCGAAGGGGGTCTCATGCTGGCCGGGATGCTGGCTCTCGTCGCATTCGCCTGGAACGGAGTCCTGACGCTCCCGGAGGGCACATTCCTCGGCGTCGGGCTGTTGGTGTCACTCACCCTCCTGGTGATCTGGTCCTCGCAGGAAGGAGCGGCTGACATCGAGCTCGACGAGATCGGCGGGGACGAGGACATCAGAGCCGGAGTCGAGATCCTCTTCGGAATCGGATCGCTCGGCATCACGCTGCTCGGCGCCCGACTCCTCGTCACCGGTGCCGAGGAAATGGCGCTCGAGTTGGGAATCTCCGAGGCTCTGATCGGGCTGACGCTGGTGGCGGTCGGGACCTCGCTGCCGGAACTCGCCACGGCGCTGGCGGCGGCACGACGCAAGGAGAACGACCTGGTGCTGGGAAACGTCCTGGGGTCGAATCTCTTCAACGCCCTCGGCGTGGGGGCCGTCACGGGAATCGTCGGGAACGGGGCACCATTCGTCGAGGACTTCGGGCCGAGCCTCGTCGTGATGATCGGGGTCGCGGTACTGGCCGGAGTGCTGGCCACGATCGGGAACCGACTGGATCGCTGGCAGGGAGCGGTGCTGATCGCCTCCTACCCGGTCCTGCTGTTCCTCATCTGACGAGCTTCACAGCAGTCTGCGCAGCGCCTCAGTCTGTCGATGGACCGACTCAACCGATCCTCCCCCCTGCGAAACGCGACGGCGGACCGAGTCTTGAACGTCGATGCGGCCAAGGTCGGACTCCTCGAAGCGGGGGTCGGCGGCGGCCAGGTCGGCCGAGGTGGCGGTGTCGAGCGCCCGCTCGTCTGCCACCAGCAGTGCGACGAGCCGACCGACGGCGTGGTGCGCCTCGCGAAAGGGAACGCCCCGTTCGACGAGCGCCTCGGCCAGGTCGAGAGCGGTCACCCAGGGTGAAGCGGGCGGAGGGTCGAACTCGGCCGACCCCAACATCGCCGTCAGCGCAGCGAGGGTCCCGCCAAGCAGGTCGTCGGCGGCGAACAGGTAGGACTTGTCCTCCTGCAGGTCCCGGTTGTACGTGAGGGGAAGCCCCTTCTGGAGGGTGAGGATCGAAGTGAGCGCCCCGATGGCACCTGCGGTCCGCCCCCGAGCCAGTTCGGCGATGTCAGGGTTCTTCTTCTGTGGGAGGGCAGAGCTGCCGGTCGTGAAATCGTCGCCGAAGCGAACCCAGCCGAATTCGCTGCTCGACCAAAGGACGAGCTCTTCGGAGAGTCGAGAGAGATGGACCATCGCCTGGGTTGCGCACCAGATGTGCTCGGCGACGAGGTCGCGTGAGCCGACGGCGTCCATCGAGTTGGCGAACACCACGTCGAAGCCGAGCGCCCGAGCCGTGTTCCCCGGCTCGATGGGGAGGCTGGACCCCCCGCCGGCGCCTGCTCCCAACGGCGAGACTCCCAGCCGTCCGGCCAGGTCCTCGAAACGCGACCGATCGCGCAGCGCCATCCACGCATACGCCAGCAGATGGTGACCGAGCGGGACCGCCTGAGCCTGTTGGAGGTGGGTGTAGGAGGGAACGATCGTCTCGGCGTGCTGTTCGGCGAGTCCCGTCAGCGTGTGAGCAAACTCGGTGAGTTGACGCTGCCGTTCCGTTGCCATCCTCCGCATGTAGAGCCGGACATCGAGCGCCACCTGGTCGTTGCGGGAGCGTCCGGTGTGGAGCGTGCGTCCGACGTCGCCCACGACTTCGATCAGACGACGCTCGACCGCCGAGTGGACATCCTCGTCCGTGTCGAGAAATACGAACGACGAGTCCTCTGCCTCGGCGAGGATCGTCACCAGACCCTCGATGAGTCTCCCGACATCATCGAGGGGCACCAGCCCGACGTCGCCCAACATCGAGACGTGGGCCATCGAGCCGCGTATGTCGTCGGGGAGCAGCCGCCGGTCGTCGTCGGTGACGGTGTACTCCCAGAGGACCCGGTCCGGCTCAGAGCCGAACCGCCCACCCCAGAGGGTCACTCACCTTCTCCCAGTCGCGACTCGGCGAGCCGGCGCAGCCGGAGGGCGTTGAGACGGATGAATCCTTCGGCGTCGGCCTGGTTGTAGACGTCATCCTCCTCGAATGTCACCGTCGCCTGGTCGTAGAGGGCGTGGCGTGCCGACCTCCGACCTTCGATCACACAGCTCCCCTTGTACAACTTGAGGCGCGCCTCGCCGTTGACCCGCTTTTGGATGTCGTCCATGAACGCCTGCAGCGCCTCGCGCTCCGGGGCGAACCAGAAGCCGTTGTAGACCATCTCGGCGTAGCGGGGAACCAACTCGTCACGCAGATGGGCGACCTCGCGATCGAGCGTGATCGACTCGACGCCACGGTGGGCGTGGTGCAGCAGCGTTGCTCCCGGGGTCTCGTACACACCGCGGCTCTTCATCCCCACAAAGCGATTCTCCACGATGTCGACCCGACCGACGCCGTGCGCCCCGGCGATGGTGTTCGCCTTGGTGAGGAGTTCGACCGGAGCCAGCTCTTCGCCGTCGATGGCGACCGGAGTTCCCTTTTCGAAGGCGACCGTCACCCACTGCGGCTCGTCAGGGGCCTGCTCCGGGTCGACCGTCATCCGGAACATGCCGGCGGGAGGCGACTCCCAGGGGTCCTCCAGAATTCCTCCTTCGTAGGACACGTGCATGAGGTTGGCGTCCATCGAATACGGCTTCTCGGGTGTGACCGGGACCGAAATTCCTCGGGCCTCGGCGTAGGCGACGCAGTCGGCCCGTCCCCGCAGCTTCCATTCGCGCCACGGAGCGATGACCCTGATGTTGGGGTTGATGGCGTACGCCGCCAGCTCGAAACGGACCTGGTCGTTGCCCTTGCCCGTGGCACCGTGGGCGATGGCGTCGGCTCCGACCCGCTCCGCGGTCCGCATCATCCCTTGGGTGATGATCGGCCGGGCGAGGGAAGTCCCCATCAGGTAGTAGCTCTCGTAGGTGGCATTGGCCCGGATCGCCGGGAAAACGGCATCGCGGACGAACTCCTCGGTGAGGTCTTCGACCACGGCCTCGACTGCGCCGGTGGCGATCGCCTTGTCCTTGGCCTCTGCCACCTCGTCGCCCTGGCCGACATCGGCGGTGTAGGCGACGACATCGGCTGAGTATTCCTCCCGCAGCCAGGTGAGGATGACCGAGGTGTCGAGTCCGCCCGAGTAGGCGAGGACGACTTTCATGCGTTCGCTCCGATCGTTTCGAGTCTTGCTGCCAGCACCGGTCCCCCGTCTGCGACGGTGCTGATGACGAGGACCGTGTCGTCTCCTCCTACCGACCCCAGGACGTCGGTCAGCGCGGCTCCGTCGATGGCAGAGGCGACCACCATCGCCGCACCCGGGGGCGTCTTCATGACGACGACGTTGCCGCTGGACTGGATCGATTCGACGAATTCGTCGATCGTGCGGCCCAAGTAGGCGACTGCTTCGTCCGGATCGCCCCGCTCACCGATCCGATAGTGATCGTCGTTCGCTTTGGTCGCGCCGATCACCGACAGATCGCGCGACACGGTGGCCTGGGTGACCGACATTCCCCTCGCTTCGAGGAGTTCGACGAGCTCTGCCTGGCTGGTGACTGCCTGATCGAGGATGAGGTTGCGGATCACGCGGCGTCGCGCCGCTGTCGTTGACATGGCATACAGCATACGCATATGCGTATATAGGTGCCAACCGGGACTGCCGGGCGGACCGATAAGCTGCACCGACCGATGGAGACGCGCCGCTGAATCCGTATTGGGCTCTCGCTCTGGTCGCCGCGCTCATCGCCGCCAACGGCTTGTTCGTGGCCGCCGAGTTCTCCCTGATCTCGGTGCGGCGCGGAAGGCTCGTGGCCCTGTCGAAAGAGGGGAGCCGACGGGCTGCCACCGCCCTGCGGGAGTTGGATCGCGCCTCTTTCATGCTCTCCGGAGCCCAATTCGGCATCACCGCCACCAGCCTGGTCGTCGGATTCCTGGCAGAAGCGGCAGTCGGCGACGCCGTGATCCGGCCGGTGCTCGAACTGTTCTCGCTGTCAGAAGACGCCGCCACGCCCATCGCCCTCACACTGGCCTTCCTCATCTCGACAGTCGTCCAGATGCTCTTCGGCGAACTCGCCCCCAAGAACCTCGCCCTCGCCATTCCCGTCAAGATGTCGCTGTTCGTCGCCTATCCGATCCACTGGTTCGGCAACGCCTTCGGCCCGATCATCCGGGTCTTCGACGGCTCAGCGGGCTGGGTCACCAAGCGGGTGTTCCGAGTCGACGCGTCCGAAGAACGCCAGGGTGGTCACTCACCCGAAGAGCTGGCCCGGATCATCGTCGCCTCCCAGGAGGAAGGTCAGCTCTCGCGAGATCAGGGAGAGTTGCTCACCCGAGCCGTCGAACTCGGTCAGCGGCGGGTCTACGAGGTGATGGTGCCGCGCACGAGAGTGACGTTCCTCGACGGCGACGACCCGGTCGACGCCCTCCGGCTCGCCGCTCGCGAAACGGGTCACTCGCGGTTCCCCGTCGTGGGAGAGACCGACGACGACATCCTCGGCACAGTTCACATCAAGGATCTGCTGTCGGTTCCTGCCGAGCAGCGAGACGTCGCTGTCCTGCGGTCGATCGCCAGCCCCGCTCTGATCGTGCCAGACACCGACAGACTGCGGCCCCTGCTCTCCAAGATGCGCCAGTCGCGCCGGACGTTCGCAGTCGTCGCCGACGAGTACGGCGGGGTCGCCGGAATCGTGACCCTGGAAGACGTCGTCGAAGAGCTCGTCGGTGAGATCGAGGACGAGTTCGACTCCAAGGCCCAACCCATCCGGGCCACGTCCGACGGCGGGTACCTCTTCGATGGGACAGTCAGGGCCGAGGATGCCGAAGTCACGCTCGGTTGCGAACTCCCCGAGGGTGGCTACGAGACGATCGCCGGGTTCCTCATCTCCACGCTCGGACGGATACCGGCCGAGGGCGAGTTCGTGGACGTGGAACGTTGGCGCCTCCGAGCCGTCGAGATCGACGGCCTGCGGGTGGTCACGATCTCCGCCCAGCCCGTAGCGGACACCGAAGACGAGGCCGAACGATGACGCTCCAACTGGCGGCCGATGCCGCCGATCTCAGCGCCGGATTCGATCCGACCGCCCTCCTGATCGGACTGGCCCTGCTCGTCGCCAACGGCTTCTTCGTGGCGGCCGAGATCGCGCTCCTCGCCGCCAACCGGGCCCAGGTCGAGGAGATGGCCTCCCACGGCGAGGCCGGCGCCGTCCGGGCGCTGAAAGCCCTGAGGGAACTGTCGGTCACCTTCTCCGGCGCACAACTCGGGATCACCATGTGCTCACTGGGGCTCGGGGCCATCGCCGAGCCTGCGCTGGGGTCGCTCTTCCTCGTCTGGTTGGAACCGATCGGGCTCAGTGACACCACCGCCAGCGTGACGGCGTTCGTGGTCGCACTGAGCATCGTGGTCTTCCTCCACATGGTGGTTGGCGAGATGGTCCCGAAGAATCTGGCGTTGGCGGACGCCGAGCGGCTTGCCGTCCGGCTCTCGCTGCTGTTCGGCTGGTACGTCAAACTCTTTCGTCCGTTGATCGTGGTGCTGAACGCGGCGGCCAACGGAATCGTCCGTCTGACGGGGGTCCAGCCCGTCGAGGAGATCGGACTCGTCCACACCCCGGACGAACTGCGGATGGCGTTGCGCGAGTCGCTGCGCAGCGGCCTCATCGCACCGGGACAGGTTCGGGTCCTCTCTGCGGTTCTCGCTCTCAGCGATATCGACGCGGAGGCTGCGATGACACCCCGGATCGATCTCGTCACCGTCGACGAAGGAGATTCCGTCGACGAGATCTTGCGGGTGGCAGCCGAGTCCGGTCACTCGCGACTGCCTGTGCGCAAAGCGGACCTCGATCACATCATCGGAGTCGTCCACGTCAAGGATCTCTTGACGGCCGAGCAGAACGACCTCGCCGGCAAGAGGGCTGGCGAGCTTCGCCGGCCGATGCCGGTGGTTCCCGAGTCGCGCGATCTCGACCAACTCCTCAACGACATGCGCGCCGAGCGATCGCATCTCGCCCTCGTCATCGACGAGCACGGGGGAACGGCGGGTGTCCTGACCCTCGACGACATCCTCGAAGAACTCGTGGGCGAAATCGCAGACGAATTCGACCCGGCCGAACTGGAGCAGCGGAATCGGGAAGGTGCCTGGGTGGTGGCGGGGACAATGCGGCGGGACGAACTCGAACGGCTGACCGGATTGGAACTTCCCGAGGGCGAGACCGAGACGGTGTCGGGGGCGATCAGCGAGGCGCTCGGCCGACTCCCCGCTCGCGGCGATCGCGTCGACCACGACGGGTGGACACTTCGGGTCTTGACGATGGAGGGCAGGCGGGCAGGCCAGGTGGAGGTCGTGGCGCCGACAGACTGAGTCCGTGTCAGCCGCCGGCCTGCCACATGACGGTCCGCCCATCGGCATCGACTCCGACCACCGTGGGCAACTCGGTGCCGTCGAGGAGTTGCGTCGGCGTTCCTCCGAATCCACCACTTTTCCACAGTGCGAGCCGTTCCCAGCCGGAGGCGGAAGCGACCCAGGCCGAGTCCGCAGACCAGTCATAGACGGCCAGTCGTCCTCCCCAGGAGACGGTGGGACCGATGGGAGCGGGGTCGAGCGGCGTCAGGCCGTCGTCACCCCGGTACTCGTGGATTCCTTTCGACGCCGAGGCGCCGACTGCGTACACCCCACCGGCCTCCACCAATCCGGCGAAGCCCGACCCGAGGGGCCGCCAGTTCAGCCCCCCGTCGGAGGTCACGTGGATCGCACCAGTGGCGTCCAGCACGACGAGATCCTCGTCCGTGCTCGCCGCGTCGACCACGACGCCGGGGACTTCGATCCCGTGTGAGTCAGGTCCGGAGATAACTGCGATAGGCCGATCGACGTCGAACACGACGACATCGCCCCGGTGCGCCGCCACCGCTCCGGCTCGCACCCCGAACACCGTGTGTGCCCCTTCGAAGCGACCGGCTTCGTCAAACCCGAACATCACCGTGCGATCCCCGGTGACACCGACGATGACGAAACCGCGGTCGACCACCGCCCCAACCCCCGGTGCGATCGCGATCGACAGTGGCAGGCCGAGCAGGGGACGCCAGACACGGTCCTGGAGAATGCTGGCGGGCCACAGACCGGTGCCGGTGACGGACACCACGGACCGACCGAATCCGACCAGCTGATGCGAGGGATCGATCTCGATCGGTTCGTCCCACACCCTGGCGCCCGAAGGCGGTTCGACCGCCGGAGCGGCGCCGGGAGGCGGTGGGACTCGCACCGGCGACTCGGAGAATGCGAGAGAAGGCCAGGTCGCGGCGACCGCCAACACCAGTGCGACGACTGGTACCAACGGCGTCAGATGACGGCTCCGAACCGGTCTCTGCTCCTCGGCGGTCGGCATCGTGATGCTCATGGCCCCAACCTACGCGGCGTCAGCGCGCTCCGGTCCAGCGGTAGATCACCCGTTCACCCTCCTCGGACACGAGTGCGTACCCACCCGGACCGGGGATCGGGGCGATGAACACTCCCCACATGCCGTTTTCGGGACCGAGAGGAACGTCGAAGGTCTCTCCCGACAGATCATCGAGGACCCGCAGGACCGACGGTCCGTGGGCAGTGATGCCGTCACCCCAAGTCATGAGTGTCGACCCGGGGCTCGCACTGGAGTCGAGCACGACGTCACCGGCCACCGACACTTCGGTCAACTCCAGTGTGGCGGCGTCGACGGTCAACACTCGGGGGGGCTGTTCTGCAGTGACCACGATCAGTCGCTCCGACGACACTCCGGCAGTGGAGATCGGAATCTCGAACGTCGTCCAGGTCGTCCCGAGGTCGGTCGACAGGCTCCACTCCGTCATCGGACTGGCGTGGCCGGTTCCCACCAGGAGACCGTCGAACTCGAATATGCGTGCCGGGAGCGACGCCAACTGAAGGCGGTCCTGCACCTCGCCGTTCACCAGGTCGACCCGCACGGGACCCTCGGGACCGGTCCCGAGCACGACGAGCGTCGGACCACGCAGGGTGGCGTGGCGAATCGAAAGACCGGGGAGCAGATGAACCCGGTGCCCGCCGTTGTCGATCTCGTAGACGACCCCAGCCGACGGAGTCTCGCCGAACATCAGCAGTCGACCCGACTGCTCAAAGACGCCCGCCAAGCCGAACCCGGACACCACCTCGATGCCGTTCCACGATCCTTCGTCGCCCGAGACCCAGATCGTGCCTGGGTCGAGAATCCCTGCGAGGGCGACCAGGTGACCACCCGTGTCGAACACGCGGTCGGCGTCCCCAGGAAGGCTGGCGACGAAGTCCCACGCGTGGCCCTCTCGCGGGGCAACGACGTCCGGTGCGTCCTGTGCGAGCGACGTCGACCACAGAACGGGTTGGCCGGCCGCTCGGCCGAACACGACGGTGTCACCGAAGACGCTCGCCCCACGGGCGACCGCCGGGGACACAACACTGAGGTCGACCGGAGTCCAGCCATTGCCGAACCGATGCCCCCACAGGCCACCGTCGACCCCCGATTCGCCGAGCGAGCCGCCGATGACACCGCCTGGGACGGCGTGGATCCACCCCACGTCGCGGCGAAGCAGGCTTCCTTCGGCGGTCCATGCTCGGGGAGACTCGGCACGCATGAGTCCGGTCCTCACCGTCCCGTCGGAATCAAGAGTCCGGATGGATGCGACCAGCCCTCCCTCCGGGTGCGCCAAGACGTCGGTGACGACCCCTCGACCGACGGGTACCGGCGCCCAGTCGATGGCGCCGTCCGGCCGCCACCACACCACCGCACCCTCGGCGTCCCCGCCAACGGCCACGATTCCACCATCGACACCGACCACATCGGTGACGACGACGTTGCTCCCCGGAGGGGTGATGTCATCCCAGTTGCCGATCCAACCGTGGAGCAATCGCCCGACCCTCCCCGCACCCGGACGCAATGTCTCGGTGAACGGGGCCGCACCCTGACCGATCACGTACCACTCGCCGTCGATGACCCGCAGTGCGTCGATCCGACCCGGGCCTTCGAACGGGTGGTCGACGACGGTGAAGTCGGAGTCCACCAGGCCGTGCCACAGGGTTGGCACCGAGCTTCCCATTCCGGGGCCGACGATCGCCCCGCCGACCACGAAGCCGTCGAGATACGGCACCGCACTACTCAGGAAGGCACGCTCCGACACCTCTATGTCACGCAGGGTCCACTGCTCTCCGCCGGTCGTCCAGACGAACCCGCCGCCCTGGTCGGACTGCTCGCCCACCGCGACCCGGCCGTGCGGCGAAGCCGCCATCGCCGTGAACTCGCCCCCTCCGGGAAAAAACACCTCTGAGGTGAATCGCACGAGGCCGTCCGCAACCACGACGTCGCCGGCACTCGGCTGGGTCACGGGAGGCTCGATCAACGAGGGAGACTCGACCGGATCCTCACCGCTCCAAAACACGCCGACGATGAGCGCAAGGAGAACGACCCACATGGTCACTCTTCCGTGCGGAGGCCGGTGCGACGACTGCTTCCGAGGGGTGTCCTCTGCAGTCGGGAGGTCGATGCTCACCGGCCGAAAGCTACCGGGCGCAGTCCGGTAGCAGTCCCCGGCAGCACGCGCCCGAACGTCACACCGGGGTATCGGGGCCCGGCGTGAACGCCGGACCGTGCCCGGGGACGATGAGGGACGCCACTTCGAGTACCCGGGCACGGCCGGGATGGACGGCGGCCGGGTCGACCGCCAGCGGGTCTTCGGGCGGCCCGTCGGCGAACCACCAGAGGTGGGTGGCGGCGACGATCCCGCCATCCGTACCGACAAGGGTCGTGATGTCCTGCGGAGTGTGACCGGGGGTCTCCCACAGCATCACCGATGGCGAAACGAGAAACCCTTCCGCCGGACGCGATGTCCACGTGTCATGGTGATAGATCGCCCAGTGGTCGTGGACTCGTGCGTCGCCGAACAGGCCGATGTTGACGGTGTGGTCGGGATGGTGGTGGCTGATGATGACGTCGGTGACGTCAGCCGGAACGATCCCGGCCGCGGTGAGAGGTTCGAGGATCGACGCCTGCGACGGCGCCATTCCCGGATCGATCACGATCACGGCACCCGAGTCCCGCACCAGGGAGACGGTCGATCGCACTGACGGCCGTCCCGATCCATCCTGCAACACGACCAGCGTCGCCGAGGTGCCGATTTCGAGACTCATCCGAGAGCCGCCGCAAAACGTTCCAGCGCTTGATCCACCTCTTCGGCGGAGACAGTCAACGGCGGGGCGAACCGCACCGCGTCCGGCCGAACGGCGTTGACGACGAGACCGCCTTCGAGCGACGCGGATGCCACGTCGCCCGCCCGCGGTTCGTCGAGAACCGCAGCCAAGAGGAGCCCTCTCCCTCTGACACTCGCCACTCCCCGAAGCGCTCCCAGGCCGGCCGCCAGTTGGTCGCTGCGAGCCAGGGTGTTGGAAAGGAGATCGCGAGCCTCGATCTCGTCCAGGACCGCATTGGCTGCTGCGCACACCACCGGACCTCCCCCGAACGTCGTGGCGTGATCACCCTTCCGGAAGGCGGACGCCACCTGCTCGGTGGCCATGCAGGCACCGATCGGCAGGCCGTTGGCAAGGGCCTTGGCGGTGGTGGCGATGTCCGGCGTGAACCCGAGCTGTTGCCACGAAAACCAGGTCCCAGTCCGCCCCATCCCCGCCTGGACGTCGTCGACGATGAGAAGGATCTCCCGTTCGTCACACAGCGCGCGCACCGCCTGGAGGTAGTCGGCTTCGAGCGGAACGACCCCTCCCTCACCCTGCATCGTCTCCACCATGACGGCGGCGGTCGAATCGCTGATCGAGTCAGCCAGCTTGTCGATCTCTGCCGGGGGCACCTGATGAAAACCGGGGGGGAGAGGGTCGAAGGCCGCCTGCTTGGCCGGTTGGCCGGTGGCCGCGAGGGTCGCGAGGGAACGGCCGTGAAACGAGTCGAGCAGTGAGATCACTTCGTAGCACTCAGGACCCTTGGTGCTCTGACCCCACCGGCGAGCCAGCTTGATCGCCGCCTCGTTGGCGGTGGCACCGCAGTTGGCAAAGAAGGTGCGATCGAGCCCTGACAGGTCATTGAGCCGTTCGGCGAGGCGCACCATCGGTTCGGTCACGAACAGGTTCGAGACGTGGACAAGCGTCGCCATCTGAGCCGCCACCGCCGCCGCCACTCGCGGATTGGCATGGCCCACCGAGACCACGGCGAGCCCGGTGAGGAAGTCGAGGTACTGCTTTCCGTTCTCGTCGGTCAGCCAACTCCCCTCACCCGAGGCGAATACGAGAGGGGTGCGGCCGTAGGTCTGCATGACCGCCGCCGCCTCACGCTCGATGAGCCCTCTCATGGCCGGTCGTCCCCGTCTTGGGTCACCATCGTTCCGATCCCCTCACGGGTGAACATTTCGAGCAACAACACGTGCTGTACGCGCCCGTCGAGCACGTGCGCCCGAGTCACACCCGACTCGAGAGCGGCCGCCACCGAGGCGAGTTTGGGAAGCATGCCCCCGGCGATGGAGGGGAGCAGAGCCTCGAGTTCCGACCGGTCCATTCGCTGGATGAGGGAGGATTGGTCCTCGGGATCCCGGAGCACGCCCTCGACGTCGGTCAGGTACACGAGCTTCCTCGCGCCGAGCGCGGCCGCCAACGCGCCGGCGGCGGTGTCGGCATTCACGTTGTAGACGTCGCCTTCGGGGCCGAGGGCGATCGGGGCGACGACGGGCACGAGACCGTCCGCCAGCAGGCGGTCGATGAGCCCAGTATTCACGTTGCTGATCTCACCGACGTATCCGAGCCGCTCGTCCTTGGATCGGGCCTCGAACAATCGGGCGTCGATGCCGCTGACGCCGATCGCCTCGGCGCCGTGCGCTCCCAGCATTCGAACGATGTCGGCGTTGACCTCCCCCACCAGGACGCGCTGGACGACCCGCATCGTGGCGGCGTCGGTGACCCGCAAGCCGTCGACCCATGTCGATTCGATCCCGGCGGCCGTCATCGCTTCGGAGATCTGCGGACCGCCGCCGTGGACGACGACCGGCAGGATTCCGACGGCGCGAAGCAGGGTGATGTCGCCGGCGAAACTCTGCTGCAGCGCGGGGTCCTCCATCGTCGACCCCCCGTATTTGATGACGACGATCTGGCCCCCGAAGCGCTGGATGTAGGGCAGCGCCTCCATCAGGATCGAGGCCTTCCCCATCGAGTTGGCGATCCGCACCTTGGCCGGATCCGGGGCGCCGTGTCCGGTGGTCATGAGCGCTCTCCGTTGAAGATCACGTAGTCGGGGGTGAGATCGGTCGTGGTGACCACGGCGTAGCCGTCTCCCCCGCCCACGCCGATTCCGACAGTGAAGTCCCCGACGAGTCGTGACGACAGTTCGGCGTCCGCAAACGGCAATGCCACCCCTCCCGAGCAGACAAGGGTCCCCTCGTACGAGATCCGGACCTCACCCTGATCGATCTTCTCCCCGGTCACTCCGAGGGCGGCGAGGATCCGGCCCCAGTTGGGATCGGCACCGTAGAACGACGAGCGGACGAGAGCGGAGTCCGCAACTCGCATCCCGATTCGGCGGGCTGAAACATCGTCCGCCGCCCCGGACACTTCGATGGTGACGACCTTCGACGCCCCTTCCGCGTCCCGCGCCATCTGCAAGGCGAGAGACCGACACACCTCTTCAACGGCGTTCGCCAACTCGCTCGGCGACGGTTCGATCTGTGACGCTCCTGACGCCATCAGGATCACGGTGTCGTTGGTGGATTGACAACCGTCGATGTTGAGAGCGTTGAAGGTCGAGTCGACGGCAGGCGTGAGGATGGCCTGGAGTGTTTCGGTGGTCGCGACGGCGTCGGTGGTAAGGAACGCCAGCATCGTGGCCATGTCGGGGCGGACCATCCCCGCCCCCTTGGCCATGCCGCCGACGGTCCAGTCTCTTTCCGAGGTTGATGCCGTCTTCTCGACGGAGTCCGTCGTGAGTATCCCCCCGGCCGCCGCCGAGGCATGGCCGTCGTCGTCACCGAGATCGGCGACGAGGCGCGGGATGGCGGCGAGGATCCGTTCGGTGGGAAGCCGTCCCCCGATCGGCCCGGTCGAACAGACGGCAACGTCCGCCGGGTCACAGCCGAGTTCGACAGCCACTGCCTCCGCCATCGCTTCAGCGTCGCTCACTCCCGCCTCACCTGTACCGGCATTGGCAGCTCCAGAGTTGACGACGATGGCCTGGATGCGACCGGAGGCGAGGTGGGCGCGGCTGACTTCGACCGGCGGAGCGGCGGTGAGCGACGTCGTGAACACCGCGGCCGCCGGAACTGGTTCGTCGGCTGCGATCAGGGCCATGTCGAGTCCCGACCGCTTGATCCCTGCGGCCAGCCCGGCCGCCCGGAATCCTTTCGCAGCTACCACGCTCATGGCATCCATCCCGCTAGCGGCAGTCCGGTGTCCTCTGCCAGCCCGCGCATGATGTTGGCGGCCTGGATCGCCTGGCCGGCGGCGCCTTTGACGAGGTTGTCGATGGCGGCCTGGGCGATCACCACCCCGGCGTGACGATCGACGAAGGCCGAGACGATCGCCCTGTTCGACGAGACCGCCCACCGGGTCTGGGGAGGCGTGTCGATGACCGTCACGAACGGTCTTCCGGCGTAGGCGTCGGTGAGGATCCCGCGCACGGCTGCCTCGTCCACCGTCTCGTCAGTGAGGCGGGCGGTGACGGTGGCGAGTTCGCCCCGCTGCATCGGAACCAGATGCGGGGTGAAAACGACGGTGGGCTCGGATCCGGTCGACAGTTCGATCGCCATCTCGATCTCCGGGCGATGCCGATGAGTCGCCACCGAGTACGCCTGGACACCTTCAGCCACCGACCCGAACAACAGGTTCTCCCTGAGACTGCGTCCGGCACCCGACACACCACTCAGACAGTCGGCCACGATCGGGACGGTGACATCGACCAGTCCGGCGCGAACCAGGGGCGTGATTGCGAGCAGGACCGCCGTCGGGTAACAGCCGGGCGAGGCGACGGTGTGCGCACCGGCGAGGTCAAACAGCTCGGGAAGTCCGTATTGCCACGATCCCAACCGGTCGGGTAGCGGATGGGGCGAGCCATATGCCGCCCGATAACGGCTGTCGGAATCCAGCCGGTAATCGCTGCCGAGGTCCACGACGTCGACGCCGGCAGTCGCCAACGTCTCACCCAACTCCCACGACGCACCGTGCGGCAGCGCCAGGAAGACGAGGTCGACCCCATCCGGCAGATCCTGGTTGGAGCCGAGCACTCTGTCGCCGTCGCGCAGTTGCGGATGCACATCCCGCAGGCGCGCCCCCGCCTTGGAGTGGGCGCCGAGGTGGACGAGGTCCATCGCCGGGTGCTCATCGAGCATCCGTACCAGTTCACCTCCGGCATACCCGGACGCACCGAGCACCGCCACCGACACCACAACCGACTCCCGGAATCTTGCGAACCACCACTATACGCATATGCGCATGAAGAGGCGATCTCCCTCGCTAGCGCTCGCTGCCCAGCGGGTATGGCGGGATCTGCTCGGAACGGACCCAGTCGATGATCAGGTCCTCGGCGTCGGGGCCGAGGACGACAAGGACGAAGGTGAGAAATGCCTCGGTGGTGACGGTCGTGCCCGAAAAGGTCGCCACGTAGGAGCGGAGAAAGTCGAAGTACTCGTCGTCGCCGACGAACTCGCGGAGGGCCACAAGCGCCAGGCCTCCTCGCTGGTACACCGAGGCGTTGAACAGGTCCTGGCCGGGCGGATGATCGGGTGGGGGAACGCCGGGGAGGGACATGGCATCCCACGCTCGCCGCACCTCGGCCTCATACGCCTCCCGCCCCAGATCCCGCTCGATCCACCGCCACGTCATGAACGTGGCGAACCCCTCGTTGAGCCAAATGTCGTCCCACTGGCCGAGGCCGATCTCGTTGCCGAACCACTGGTGGGAAAGTTCGTGGGCGATGACGATGGTCCCCCAGGCGGCACTGGCCGTCGTGTAAGTCGACATCGTCTGGGTCTCGAGCGCCGCCGGGAAGTCCGAGTCGACGACGACCGCACCCGACCCGACGAACGGGTAGGGACCGAGATCGGATTCGAGCGTTGCCAGGATCTCGGCCTGTCGGTCGAATCCGGGCGGGAGCGGAGCGTCGTTGCCCATCCAAGTCACCACGCCGTCAGTCGTCGTGACCGGTGCGAAATCCCCGATCGCCATCGGAATCAGGTATGGCGCCACCATCGGAATGTCGAATCGGTAGGTGCGAAGGTCGCCTTCGGCGACGACGGGAGTCGCGGTGCCGCCGGAAACGACGACGTGCGGGGAGCGAACCGTGACTCGCAAGACGACGTCCGCCCGATCGGTCGGGTGGTCGTTCACGGGAAAAACCCCTGACGCGCCGTCCGGTTCGGAGAACAGGAACACCGACATTCCGTCACCGCGCTGCCATCCGGTGGGAAAGGGCAAGTCGGTCAGATCCACCGGGCGAGGCGCTCCGTGATAATCGACGTTGACAGTGAATTCGTCGCCCGCCGGGATCGTCTTGGCGGGGGTGATGCGCATGTCGCGAGCGTCGCGCTCGAAGTCCGCCGGCTCCCCGTCCACCGCGACAGCCGTCACCGTGAAACCGACGAA
>JBBDQP010000066.1:21323-29728 GCA_040905965.1 Acidimicrobiia bacterium
GTGCCGGGATCCTCGAGTCCCTGTTCCAGCGCCCAGGCCCGTGTCATCGCGTACGCCTCCGCGACGCTGTATTCACCGTCCTCGATCCGGCGTTCCAGCAGCATGTCCATGACGTCGCCGACCATCGGACCCGGCCTGATCCCCAAATAGGAGATGACGTCGTTGCCGTCGATGGGCGGTCGCAACTTTTCGATCGTCTCCCGCTTACGCAGTTCCGCGATGCGGAGTTCCAGTTCGTCGATTCGCTGTTGGATGGCGGCTGCCCGCCGGGCGTTGCCTGTGGTGACATCGCAACGGACCAATTCGTTCAGATCTTCGAGTAGGTCGCCTGCGTCGCGGACATAGCGGCGGACCGCCGAATCCGTCCAACCCATCTTGAGTGTGTGGGGTCGCAGATGGAGGAACACGAGTTGACGAACCTCGGACACGAGATCATTCGGATATCGGAGTTGGCGGAGCCGATCCCGAGCGATTCGGGCGCCAACGACCTCGTGATGATGAAAGGTCACCCCTTCATCTCCGAAGGCTCGAGTGTCGGGCTTGCCGACGTCGTGCAGGAGAGCGGCCAGTCGCAGACGGAGGCGAGGAGAGGTCTTTTCGGTCACGGCGATCGTGTGAGCCAGCACGTCCTTGTGCTTGTGAACAGGATCCTGCTCCATGGCCAGCCGAGACATCTCCGGAAGAAAATGATCGGCGAGACCGGAGGCGACGAGCGCCGTCAAAGCGGGACCCGGTTCCGGGGCGGTGATCAGCTTCGAGAACTCGTCACGGATCCGCTCGGCGGAAACGATGGCCAACCGGTCCCCCATCGCACGCACCGCCGCCACCGCCGCCTCGTCCGGCGTGAACCCGAGTGTCGCCTGGAACCGGAACAAACGCAGCATGCGGAGGGGATCGTCGGAAAAAGAGTCCCCCGGAGCGCCGGGTGTGCGAAGAACTCCGGCCGCCAAGTCCGCCAGTCCACCGCACGGATCGATCGTCTCGGTCGCCGGAAAAGCCAGTGCCATCGCATTGATCGTGAAATCACGCCGGACCAGGTCGTCTTCGATACGGTCCGAGAACGTGACCTCCGGCTTGCGTGACTCGTCTCGATAGACCTCCGAACGGAAGGTCGTGATCTCGAAGAGCCATTCACCGATCCTGGCTCCGATCGTGCCGTAGGCCTCGCCCATTCCGAACACCGTGTCAGCCCACCCTTCGACGAGCCGGCGGATGTCCGGCGGACGGGCATCGGTGGTGAAGTCGAGGTCGTCCACCGGTCGGCCCAACAGGGCGTCCCTGACGGACCCGCCCACCAGGTAGAGGGAGAATCCGGCCTCGCGGAAACGAGCAGCCAACTCGACAGTCGGCGACCCGTCCGCGACGAGCCATCGCAGCCGTTCGGGGATCATGACCATCAGGCTACAAGCGGTCGGCCCCGAGGCTTCACCAGCCGACGACGATCAGACCTCGACACGTGCGGGCGGCGCTTTGAGCCCGAAATTCGTGGGTGTTCCCCACAACGAGCCGGGCGACGGACCCCGCGACGTCACGCCAGCGATCGTTCGACCTCAGCGACGACCTCGAAGGCCTCGGGTGGGGATGTGTGCGGTCCGAACGCCGTGTCGTTCGTGCCGGCAAATCCCCTCAGGGTCTGGGCAACCGACTCGGTGATGGCGGCGAGGTTGTATCCCCCTTCGAGGAAGGTGACGATGCGATTCGGCTCGACGACCGTGGACAGGGCAGCGGCCATCTGCCCATAGTCGGCGGCTTCGAGCCGAAGTTCGGCGAGCGGGTCGTGGGCGTGGGCGTCGAACCCGGCTGACACCAGAATCCAGTCCGGTCGAAACGCGGCGAGCGTCGGGAGGATGATTCGACCGGTGATTTCCCGATAGACGTCGCCTGCCGTTCCCGCAGGGAGCGGGATGTTGACGATGGTCCCTTCTGCGCTCGCTCCCCCCCGCTCGCTGATGCCACCCGTCATCGGATAGAACGGGTACTGATGCGCTGAGATGTACAGCACATCGGGGTTGTTCCACACGAGGGACTGAGTTCCGTTGCCGTGATGGACATCCCAGTCGACGATCGCCACCCGCTGTCCGCGAGCCGTCAACGACGCTGCCGTGACGACTGCGTTGTTGAAGAGGCAGAAGCCCATCGCCTGGGCGGCGAGGGCATGGTGACCGGGTGGGCGAACCGCCAGGAACGCGGTGGCATCCGTTGCCTGCTCCAATATCGCAACGGCCTGCGGTCCGGCACCGGCGGCCCGCAGCGCCGCATCCCACGAGGCTTCGACCGCCACGGTATCGGCATCGAGAGGGCCGCCGCCGGCAGCACAGAACCGCTCGATGGCATCGATATAGGCGGGCGCGTGGACTGCGGCGAGCGTCTCGCTCTCCACGCGGTCCGCCTCGATACGACGCACGGAGAGGCCGGCAGAGGAGACGCCGCGCTCGGCCGCGTCAAGCCGGGCAGGTCGTTCCGGATGCCACGACCCGGTGTCGTGCTGAGAGAACGCAGGATGCGTGACGTAGAGGACTTCCACCCCGCTACTTTGCCATTGATGGTCACTGGTCGATGAACGCAGCAGGAACGGTCACCGTGCGCGGCGACTGGCCAGGACTCGTCACGCTTCGATCCGGCTGGTGGAAGGCGGTCGCCCGGCCGCTCAACGACGACTCCAGAGACGCCGTACTGAGGGCGGAGCGGAGCTCCGTCGAATTCGTAGGCCGGTGTGCCGAGTCCCTTCTCCAACTCGGAGCGACAGGTGTCCACTCCCCGCCCCTCATGCGCGGCACCGACCGCATGTTCCGAGCGGCCGGATTCACGCCGCATGTCGAACTTCTCCTCCTCGAACGGGATCTCCGCCGCAACGTGCCACCGCTGGAAGGGGTCCGGGTGGCCACGGCCGCAGATCGCGAGGCTGCCGTCGAGATCGACGGCAGCGCCTTCGAGGGCGACTGGCGGGTGGGGCGGCTCGGGTTGGCCGACGCCCTGACCGCCACCCCTGCCTCGACGATGCTCTTCTTGGAAGACGGCGGCGGCTTCGCGATCGTCGGTATCTCGACCGAGATCGGGTATCTCCAGAGAATCGCCGTCGACCCGGTCCGCCAGGGCACCGGGGCCGGACGGACCCTCCTGCGGGGCGCGCTCGCCTGGGCCAAGAGCCAAGGGGCCCGTACCATGCTGCTCAATACGCAGTTGGACAACGAGAGGGCGGCCCACATGTATCGGTCCGAGTCTTTCACGGTCCTTTCGACACGCCTGACGATCTACCGGTTCAGCCCGTGATCCGCGTCGTCACCGACTCGGCAGCGGATCTGCCCGAAGAGATGAGAACGCGGCTGGGAATCACGGTCGTCCCGCTCACCGTTCGCTTTGGTACCGAGACTTTCACCGACGGCGTCGACCTCGACGCCGCCTCCTTCTGGCCACGCCTGGAAGCCGGTTCCGGGCTGCCGGAAACTGCGGCGCCGAGCGCAGGTGCATTCATCGACGCCTTCGAACGGTTGGCGGACGACGGCGCCGATGGCGTCGTCGTCATCTCTCTGTCGTCGCGATTGTCGGCCACTCATCAGGCCGCCGTAATCGCGGCCGAGAACCTTCGGAGAATTCCTGTCCGCGTCGTCGACTCACATACGGTGTCGATGGCCCAGGGGCTCGTCGCCGTCGCGGCGGCGGAGGCGGCCCGGGATGGATCTGCCCTCGACGACGTGGCCGAGGTCGCCGTCGCCGCCGTCGCTCAGGTCGACGTTCTCGTCGCTCTCGACACCGTTGACTTTCTCAGGCGTGGTGGCCGAATCGGCGGCGCCCAGGCGGTGATCGGCGGTCTGCTCGACGTCAAGCCGCTCATCACCGTCGAGGACGGCGTCGTCGCAGCAGCTGGTCGAGTGCGGACTCGGTCGAAGGCGCGGGCAGCCATCATCGACAGGGCCTCGGCGCATCGCAGCGCACAACGGATGGCGGTGGTCCATGGTGCGTCCGACGATGTGGGTGAAATCGTCGACGCCATTCGGGCCATCGTCGGAACACACGTCCTCGTCGCCGAACTGGGGCCGGTGGTCGGAACGCATGCCGGACCGGGAACCATCGGCGTCGCGTACCAGCGGGTCTGAGTGCCACTCCCACTCCCCGATCGCTATCGCCTCGAAGTTCGGCTCGGACGCGACGACGACATCGAACAGTGGCTGGTCACGGACGAGTCGTTGAGTCGTCCGGTGCTCATCCGGTTTCTCGGCCCCGAGGCGAACGCCGAGCGACGCTCCCAGTTCCTCGACTCGGTACGAGCGGCCGCCATCGTGAACCATGCGCACATGGCGTCGGTGTTCAACGCCGAAGAGCTCGACAACGGCGCCTATTCGGTGAGCGAGTGGACCGGCGGGGTCACACTCGGCGATCGGCTCGAGTCCTCTGAGACCATTCCGGTCGACGAGTTCCTCCCCAACGCCGCCGGTCTGGCGGACGCCCTCGCCGCCCTGCATGGCGAGGGCCACGTCCACGGGGCCATCGATCCGCACGCGGTGTTCCACACGGTTGCCCACCCCGCCCAACTCGGTGCATTCGGCCGCATCCCCAAAGACCACACGCCCTCGGACGACGTTCGCTCGCTCGCCACCGTGCTCGAACTCGGTCTGACGGGTTCGCCCCCAGGAGGGCCCCCTCCATCCGAGATCGTCGACGGCCTCGACCGGGCCGTCGACCACGCCCTACGTGCTGCCCAGATCGGACACCTGACCGCCAGGCAATTCGCCGACCTCCTCCGGGCCGCCCCCTCACCCATCCCGCCCCCGACGATCTCCTCCGCCGCCTCCCGCCGCTTTCTGATCGCCGTCGCCATGCTGGTCACGGCCGGTCTGCTTCTCATCGGCCTCGGACGGCTGCTCACCGACGACACTGATCGTCCGCCGCTCTTCCCGTCGACGACAGCCGTGTCGGACACCGTCGCGCTGCCGGATTCGACCACTTCGACCACCGCTGTCGGCTCAGTGGCGCCTCCGACGACGTTCCCCCTCTCCGAGATCGGAATCATCTCTGTCGTCAGCGTGGATCCCTTCGGCGGTGGAGACGAGAACGACGACCGGCTCGCCAACATGGTGGACGACGACCCCGACACCATCTGGCGGACGGAGCGCTACCGAGATCCGCTTCCGTTGCTCAAACCCGGGGTGGGGGTGGCGTTCACATTGGACGCTAACCCGACCGAAATCGTGATCACCGGCATGGACGCCGGGACCGGATACGAAGTGGCGTGGAGCCCGGGACAGCCCGATCCGGAGACCTGGGAGGTGGCCGTGCGGGGACAGGTCGGCGCGGGCACTCCCCGCCACCAGCTCCCGAACCGGACAGGCGGCACCTGGGTGCTGTGGTTCACCGAGTTACCGTTTCTCGCCGTAGACGACCATTCGACCAGGGTGGCGGAAGTACGCTTCCGCGGATGAACGAACCGGAGGACGACCGGGACCTGATGGCCCGAGCGGCCGCCGGCGATCGAGCAGCCTTCACCGAACTGATGGACCGCCACGAGGACATGGTGTTCGCGGTGGCGATGCGGATGATGCGTGATCGAGAAGCTGCATTCGACGCCACCCAAGAGACGTTTCTCACCCTCTTCCGCAAGGCTGACCGATACTCCGGCGAGTCCGCCTTCTCCACCTGGCTCTACCGAGTGGCGACCAACACGTGCCTCGACATGCTGCGCAAGCAGAAACGTCGCCGCGCCGAACCACTCCCTGAACACCACGACGAGCCGGATCCCGCAGCCGACGAACCCTTCCGATCGGTCGAAGTCAGACCCGACATCGAAGCCGCGCTCGCAGCAATGCCCGAGGACTTCCGGGCCGCGGTGGTGCTGTCGGATATTCACGGGCTCTCGATCGCCGAGATCGGAGACATCCTGAAGGTCCCTCCGGGAACCGTGAAGTCACGGGTGTTCCGCGGGCGGCGGCTGTTGGCCGAAAGTCTCGGGAACCTCGTCGACCAGCCCCGGCGTCAAAGGACTGACGATGCATAGCCATGATCTCGACCTCATTGCCTCCCACGCGTCCGGTCTCCTGTCCGGGGCCGACGAGACGCGTGCCGCCGAGCTGATCGGATCCTGTGAGGTCTGTGCCTCGGAGTTCTCGAGTCAGCGCCAGATCCGCTCACTTCTCGCCGCCGCCCCCACTCCGGCGATGTCGGAGTTCGAGAGGACTCGCATGCGCCGGGCGGTCCTCGACGCCGTCGCTCGCCCCACACCTGCGGTTTCCCCCTGGCAACGGCGCTTCATGGCGATTGCGGGTGCCGCGGCGGCGGTGCTGGTCGTCGTGGTCGGAGTCGGCGTGGGCGGTCTGTTCGGCGGCGACGACGCCGGTGATCTTGTTGCAGCCGAGAGCGCCACGACCGCCGCAGCCGCAGATGCTCCGATGGACGAGTCCGACGCAACCATGAGTGCGCTCTCCGACCACGAAGAATCGGAACGGGCCGCGGCGGACGACGCCGATGGGGCTGTGATGACAATGCAGACCCAAATGGTCGACATCTCGGGATTCGACGACCCCGATGCCCTCGACTCGGTCCTCGCTGAACTCACTGCGCTCGCTCAAGAACTGGGGGAGCCCGTCTCGATCGACGACGCGATCGCCTTCGGTGCGACCTGCGCGGCGGCTGTTGAAGGTGACATCCTCGGGCTCGTTCTCGCCTCGGTCGACGGGGTCCCGACTCAGGTCTTCCTGGTCGGCGATCCGGCCGAGCCGACGACCGTGATGCTCGCCACCGCAGAGTGTTGAATCTCGGGCGAAGGGGCGCAAGGGCGTGATGGGCCGCAGAGACCGCCTCAGTATTTCGGCGACCCGCCACTAGCATCGCTGCCGATGGAGGATCTTCCCCGCAGGCTCGCTGAGTTACTCGAAACCGTCGCGATACGGGTTCGGGCGATGACGATCGATCGGATCGCCCGGGTCGTCACGATGGCGTCGCTGGCCGCCCCGCTTCTCGTTCTCGCCGTCCTGACTCTCGTCTTCATGTTCATGACCATTCACGGCGCCCTCGCCATCCCACTCACGAACGCGGGGGCCTTTGGAGTTCTGGCGGGACTATTCGGCCTTGGCGGAGCGTTCGCCTGGCGGAAGCGTTCACAAAAACCAGGGGAATGACATGCCGGACGTCGAGAACGTCATCATCATCGGAAGCGGTCCTGCCGGGTACACGGCTGCGTTGTATGCGGCGCGAGCCGACCTCGCGCCTCTCGTCTTCGAAGGGGCGATCAGCGGAGGTCAGTTGATGATCACCACCGATGTCGAGAACTACCCCGGCTTTCCCGACGGGATCATGGGACCGGAGCTCATGGACCAATTCCGCAAGCAGGCGGAGCGTTTCGGAGCCCGCCTCGTCACCACGGACGTCACCGAGGTCGACTTTTCCCAGCGCCCTTTCCTCGTGAAAGCCGGGGCAGACGAGCATCTGGCGCATACCGTGATCGTCGCCACCGGAGCGACCGCCAAGTGGTTGGAGATCCCAGGAGAGCAGCGGCTCACCGGTCGGGGGGTCAGCGCCTGTGCCACCTGCGACGGGTTCTTCTTCCGCGACAAGGAGCTCGTCGTCGTGGGAGGAGGCGACTCGGCAATGGAGGAGGCGACCTTCCTCACCAAATTCGCGTCCAAGGTGACGATCGTCCATCGACGCGACGAATTCCGAGCGTCGGCGATCATGGCCCAACGGGCGCTCGACAATCCGAAGATCGAGGTGATCTGGAACGCCGCCGTCACCGAGATCCACGGCGAAGACGAGGTCACGGGTGTGACACTTCAGGACACGGTGACCGGCGAAACCCGGCTGTTCGAGACCGACGGCGTGTTCGTGGCGATCGGCCACACTCCCACCACTGCGGTGTTCGATGGACAGGTGGATCTCGATTCGAAGGGCTACATCACGTTGCCGGGCCGAAACACCCAGACGTCGGTGCCAGGCGTGTTCGCGGCAGGCGATGTCGCCGACTCGGTGTACCGTCAGGCCGTCACCGCAGCCGGAACCGGCTGTCAGGCGGCCATCGACGCCGAGCACGCCTTGGCGGCTTTGGAATAGAACCTGGCCCCCAGCGTTCCCTCATATATACCTTTTCCAGGAGAAAACGACATGTCGAACAACACGATCACGCTCAGCGACGCCACCTTCCAGGACGCCATCAACGGCGACCAACCCGTCCTGGTCGACTTCTGGGCCGAATGGTGCGGACCCTGCCGCCTGGTCGCTCCAGTGCTCGACGAGATCGCCGGAGAGCATGCCGACAAGCTGACCATCGGAAAGCTGAACATCGACGAACATCCCCAGGCTCCGGCCAGCTTCGACGTGATGAGTATCCCCACGATGATCCTCTTCAAGGACGGCGTGGAGAAGAAGCGCATCGTCGGCGCCCGCCCCAAGCACCAGATCGTCGCCGAACTCGCAGAGTT
>JBBDQP010000067.1:0-5137 GCA_040905965.1 Acidimicrobiia bacterium
TAGTCGACTTGCCAGAGGACGAGGCCGGAGGGTGGGGCAGGGCTGGGGACGACCCCGCGGTCCCGAGCGGCGAGCACTTCCGCCACCGTGTCGGGGGAACGGCGGCCGCGTCCCACCTCGACCAAGAAGCCCGTGAGACTACGGACCATCTGGTGACAGAAGGCCTTCGAGCGAATCTCGAAGATCACCGTGTCGTCTTCGGACCGGCGCACAGACGACTCGAAGACCGTGCGCACCGTCGCCCGTCCGTCCTTGCGCCGACAGAACGTGGCGAAGTCCCGTTCGCCCACGAAACCGGCCGCGGCGCCATCCATCGCCTCGACGTCGAGACGCTGAGGAACGTGCCACGTCGTGTGCCTTCGCAGCGGGTCCCCCACCGCTGAGTCCAACAGGTGGTATCGATAGGTTCGGGCCGTCGCATCGAAGCGAGCCGAGAAGCCTTCTTCGACCTTGGTGCACGCGGTCGCGACCACTTCAGGACCGAGCATCGAAGTGGTAGCTCTGAACACCTGAGACGGCGGGACGTCACGGTCCGCACCGAAACTCACCACCTGATGCCGTGCATGCACTCCGGTGTCCGTCCTCCCTGCAACCGTCAACGTCACGTGCTGTTGGAAGACCCGGGCAAGCGCATCTTCGAGCACTCCCTGGACCGTGCGCACGTCGCCGGCTTGGCGGGCGAACCCGTGAAACCCCGAGCCGTCATACGAGAGATCGAGTCGATAGTGCGGCAACTCAGAACATTCCGAACAAGGCAGAAGCGGCCGTGAACGGCAGACGGAAGATCGCCTGGACAATCAGCATGAAGGCGAGGCCGACGAGGACCGCCAGGATTGCGTTCTTGGGGGTCGACGACGCAGCCTCCTGTGTCGCACGTGTCAGCACTGCGATGTACCAGACCAGCGCGATCACCGGAACGATTGGGATCGGAACGACGAACGCCAGGGTCGGGAGATAGGCGAGGCCGTGAGTGGCCATCATCGTCTGGATGCCGCCACCCGTCTTGAAGAGACGGGTCGATGCGAACCAGGTGGCGGCGGCGAGGATCAGCCAGGAGGCGACGGCAGAGATCGCGGTCTGGAGGAGTGCAGGAATCGAAGCGATCGACACCGATGCTCGGGTGAGGGCGACGATCAGGAAAGACGCACCAGCCACCGATGCCACGACGATGACTCCGTCGGCGGTGGCGTCGTCGTCCCAGAACACCTCGGCGAATGCCTTCCGGTCCAGCATGGCGCCGCGAACTGCACGGGTGAAGATCTTCTTCATGGGATGGAGTCAGGCTAGTTCGGGCTGCGCAACCCGAGCTTGCGAGCCGGTCGGGCAACGGACTCTTCGAGTGTGAGGGCGTCTGACAGCGGCCACCAGCGGGCATCATCCGCCCCGTCTCCGACGACCAGCACCTCCGAGTCGGAGGTAAAGGCCACCCGCACGTCGTGATGCAGGTGCTGCGGAACGTCGTGACGGGCAGGAAAGACATGGACGTCGACATCACACAGCCACGGCTGGTCGCTCGACCCGACTCCGATCTCCTCGCGCACCTCCCGGAGGGCAGCGTCGATGATCGTTTCATCCTCGGCCTCGACGTGACCCCCGGGCTGGAGCCACCGACCGATCTTGCTGTGGAGGATGAGAGCAATGGCGGGTTCGGTCGGGTGGAGCACGAAAGCAGAGGCCGTGATGTGGCCGGGATCGAAGTGGCCGGCCGAGAACGCGTCCGGTCGGTCGAGCAAGGCACGCACGGCGTCGACCGCCGCCTGCTCGGTTCCGTCGAATGATCGGTACCCGGCCAACATGGCGCGCAGGTCGTCGCTGATCGGCCCGCTCATCCCCTTCGCAGCTTCACGTGCTGCACCCCATGGTCGGAGGCCTTGTGCAAGATCAGCGTGGCCCGCTCCCTGGTGGGGAGGATGTTCTCTTCGAGGTTCACCTCGTTGATCTCCCGCCAGATTCGACGACCCTCTTCGAGCGCGACCTGGTCGGTCAGACCGGCGTAACGGTGGAAGTACGACGCTTCGTCGCGAAACGCCGTATCACGCAAGGTGAGGAAGCGATCCAGATACCACTCACCGATGTGGTCAGGATCGGCATCCACGTAGATGGAAAAATCGAAGTAGTCCGAGACATACGTCCCGGTGCCTCCGCCCTGCAACACATTGAGCCCTTCGAGAATCACGATCTGCGGCTGCTGAACGATGCGCTCCTGGTCGGGGAGGATGTCGTAGGTGAGGTGGGAGTAGATAGGTGCGCGCACTTCCGGCGCGCCAGCCTTCAGGTCGGTGACGAATTGCAGGAGACGGCGCCGGTCGTAGGACTCAGGAAAGCCCTTGCGATGCATGATCCGGCGCTCTTCGAGCACGGCGTTCGGGTAGAGGAAGCCGTCGGTCGTGACGAGATCGACCGATGGATGATCAGGCCAGCGGGAGAGCAGCATCTGCATGATGCGGGCGATCGTCGACTTCCCGACGGCGACCGAGCCGGCAATTGCGATGACATACGGCACCGGTTCGGTCGGTCGACCGAGGAACGTATCGGTGACACTAAAGAGTGCCTGAGAGGCGCGAACGTAGAGGTTGAGCAACCGCGAGAGCGGCAGATAGATCGTCTCGACCTCCGCGGTGGAGAGTTCGACGTTGATCCCCCGGATCTTCTCGATGTCGTCGTCGGTCAAGGTCATTGGCGTCGTCGCGCGCAACGACGCCCACTGCTCACGATCGAAGTCGATGTAGGGGGAAACGGACCCGTTCACGACTGTGGAGGCTAACGGCCCACGCACGTGCGTTCATGATCAGGCTCGGGGAGCGGAACGTTCACTCCGACCAGGTCCGGACACACTGAGGCCCCCGGGTGGTGCCGGGGGCCTCAGTGATCTTGGATGTCTGAACGATCAGACGAGTTCGATGACCGCCATCTCCGCACCATCGCCGCGGCGAGGGCCGAGCTTGGTGATACGGGTGTAGCCACCGGGACGGTCGAGATACTGCGGGGCGACCTCGTCGAACAACTTCGTCACGACCGCGTTGTTCGTGATGGTCCGCAACACGATGCGACGCGAGTGCAGGTCGCCCTTGCGCGCCTTGGTGATCATCTTCTCGGTCAACGGGCGGACCGCCTTCGCCTTGGCCAGCGTGGTCTCCACCTTGCCGTCGTTGATCAGCGACGTCGCCAGGTTGGCGAGGATCTTCTTCTCGTGCTGAGGCGAATGCCCCAGACGGGGACCCTTCCGCGGCCGTGGCATCAGGAACCGCCACCATCGGCAAGCGAGAGTCCCAGTTCGTCGAGCTTCGCCGCCACCTCTTCGAGGCTCTTCTGGCCGAAGTTGGTGATGTTGAGCAGGTCGTCCCCCGTGCGCTGGACGAGTTCACCCACCGTCTTGATCTGCGCCCGGCGCAGGCAGTTGCGAGGGCGCTCGGACAGGTCGAGAGCTTCGATCGGCAGTTCGAGGTCGGGCGAACCTGAGGACTCGGTCTGCACCTCCCCAAGCTCGAGTCCGACACCCTCACCGAGGTCGGCGAACAGGTTCAGAAGCTCGCGGAGTGTCTTGCCGGCAGAGGAAACGGCCTCGCCCGGGTTGATGGCCCCGTTGGTCTCGATGTCGAGGATCAGCTTGTCGAAGTTGGTCATCTGACCGACCTGGGTGTTCTCGACCGAATAGGCGACCTTGCGCACCGGCGAAAAGATCGAGTCGATGGGGATGAGACCGATCGAACCGGAACCCTTGTTGGACTCGGCGGTCCGATATCCGACGCCGGGGGCGACGGTCATCTCCATCTCGAGGCGTCCAGACGCCGACAGGGTGGCGATCACCAGATCGGGATTGACGATCTCGATGCCAGCCGGGACTTTCAGGGCACCGGCCTTCACTTCGCCGGCACCCTTGGCCGACAGGTAGAGCGTGTGCTCGTCGATGCCTTCCATGCGGACGACGATCTGCTTGATGTTGAGGATGATGTCGACGACGTCTTCGACCACTCCGTCGATGGTCGAGAACTCGTGCTGCACGCCTTCGATCTGAATCGAAGTGACGGCGGCACCGGGGATGCGGGACAGCAGCGTACGGCGCAGGGTGTTGCCCAGCGTGTATCCGAAACCCGGCTCGAGCGGTTCGACGACGAACCGAGAGCGGGTGTCGTTGAGCTGCTCCTCCTGAATCTGGGGGCGTTGAACGATCAGCACTGTGAGACCTCTCTCTCGGAGGGTTACTTGGAGTAGAGCTCGACGATCAACTGTTCGTTGATCGCGGTGTCGATCTGTGCCCGGGAGGGCAGATCACGGATGGTCACCTTGCGGGCCGTGTGATCGACATCGAGCCATTCGGGGATGACGAAGCCGAGGGTGTCGACGCTGTGCTGGATCACCAGCAGGTCTTTCGACGCTTCCTTGGCCGTCACCACATCGCCTTGGCGGACGCGGTAGGAGGGGACGTCCACTTTCGAACCGTTGACCTGGAAATGGCCATGGTTGACGAGCTGTCGGGCCTGCGGCCGGGTGGCCGCAAGACCAGAGCGCCAGACGACGTTGTCGAGGCGGGTCTCGAGCAATCGCAGCAGATTCTCACCAGTCACACCGGGCTGACGGGCAGCGAGGTGGTAGTAGATGCGGAACTGCTTCTCGAGCACGCCGTACATCGTGCGGAGCTTCTGCTTCTCGCGAAGCTGGATGAGGTAGTCCGACTCCCGGATGCGGCCGCGGCCGTGGTCACCGGGGGGATACGGACGACGGTCGACCGGACATTTCTTGGACTGGCACAGCGGCGTACGCGCCCGGCGGCACGCCTTGTGGCGGGGTCCTGTGTAACGAGCCATCGTTCAACCCCTCCGGCGCTTCTTGGGACGGCAGCCGTTGTGCGGGATCGGGGTCACGTCCTTGATGAACGAGACTTCGATCCCCATGTTCTGCAGTGTGCGGACGGCGGTGTCACGACCCGAACCGGTACCGCTCACGATGACGTCGAGCTTGCGGATCCCGTGTTCGCCGGCACGACGGGCTGCTTCTTCGGCGGCCACCTGTGCGGCGTACGGGGTCGACTTGCGTGAGCCTTTGAATCCGACGGATCCGCCAGACGTCCATACGACGGTGTTCCCGCCCTGGTCGCTGATGTTGATGATCGTGTTGTTGAAGCTGGCCTTGATGTGGG
>JBBDQP010000068.1:0-5133 GCA_040905965.1 Acidimicrobiia bacterium
ACGTCGCTCGGCTGCTCGCCCGTCTGATGGGCGGCGAGGTCACCTATCGCCGGGCGGACGGGTGGACGGTGTTCCGGGTGGAGTTCCCAGGCCGGGAAAGCGCCGACGGGTAACCCTGCCGGGTTCGGCGGGAACGGAGCGAACCCCTAGCATCGCTGCCGATGAGCATCTGGCCCGAAGCGACCCAGGAGCGCGCCCGAACGATCATCGCCCGGTATCCCGAGGCGCGTTCGGCGGTGATGCCGCTTCTCTATCTCGCCATGCGAGAGGACGGTTGGCTCACCGAGGAGGGGATGACCGAGGTCGCCCAATGGACCGGCCTCACTCCCGCCCAAGTCCAGGCTGTCGCCTCCTTCTACACCATGTACAAGCGCGAGCGGACTGGGAAATACCTGGTTTCGGTCTGCACGTCCATCTCCTGCATGCTTCTCGGCGGCGACGATGTGCTCCACGCCGTCGAAGACGAGTCCGGAGTCCCGCACGGTGAGACCGATGACGAGGGCCTGCTGTCCGTCGAACACGCCGAATGCATCGGCGCCTGCGGTGGCGCCCCTGCGGTCCAGGTCAACTACGAACTGATCGAAGGCGTCACTCCCGAGAAGGGCAGGGCGCTCGTCGACTGGCTCCGCAAGGCGCTCCCGGAATCCGTCAACGGCGACGAGATGCAGCAACTCTTCGGAGGACCGACCAGTTTCGATTGGGCGATCGAAGAATCCGACGCCGCTCTCGGCCCGTATCCAGCCTTCGGTCCCCTCGGAACGGTCGAGGAGAAGCGATGAGCCTTCTCGTCACGCGGAGGATGACTGATCATCCGACGGACAGTCACACGCTGACTCGCTACGAGGCGACCGGCGGCTACGTCCAGGCGCGTCGATCCGTGGGAATGACTCGAGATGACCTCGTCGAGACGGTCAAGACGTCCGGTTTGCTCGGCCGCGGCGGGGCAGCGTTCTCCACCGGGATGAAATGGAGTTTCCTCGCCCCGGCACGACCGGCGTACCTGGTCGTGAACGGAGACGAGTCCGAGCCCGGGACGTTCAAGGACCGCCAACTGCTCGAGCGCGACCCGCATCAGATGATCGAAGGGATCATCATCACGTCGATCGCAAACGAGGCGCACCACGCCTTCATCTACATCCGCGGTGAATATCCCAAGCCGGCACGTCGGGTACAGAAGGCCGTCGAAGAGGCGTATGCCGCCGGGTACCTCGGCAAGGGCATTTTCGGCTCCGACTTCGACCTCGAAGTAACCGTCCACCTCGGGGCCGGCGCATATATCTGCGGCGAAGAGACCGCCCTCATCAACTCGCTCGAGGGTCGGCGCGGCGAGCCCCGGTTGAAGCCGCCGTATTTCCCTGCCGCCAAGGGCCTCTACATGAAGCCGACCATCGTCAACAACGTCGAGACGATGGCGAACATCCCCCACATCCTGGCGATGGGGATAGACGACTATCGCGAGCTCGGTCACGAAGAGGACACCGGCACCTTCATGTTCTCGGTGTCGGGGCATGTGAAGAAGCCGGGCAACTACGAGCTGGCGCACGGCATGACCTGGCGTGAGCTGATCTACGAGGTGGCAGGCGGAATTCGAGACGATCGGGAACTGAAGACGTGGATTCCCGGCGGAGCTTCCGCGCCGTGGTTCGTGCCGAAAGAGCATCTCGACCTGCCGATCACCAAGGCCGACACCGGCAAGGCCGGGTCGATGCTGGGGTCGGGCGCGGTGGTGGTGATGGACGACACCACCTGCGTCGTGCGCGCCGCGGAGCGAATCGTCCGCTTCTTCGCCCACGAGTCGTGCGGGCAGTGCACGCCGTGTCGGGAAGGCACCACCTGGCTGGAGATGATTCTGCGTCGGATCGAAGCCGGTCAGGGTCGGATGATCGACCTCGACCTGATGCTCGACGTGTCTGACAACATCTCAGTGGGACTCGGATGGCCTCCCAAGCAGACGACGATATGCCCGCTGGGCCCTTCGGCGGTGTCGCCGATCATCTCGATCGCCAAATATTTCCGAGACGAGATCCTCGACCACACGGAGAACGGCGGATGCCCGCAGCTGCGCAAGCCGGTCCACGTCTCCATCGGTGGGTCGGCCTGACGACGGTCCGCAATGGACGAGGGTCGCCCATCGAGCGAACCCGCTCCTGATGGACTCGCCGACGAACCGGCGGAACTGTCCTGGCCGGGCGTCGTCGTTCGAATAGGGTTGGCGGATGGATTTCCCAGTCATCTATCGCCGGCGGGTGCGGTACTCCGATGCCGACGCCCAGAAGATCGTGTTCAACGCCAACTACTCGGTGTATCTCGACGACACCCTCACCGACTTCCTCGACGCCGCCGGTCTCGGAATCGAAGAGATGCCTGCGAGGGGATACGAGATCGTTCTTCGCCGGATGGAACTCGACTACCTCGGCTCCGCCCGGATCGGAGACGAGATCTGTGCCGGGATGCGGTTCGTCCGTTTCGGCAAGACGTCGATGACCGCACGCGGCCGGGTGTGGATCGACGGTCACCCGGACTCTCCGCTCGTCGAAGCCACTGCGATCCACGTGATGGTCGACGCCGAGACGTTCCAGCCGACACCCATTCCCGACTTCGTCCGGGAGGCGATCGAGGGGTTGCAGGGTCCGGTCGACGAGTGAAGTTGGGCGGTCCGTCGCCCGTTCCTATCCTGCGCGCTCACCCTCAAGGCGGAGATTCGGCGGCGTGTCAGAACAGCTCGTGACCATCACGGTCGATGGCAAAGAGATGCAGGTCAAGCCGGGCGAACTGCTGATCAAGGCCGCCCAGGACAACGGGGTCTACATTCCCCGGTTCTGCTGGCACCCGCGCATGAATCCTGTGGGCATGTGTCGGATGTGCCTCGTCGAGATCGAGACCCCCCGCGGTCCGATGATGGTCACGGCGTGTACGAACCCCGTCAACGACGGATTGGTCGTCGACACCCAGAACGACACGGTCAAGAAGGCCCAGGAGGGGATTCTCGAATTCCTGCTCGCCAACCACCCGCTCGACTGCCCCGTCTGTGACAGGGGCGGCGAGTGCCCGTTGCAGGACCAGACGATGTCGTATGGGCCCGGCGAGTCCCGGTTCGTCGAAGAGAAGCGTCACTTCGAAAAGCCGATTCCGATCTCTGACCTGGTCCTGCTGGACCGGGAGCGGTGCATCCTGTGTGCTCGCTGCACCCGCTTCTCCGAGGAGGTCTCGGGCGATCCCCTCATCGAGTTCACCGCCCGGGGCAACACCACCCACATCGCCACGTTCCCCGACCTGCCGTTCTCGTCGTACTTCTCTGGCAACACCGTCCAGATCTGTCCGGTGGGGGCGCTCACCGCCACCGCCTATCGGTTCCGGGCGCGGCCGTGGGATCTGACCGCCATCGAGTCGACCTGCATGCATTGTGTCGCCGGAGACAGGATGACGATCCAGGCCAGCCAGAACGAAGTGTTGCGCTTCCTGGGCTTCGACTCCGAAGCCACGAACCACGGATGGCTCTCGGACAAGTGCCGTTTCGGGTTCGAATACATCAACTCCGAGGATCGGATCACGACTCCGCTGATACGTCAGGGTGACGGCCACCGGACGGCCTCCTGGGCCGAGGCCTTGAGCCTGGTGGCTGAGCGGCTCAGTTCGATCCGCCAGGCCGCCAGCCCCGACGCGATCGGAGCGATCGGCGGGGCACGGGGCACCAACGAGGACGCCTACGCCCTCTCCAAGTTCATGCGGACGGTGATCGGGACGAACAACGTCGATGCCCAACTCGACGACGGCCTGGAGCCCCAGTTCCTGGCGGCCACGGCCAGTCGGGCTCGCATCGGCGACCTCGACCGGGCGAAGACGATCCTCGTATGGGGTCCTGACCTGAAGGAGGAGCATCCGACGCTCTACCTCCGGGTCCGGCGGGCCAGCCAGGAGCTGGGGGCGACGTTGATCGTGGTTCATCCGAGGGCGACCGGCCTGGACGACCGGGCGGCACATGTCCTGCGTTACCGGCCCGGTTCAGGTGCGGAGTTGCTGTCGGATCTGAAGAGTCCCGATGGCTCGCACCCGGCCGTCGCCCGAGCCTTCGCCGAAGGCCCGGTCGTCGCCCTGGTCGGGCGCACCGGATACGGTGAAGATCCCCGTCTGCCCGAAGCGGTCGCCGCCTGGGTCCGCACGTTCAACGGTGCCTCGATCCTTCCTCTCGCCCGCCGCTCGAACGTCTTCGGCGCACTCGACATGGGCCTCGCTCCCAATTTGCTGCCCGGCCGTGTGTCGGTGACGGCGACCGACTCGTTCGGAGAGGCGTGGGGCGAGACTCCTTCGACTCCCGGCCGTTCCACCGCCCAGATGCTCGACGGTTCGATGAAGGCGTTGATCCTGGTCGGGTCGGATCCGGCCGCCGATGTGCCAGGCGCGGCGCGGGCGAAGGAGGCGCTCGCCTCTGCCGAGTTCGTGGTGTCGATCGACCTCTTCCGCACTGCCTCGAATGCGACGGCCGACGTGATCTTCCCGGCGGACGGCTTCGCCGAGAAGGAAGGCACCGTCACCAACATCGAAGGCCGCGTTCAAAAGGTGAACGCGATCACGACGGGGCACGGCCAGTCGCGGCCCGACTGGTCGATCCTCGAGGATCTGGCTGCCCGGATGGGTCAGCCTCTCGGCTTCGACTCCGCCCAGGCCATTGCCAAGGAGATCTCCACCGTCGCCCCCGCCTACGCCGGAGTGACCTGGGACCTCTTGGACTGGGAAGAGCGGGACGGTGTCGTTGTTCCGTACGGCGACGCCATCCAGCCTCTCTCCTACCTCCCGGCCGACACGCCGGGAGCGATCGTCAAAGGCTCGCTGGTGCTCCATTCGGCCCGCACCATGTACGACGACGGTGTGCTCATGCGCAACGGACTGTCATTGCACAAGCTGGCGCCCGGAGCCTCGCTGCACGTTCATCCCGACGACGCCAGCCGCCTCGGTCTCAACGGCCAAGCGACGATCACGGCCGGCGATGTGACCGCGACCCTGCCGGTGGTGCGCGACGACTCTCTCGCCCGCGGCACGGTGTACGTCCCGTTCAACCAGCCGGGCGGTCCTTCGCTGGGTTCCGAGCTGCTGGTCGAGGTGGCTCCGGTCTGACGGGAGGGCGGTCTCGCTTCC
>JBBDQP010000069.1:0-4962 GCA_040905965.1 Acidimicrobiia bacterium
CGGATCGGGGTCTTCGATGCCGACCGAGATCCGGATGAAGCCCTCGGTGATGCCCAGCGATTCGCGTTCGGACTCCGACAGGCGGCGATGCGACGAAGAAGCCGGGTGTGAGATCAGTGTCGACACGTCTCCCAGCGTCGGTGCGAAAGGGATCGGCGCGGCGGCGCGGACAAAGGTGTTTGCGTGCTCGCGCCCCCCGGTCAGCCGCATGCCGACGATCGTCCCGTTCCGTCCGCCGAACAGCTCTGCCGCTCGGCTGTGGTCAGGATGGTCGGCCCGCCCCGGGTACGCGACCGCCTCCACTCCAGACAGTTCGGCGAGGGCGTCGGCCAAACGGCTGGCGGTCGACTCGGCCCGGTCGTAGCGGAGCTCGAAAGTGTGCAACCCGCGCTCGGCCAGCCAACAGTCGAACGGTGACGGCGTCAGCCCCCAGGTGACCGCCGCATCGCGTATTTCCGCATTCGCCACCGGGTCCCGGGCCACGGCGTAACCGAGAGTCACGTCGGAGTGGCCAGCCAGCATCTTGGTCACAGAGTGCACGACAACATCGGCCCCGTGGGAGAAGGGCCGAAAGCCGCGGGGAGTCGCGAACGTGTTGTCGACGACGAGGAGGATGTCCCGATCTGAGGCGAGGCGGGCAATTCCGTCGATGTCCGCCACCCGCAGCGTCGGGTTCGAGACCGTTTCCACCAGGATCGCCCGAGTGTTCGGCCGGATGAGGGCGGCCACTGCCCCGGCGTCGGTCGTGTCGGCGAGTGAAGTCTCGAAGCCGAGGCGCACCAGGTCGGTGGTCATCATCCGGTGGGAACGTCCATACAACTGGTCTCCGCCAAGGATGTGGTCGCCAGCTCTCAGCATTCCGAGAAACACCGCTCCGATCGCAGCCATCCCCGAACCTGTCACCACTCCGTCGTCTCCCGCACCTTCGAGCCAGCCCAGCGTGGCGGCAAGGGCGTCGCCATTCGGGTGGCCCTCCCGCGCGTAGGTATAGCCGCTGAGCCGTCCCTCGTACTGGGCGTCGAGTTCGTCCGGGTCGGTGGAGGCGTAGACCACCGACGGCTGCAGCGGGTTGGTGACCGGGCGTGACACCGAGCCGGGAAGCGGGCTGCGGCGGACGATCGAATCGGGATGGTCGGACAACGTCGTCTCCTCGGACTGTGGCTCTGGACCACCTCCAAGGTGGTCCAGGACCCAGGGTACGGGTGTCGGGGGGAAGGGCGGTCACGCCTCTACACTTCGCGGTCGCACGTATCCCCAGGAGCAACAGCGACATGAAGGTTTGGATCGACCAGGATCTCTGTACCGGCGACGGCCTGTGCGAAGAGATCGCACCCGACGTCTTCGTCCTCCTCGACGACGGACTCGCCTACGTTCGCGAAGGCGACACGGTCTACGCCACAGCGAAAGGTAACCCCGAAGGAGCAGCCGGGCTGGCCGTCGTCCCCGCCGGTCAAGAAGACATCACCATCGAGTCGGCCGAGGAGTGTCCGGGAGAGTGCATCTTCCTCGAACCCTGAGCGGATCCATACACCGATCCCGTGGCCGCGTCGGGCGGTCTCCGTCGTTGTTCCAGCGGAACCATCGTCGCCGCCGACGGCGTTGATGATCCGAACGAACGACTCGGTGGCAATACACGTCTCGTTCGTATACTGCGCGAAAGGCACCCAAGCCAGGAGGAGCCAGACCGAATGACGGATAGGACGTTTGGAGAAGACGACCCAGCCGCGCTTCGTCGCCAGATCGCCGGTCTGGAGGTCGAGGTCGACTCTCTCCGACGCCGTCTCACCGAAGCCCCGCGTCGGGCTGCAGACCTGGAACAACGCCTGTCCGACACGAACGCCCAGCTCGAACGCGCCAAGCTGCAGAACGAGCGACTGAGCACCGTCCTCGAAGAAGCCCGCGAACAGCTCACCGTGCTGCGAGCCGAAGTCGAAAAGCTCACCACGCCTCCCAACAACTTCGGCACTGTCGCCCAGGTCAACGAGGACGGCACGGTCGATGTGGTCACTGGCAACCGGAAACTGCGGGTCGGCGCCCAGCCCAACGTCGAGGTCAAACAGCTCGCCAAGGGCCAGGAAGTGTTGCTCAACGAGAGTATGGCCATCGTCGATGTCCGGGCCTATCCGCTTCAGGGCGAGGTGGTCCGAGTGCGCGACAAGCTCGACGACGGCCGCCTGCTGGTGCTCGCCCGGGCGGACGACGAGCACGTCGTCACTGTTTCGGACAGTCTCGAAGACGTCCAGATTCGGGTCGGCGACCACCTGCGGATGGATCCGAAAGCCGGAATGGTGTTCGAACGCCTCGCTCGACCCGAGGTCGAAGAACTCGTCCTGGAAGAAGTTCCCGATATCTCGTATGAGCAGGTCGGCGGTCTCGCCGATCAGATTCAGCAGATTCGGGATGCGGTAGAACTGCCCTATATCCACAAGGATCTGTTCTCGGATTACGGGCTGGAAGCACCCAAAGGAATCCTCCTCTACGGACCTCCGGGATGTGGCAAGACGCTCATCGCCAAAGCGGTCGCCAACAGCCTGGCCCAAGCGGTCGCGGAGCGCACCGGTCGACCCGACGCACGCTCCTACTTCCTCAACATCAAAGGTCCTGAACTGCTCAACAAGTGGGTGGGCGAGACCGAACGCCAGATCCGCCTCATCTTCCAGCGGGCGAAGGAGAAGAGCGACGAGGGGGTGCCGGTGATCGTGTTCTTCGACGAGATGGACTCGCTGTTCCGCACCAGGGGCACCGGCATCAGCTCAGACGTCGAATCCACCATCGTTCCCCAGTTGCTCTCGGAACTCGACGGGGTCGAGTCGCTCCGCAACGTCATCGTGATCGGGGCATCGAATCGCGAGGACCTGATCGACCCGGCGATCCTCCGGCCCGGCCGGCTCGACGTGAAGATCAAGATCAACCGTCCTGACCCTGCTTCGGCACGTCAGATCTTCTCGATCTATCTCCGTCATGACGTTCCGCTCGCTGAAGACGAACTCGCCGAGCACGGCGGGGACAGGTCGGCCCTCGTCGACGCCATGATCGAGCGGACCGTCGACATGATGTACTCCGAAGATGACTCCAACCGCTTCCTCGAAGTCACGTATGCCGGTGGCGACCGGGAGGTGCTCTACTTCAAGGACTTTTCGTCCGGGGCGATGATCGAGAACATCGTCCGGCGGGCCAAGAAGGAGGCGATCAAGCGGGAGATCGCCGAAGGCACCAGGGGAGTCCGCATCCAGGACCTGGCAGACGCCATCGTCCAGGAATTCAAGGAGCACGAGGACCTGCCGAACACCACCAATCCCGACGACTGGGCCAAGATCTCTGGCAAGAAGGGCGAGCGGATCGTCTACGTCCGCACCCTCATCGACGGGACCGGGGGTGAAAGCAGGCAGGTGGAGGGAGTCTCGACCGGGCAGTACCTCTGATGGCGATTCGCAAGGTTCTCGGCACCGAGACCGAATACGGGATCATCATCCGCAACCAGCGGGACTTCAACCCGGCGCTCGCATCCGCCCTCGTCATCAACTCCTACGACGGCCGCCGAGTGCGCGTCCAGTGGTCATACGAGGAGGAGTCGCCAGGCCGTGACGCTCGGGGTTTCGGGCACGAAGGCTTTGGGGTTGCCGATCCGGACTCCGCACTCGTCAACGCGGTTCTTTCCAATGGCGCTCGCCTTTACGTCGACCATGCCCATCCCGAGTACTCCGGACCCGAATGCTGGGATCCGCTGGAGGCGGCGTTGCACGACAAGGCGGGAGAGGTCGTGATGGCCCGGGCGATGGTCAACGCCCAGCGGACCCTTCCCCACGGCCAGGTCGTCAAGTTGTACAAGAACAACAGCGACGGCAAAGGCAACTCGTACGGCGCCCACGAGAATTACCTGCTCGAACGGGCAACTCCATTCGGGCTGGTCATTCGTCATCTGACCCCGTTCTTCGTCACTCGCCAGATCTACACGGGGGCGGGGAAGATCGGGGCGGAGAACGGCCGACCGGGCACGCCGTTCCAGATCACGCAACGAGCGGACTTCTTCGAAGAGACTGTCGGACTCGAAACCACTCTCAAACGGCCGATCATCAACACCCGGGACGAACCTCACGGCGATCCTGGCAAGTACCGACGCCTGCATGTAATCATCGGCGACGCCAACCTGTCCGAAGTCCAGACATTCATCAAGCTCGGCGTCACCGCCCTGTTCCTGGCAGCGCTCGAAGACGACGCCCTACCCGAGACCATCGACCTGGCGGATCCGGTGGAAGCATGCTGGAAGGTCAGCCACGACCTCGACCTGACGCTGCCGTTGGAGCTGAGCGACGGCTCGACCGCCACCGCCCTTCAGGTGCAGTTCCAGTATCTCGAGTGGCTGAAGAAGTACGCCGAGTCCGAGTTGGAAGAACCAGTGTGGAATCAGCTCCTGGACGAGTGGGAAGCGGTGCTCGCTGACCTCGAACGGGATCCTGCCTCGACCGCCGACCGGCTCGACTGGGTGGCCAAACGGCGGCTGATCGACGGCTATGTCAATCGGGACGGGCTCCAGAACGACGATCCGAAACTGCGCGGTCTCGACCTCCAATACCACGATGTCGACCCGGCCAGCGGGCTGTACCACCGACTGGTCGCCGGCGGTCGAATGAGGCGACTGTTCACGGACGAAGAGGTGGCGGTGGCGGTGTCGACACCACCCGAGCGGACGCGGGCGTGGTTTCGTGGGACATGCGTCGACCGGTTCTCCGAGTCGATGGTCGCCGCCAACTGGGACTCGCTGGTTTTCGACATCGGCGAACCGCATCTCAAACGGGTTCCTATGATGGAACCACTACGAGGTTCGAAGGCCACTGTGGGCCCGCTGCTCGACTCGGTCGAGACCGCAGCCGAACTCCTCCAGGCTCTGGAAGGATGAATCATGACCGACCGTGAACAGGCCAAACGGCGCCCCGAGACTGAGGAAGAGGACGTCGACGAAAC
>JBBDQP010000070.1:0-19481 GCA_040905965.1 Acidimicrobiia bacterium
CATCGTCCCAACATTCACATGCGGCTTCGAACGCTCAAACTTCGCCTTGCCCATTTTCTGTCTCCTCTGTGAGCTGACTGCTCGTCGTCTGTCTTCCGGGCGTCAGCCCGCGGTACCTGCCCGGCTGGACACGATGTCTTCAGCCAGATTCTGTGGAACGTCCTGATACGAGTGGAACTGCATGCTGTATGAAGCCCGACCCTGGGTCTTGGAACGGAGGTCGCCGACGTATCCGAACATCTCGGACAGCGGCACCAGCGCCTTCACGACCTTTGCTCCGACCCGATCCGTCATGGCCTCGATCTGACCACGGCGAGAGTTGATGTCGCCGATGACGTCGCCCATGTACTCCTCCGGCGTCGTCACCTCGACTTCCATGACCGGCTCGAGAAGCTTGACCCCCGCCTTGCGGGCCGCCTCCTGCAGTGCCATGGAACCGGCGATGCGGAATGCCATCTCGGACGAGTCCACGTCGTGGTACGAGCCGTCGGTGAGTCGTGCACGCACGTCCACCAGCGGGTATCCGGCGAGCACGCCGTTGTCGAGAGCGGATTCGATTCCGGCATCGACCGACGGGATGTACTCCTTCGGAACCTTGCCACCCTTGATCTCGTCAACGAACTCGTACCCGCCACCGGGACCGGTGGGTTCGAGGGCGATGACGACGTGGGCGTACTGGCCCTTGCCGCCGGTCTGCTTGACGTAGCGGAGTTCGACCTTCTCGACCGGCTTCTTGATCGTCTCGCGGTAGGCCACCTGTGGCTTGCCGACGTTCGCCTCCACCCGGAACTCCCTGAGCAGGCGGTCGACCAGGATCTCGAGGTGAAGTTCGCCCATTCCGGCGATGATCGTCTGGCCCGTCTCCTCATCGGTGCGAACCAGGAAGGTCGGATCCTCTTCGGAGAGCTTCTGGAGCGACTCCGACAGCTTCTCCTCGTCGGACTTGGTCTTCGGCTCGATGGCGATGTGGATCACCGGTGCCGGGAAGCTCATCGACTCGAGCTGGATCTCGGCATTGGGGTCCGAAAGCGTGTCACCGGTCTTCGTGTTCTTGAGTCCGACGGCGGCGACGATGTCGCCCGTGAAGACGTCGTCGACGTCTTCGCGGTGGTTGGCGTGCATCTGCAGGAGCCGCCCGAGTCGTTCCTTCCGACCTGAGGTGGTGTTGGTGACCGTGGTGCCCTTCGACGCATGGCCCGAGTACACCCGGAAGTAGGTGAGCTTTCCGACGTGCGGGTCGGACATGATCTTGAAAGCCAGCGCCGAGAAGGGCTCGGAGTCGTCGGCAGAGCGGCTCAGCTCCTTGTCCTCGTCACCCGGCTTGAAGCCGGTGACGGGGGGAAGGTCGAGCGGGCTGGGCATGAAGGCGACGATCGCATCGAGCAGCAACTGGACGCCCTTGTTCTTGAAGGCGGATCCACAGAGAACCGGTACGAAGGCGTGGTCCAGCGTTCCCTTGCGAATGCCTGCCTTGATCTGGGCGACGGTGAGGTCACCCGTTTCGAGGTATGACTCGAGCAGCGCCTCGTCGATCTCGGCGATCGCTTCCAGCATGGCGGCGCGATACTCGACGGCCTTGTCCATCAGGTCGACAGGAATCTCCCCGGTCTCCCAAATCTTGCCGTCGTCACCCTTCCAAACGTGCGCCTTCATCTCGATCAGATCGACGACTCCCAGGAAGTCGGCTTCCTTACCGATGGGGAGTTGCAGGACGAGGGGGGTTGCGGAAAGACGGTCGATGATCGACTGGACATCGGCGTAGAAATCGGCACCGGTGCGGTCGAGCTTGTTGATGAAGCACATGCGGGGCACGCCGTATCGATCGGCCTGCCGCCACACGGTCTCTGACTGCGGTTCGACGCCGGCGACGCCGTCGAATACTGCGACTGCCCCGTCGAGGACACGCAGCGAACGCTCCACTTCGACCGTGAAGTCGACGTGGCCGGGGGTGTCGATGATGTTGATGGTGTGGTCGTGCCACAGACAGGTCGTGGCAGCCGAGGTGATCGTGATCCCCCGCTCCTGCTCCTGCTCCATCCAGTCCATCGTGGCGGCGCCGTCGTGGACCTCGCCGATCTTGTAGGACTTACCGGTGTAGTAGAGGATGCGCTCGGTCAACGTGGTCTTTCCGGCGTCGATGTGCGCCATGATCCCGATGTTGCGCGTACGGCTGAGGGGCACCGATCGAAGGTGCGACAGCGCGTCGTTTCCGTTACTCATTTCCTCTGCTCTCCGGTCGTTATGGACTTGTGAAACCTGGTGTTCGTCGCTTCCGAACCCCGTGCGGGGCAGCGACGGCCGGCGCTACCAGCGGTAGTGGGCGAAGGCCTTGTTCGATTCCGCCATCTTGTGGATGTCTTCTTTGCGCTTCATGGCGGCGCCGGTGTTGTTCGATGCGTCGAGAATCTCGTTTGCGAGGCGGGCGGACATCGAAGGCTCGCGGCGACGGCGGGCGAAGCTGACGAGCCAGCGCACGGCGAGGGTGTTGGAGCGGCGGGGCGACACCTCGATCGGTACCTGGTACGAGGATCCGCCGACCCGGCGCGACCGTACTTCGACCTGCGGGCGCAGGTTGTCGACGGCGCGCTTGAGGACGTTGACGGGATCCTGGTTGGCGCGCCGCTCGATGATCTCGAGTGCCTCGTAGACGATCTTGCGAGCCGTCTCCTTCTTTCCCTTCAGCAGGACCTTGTTGATGACCTGGCTGACGAGCACCGAGCGGAAGACGGGATCCGGCTCGATCGTGCGCTTCTGGGCTGGGGCGCGCCGCATCTCAGCTCTCCTTCTTCGTGCCGTAGCGGGACCGAGCTTGTTTCCGCTTGGAAACACCGGACGCATCGAGCGTGCCGCGGATGACCTTGTACCGAACGCCGGGGAGATCGCGGACGCGACCACCGCGGACGAGGACGATGGAGTGCTCCTGGAGGTTGTGACCTTCCCCGGGGATGTAGGCGGTCACTTCCATACCGGACGAGAGCCGCACACGACAGACCTTCCGAAGTGCCGAGTTCGGCTTCTTCGGGGTCACCGTGTAGACGCGAGTGCAGACACCACGACGCTGGGGCGCTCCGGCCAGACCAGCAGTCTTGTTCTTCTTCTTCTTCTTCTGCCTGCCACTGCGAACGAGCTGCTCGATCGTCGGCATGTTTCTCCTTACGCGGGCGACCGGCGCACGGCGACTGTCGAATCGACGAGTCGTCGGACACCGACCTGGTTCTTACTGACCCGGGTCCAGGGGCATGGATCCCCGGTTTAGGTCAGACCGGAGAGCCCTTCAGACTCGGGGGGACGGCGCACGCACGATGGCGCGCACCGAGGTGGGTACAAAGACCACGGGGCGGAAGTATACGAATCCCGCATGGAACGTCAAAAGCCGATCCGCCCGTGGCCTCCTCGCATCCTGAGAAACCTCGAAATCGTGAACCGAACTGTTGACCCGGGGCGACAGTTCGACCGAAGAGCAATATTTCGGTAGGCAGCAGCAACGTTCGGCTCTTGGGCGAGATCGCGCGATGGGATTGGAGCCTCTCTCCCCGCCGCAGCCCCGGTAGCGTGCGTCCGTGCCGGACCGCGCCCACCGTCGACGACTCCTCGTGGCCATCTTCGCCGTTGCCTACGGGACCAATGTCTCGACGCCGCTGCTGCTGCTGTATCAGGACCGACTCGACCTCAGCGCCTGGACCGTCACGGCGCTGTTCGCCGCCTACCCGATCGGGCTGATCCCGGCGCTCTTGCTAGGAGGGCCGGCGTCGGACCTCCGAGGCCGCCGCCGGGTGACCCTCCCCTTCGTGGTGCTGTCCGGAGTGGCGTCGGTGCTGATGATCTTCGGAGCCGACACGCTGTGGCTCCTTTATCTGGGACGGGTGCTGTTGGGAGTCGTCTCCGGCGTGGTGTTCGCCGGGATGAGTGCCTGGATCCAGGAACTCGACGTCGCAGGCGATCCACTCGCCGCCGCCAAGCTCACCTCCACCACGCTCTACGCCGGGTTCGGGCTCGGGCCCCTCGTATCAGGCGCTCTCGGCCAGTGGGGACCGGCGCCCGCCGTTCTCCCCTATGTGATTCACCTGGTGATGGTGATCATCGCCGTTCCGATGATGGCGCGATCACGCGAGACCGTGATCGCAGACCCCACTCGGCGTCTCCGTCCCAACCTGGGTATTCCGGCGCGCTCCCGACGCACCGTGCTGCGGGTGATCGTGCCAACCGGTCTGGCCGTGTTCACTTTTCCTTCGGTGGCTTTCGGTCTGTTCCCGGTGCTCCTCCGCCAATACATGGAGGGCATCGACCTCTTCGTGACCGGCCTGGTTGCGATCACCGTCACCACTGCCACCCTGTTTTCCCGGTCGTTAGTGGGCCGGATGGGACCGTGGCGTGCCGCTCCGATCGGCACCGGTCTGGGGGCGGCAGGAACGGCAGTCGGCACGGTGGCATTCGCCACCGGTGCCTGGGGTCTTCTCTTCCCGGCGGCGGTGCTGCTTGGCGTCGCCTCCGGAATCGGCTTGACCGCCGGGCTGCGCCAGGTGGACATCGTCACCGACGCCGCCACCCGCGGGGCGCTTGCCGGCACGTTCTACGTCATCGCCTACGGGGGAATGACGACGCCTGTCATCGTCTCGACCCTTGCCCGCGGTCCCGGTTTCGCCCCCGTCCTCACGGTGGTGACGCTCTTCGCCGTCGGGCTGACCGTGGCCCTCACGCGCTCCATCCGCCCGCTGGTGGCGGTCTGATCAGGCCAGGTCCTCGACCCGAACCGGCAGGCCCTCGGTGGCAGTGAGCAGCGTCACCAGCATCGGTACTTCGGACTCCCACCCTGGTTTCGACTCGATCTTCAGATCGCCATTCGTCCGATCGACGAAGAACGCCTGACCTTCCACGAGGTCGAACCGCTCCCGGTCGAGGAACAACCGGGGCTTGACCAAGGCCGGATCCCCTTCCTCGGGACAGAAGACCATGCAGTTGCCGCACTCGTTGCACAACTCGGTGAACACCAGATACTGCTGACGGCCGTCCAGTCCGCTGTCCTCCGGGGTGGGCAGACGGAAGAAGGCATCATTCGGACAGACGGTCACACAGAAGTTGCAGGCGACGCATCCCCACATCTCCAGGACGTGGTCGACCTCGCGTGGGAGCTTCTCGTTGCCGTCCTTGTGATACATCGCCAGCTCGTCGCCAGACAGCATCCTGGTCATGTGGTGTTCGACCGCGCCGTGGTGGCCGGCAGCGGCGGCCAAACCGTTCTGGTGGGCGCGCCAGCCGGCCAGGTCAGTCACGCCGGCGGTCCGCATGTCCTCGGCCAGCCTCTTGAGCATCGGAGCCAGCCGGCCATAGCCGCCGGGCTTGAGCAGGTCCGAACAGATCGTCGCCGGCGCCACCCCCAGTCCCACAGTCTCCGAAACGTTGTCCCTGGTCACCCCGGCCGAAAAGCTGACCTGCACGTCGCCGCCGTCGGTCTGGAGCACGTCGGGAAGCGCTCGGGAGAGTTCGTGCAGCAACGTCGTTGCCAACACATGCAGGGGGGGTCCTGACAGGTACATCGGGTCGTCCGGCATGAACCCCTTGTGGTTCTTGACCACGAGGGTGTTGGTGAGCTTGATGCCAAACCGCCGACCGTTGGCAGCAGCGAACTCACGCAGCTCACCGATGAGTTCGATCCCCCGCTCGAACTGGAGGTCGGCGTCGAACGCACCGGGATCGAGCTGGACGTAGTCGTAGCCGAGGGCGTCGTTGACGATCTGCTGAACCCTCTGGTGACCGAGCAGGGTCGGGTTGAGCTTCACGACGACATCCACTTCATGCCTGGTCATCAGATGCTTGGTGATGCCCTCGATTTCCTCGGGTGGACATCCGTGGAACGTCGACAAGGTGACGGTGTCGGCGATGCGGGTGCCGAAGTCGAGGTCGCGCCATCGGTCGAACGGTGCAGGCACCTCGGCGCGGAGGCGATCGATCTCCGTAGTGGCGTCCATCAGTCCGTCGATGAAGGCTGCGATCTTGTCCGACGAGATTCCCGCCAGGTCGTACCCGACGCTCATGTCGAAGACGTGCGGCCCTGCGTCACCGATGTGCTCGGAGATGGGTTCCCAACGGCGGAGCATCTCGATGGCCATCCACGCCTTGACGTACTCCTCCAGGGACTGGTGCACCTGCAGCTCCTGGGACCACTCGATGTTGTAGCCGACGGTCTGCATGTCGATGCAGGGGCGACCGATCTCCAGCTCGTCGAGGATCTGCACGGTCTTCAGTTCGAACATCCGTGCCCCGCCCAGCCAGGCCAGGACGATGTTCTGGGCCATCTGCGAGTGGGGTCCGGCGGCGGGACCGAGCGGGGTGGCGGCGGGCCGGCCGAGGAAGCTCATCGACAGGTCGACGTCGGGTTCAGGTGACCAGAACCGGGCGATCGGGAGGTCGAAGATTCGGCTGCGGGTCTCCCACTCGTGGGCGATGCGACCCATGAGGATGTGCATCGGGAAGGGTGTCAGGGGTGGGGCATTCATGGGATCCTCCTCACAGTCGGGCGTGGAGTCGCGCCGCCTGCTCTGCGGCTTTCGCTCGAACCTCGGCCGGGTCCACCCTGGTCGACCCACCGTTGTTCCAGACGACCGTGCCGTCGACCTCGATCTCGATCGGACGGGCGCCGGGGGTGAACGCCAGATGCCACGGTTCCATCGGGTCGTAGGACCACAGCACTCGGTCATTACGCGCTTCGGGCACCAGCTTCCAGCCGGTCTCCAGCCATGACCAGGCGGTCTCGGGAGAGGCGGTGACGTCGACCGACCGGTGCAGGTAGTAGGCGAGACGGAAGATGCCGAGCATGTCGGCCCCGATCCCGTCGGTGCCGAGCGCCACCGGGTTCTGGAACCGACGCGGATCTGCATAGCCGACTGCGTTGTTCAGATTCGAAGCGGGGTTGTGGAGGATCGTTCCCCGCAGGCCGTGATCGGTGGGCAGATGCACGCAGTGCGCCAGGAGCCAGTCGTCGCGGGAGTAGCGGGCGAGGCGTTGGGCAGCGCCGGCGTCTTCGACACCCTCGTGGACGTGAACGTGCACGCCCACGCTCATGTCTTCGGCGAGCGAGGCGGCCGCTTCGATGGTCTCGTCGGTGCAGGTGAAAGCGGCGTGCAGTCCCACCCACCCGCGCCCTCCTGCCGAAAAGAAGCGACGGTTCTCCTCGATCCCCCGCCGGGCGCCGTCCGCTCCGTGACGATCGGTGACGCCGTACGCCGGGAGCACCCGCACACCCACCTCGGCGGCAGCATCGACGAGCACCGACAGACTCCCTTCGATGGCGTTGGGACTCTCGTGATGGTCGACGATCGTCGTGGTTCCCACTTCGAGCGCCTCGAGAGCGGCGAGCTTGGCCGACCATTCGATCATGTCCAGATCGAGTGCGGTGTCGAGCCGCCACCAGATCTGCTCGAGGATCTCGCCAAAGGTGGTCGGAGTCTTCGGTGGTGGCGGCATGCCCCGGGCGAGGGCGGAGTAGATGTGATGGTGGGCACAGACCAGCCCGGGCGTGACGGCCTCGCTCATCCGAGTTCGAGCGGTTCGTGACGATTGAGCGGAAGGTGGGTGCGCCAGCGGCCGTCGATCTCGTGGAAGGCGGCTGCCACCGCACCGGCGGTGGGGACGAGGCCGATCTCACCGATGCCTTTGATGCCGTAGGGCGAGTCCGGTTGTGGCGCCTCGACCAGCACCACCTCCACCTTCGGCATGTTGCGGGGCCGGATGATGTCGAGCTGGCGGAACGTCATGTGCTCGGGTTTGCCGTCTGGACCGCACGGGAACTCCTCGGTGAGGGCGTACCCCAGGCCCATATGGACCGAACCCTCCACCTGGCCCTCGCACAGCATCGGGTTGACGGCCCGTCCCACGTCGTGGACAGCGACCACCTTCTCGATCTCGCCGGTCTCCTTGTCCGCCACCACCAGTTGGGCTGCGTAGCTGAAGGTCGAATGGATCACCGGGTTCTCCTTGCCGGAGGCGAGGGAGTCGGTCCAGTCGATCTCGTAAGTGCCTTCGTAGTCCGTGTCCGGCTGACGCCCTCCGGCATCGGCGGCCAGGCATGCCTCGCGCACTGACCCGGCTGCCATCAGCGTTCCGCGCGACCCGGTGGTCTGGCCGAACCCGAGTTGGCGGGTCGTGTCGACGATGACGTCGATGTCGTTCGGATCGATCGCCAGTTCGTCGGCCGCCACCTGCAGCGCCACCGTGTGTACGCCCTGGCCCATCTCTGTCCAGCCGTGCCGGACTTCGACCCGGCCGTCGGACCGGAACCGGATGACCGCCTTCGAGATCTCGTGGAAGCCGTTCCCGAGACCCGAATTCTTGAGCCCGAGCCCCAGCCCGACCGCCTTGCCTGCCGCTCGGGCAGCGTCGTAGTGCGGCCTGACCGCGTCGAGACATTGGCGGGCGCCGAGACAGCCATCGTCCATGATCTGTCCGGGTCCCCAGACGACACCCGGGCTGATCACGTTCCGCGACCGCATCTCCCAACCGTCGATCCCGACGGCCTCGGCGAGACGGTCCATGACACCTTCCATCGCGAACTGGGCCTGGTTGGCACCGAAGCCGCGGAACGCACCGCACACCGAGTTGTTGGTGCGCACGGCGATGGACTCGACGTCGATGTGTGGGAACACGTAGGGACCGGACGCATGCCCGGCCGCCCGCTCCAGCACCTTCATCCCCACCGAGGCGTACGGCCCGGAGTCGCCGAGCATGCGCGCCTTGAGCGCCGTGAGCTTGCCGTCGGCATCGCATCCGGCCCACAGTTCGATCCGGATCGGATGGCGCTTGGCGTGCATGTGGAGCGACTGCTCGCGGGTGAGGGTGCACTTGACCGGGCGGCCCGTCAGGAACGAGGCGAGAGTGGTGTGCGCCTGATTGGAGAGGTCCTCCTTGCCGCCGAAGGCACCCCCGTTGGAGACGAGTTCGACTGTGATCCTGGACGGGTCGACGCCCAGCACCGCCGCGATCTGGTCGCGGTCGTCCCACACTCCCTGCCCGCCGCTGTAGACGTGGAACGTGTCGTCGTCGTTCGGGACCGCCAAGGTCGACTCTGGTTCGAGGAAGGCATGTTCGACCCGCTGGGTGTGGAAGACCTCGTGCACGGTGTGAACAGATCCGGATAGGGCGGCATCGACATCACCGCGGGCATAGGTCGAGATCGACAGCCGGTTGCCGTCGAGACCCCAGACCGCGTCCTCGTCCGAGCCGAGTGCGACGGCAGGGTCGGTGAAAGGTGGGAGTTCGCGGTATTCGATGTCCACGAGATCGGTTGCCCGGCGGGCGGTCAGCATGTCTTGGGCGACGACGACGGCGAGAACATCGCCCGAATAGCTGGTGCGACCACCGACCGGGATCATCACCGGCCAGTCCTTGTGAATGAGGCCGACTCGCAGGTCGCCGGGGATGTCGGCGGCGGTGTAGACAGCGACGACGCCGGGCTCGGCTTCGGCGGCGGACGTGTCAATACCGAGGACATCTGCCCTGGCGTGATCGGTGAGACGGAGGGCGGCGTGCAACATGCCAGGAACGACCATGTCGTCGATGTACCCACGGTCGCCGAGAGAGAGTTCGGCGCCCTCGTATTTGGCTCCGCTCTTCCCGATGCTGCCGGCGAGCGCCGGCTCCGGGATCGGGTCGCCCGACGCCAACAGCTCGATGGCATCGATGATCTTGACGTATCCGGTGCAACGGCACAGATGGGCGCCGAGTCGCGACTCGATGGTCTGACGGTCGAGGTCCGCGCCTTTCTGGTCGATCAGCGCCTTGGTCCGCACCACGATCCCCGGCGTGCAGAAACCGCACTGGAGGGCGCCGGTGGAGGCGAATGCGCGGGCGAGACGGTCGCGTTCGGTCGGCTCGAAGCCTTCGAGGGTGGTGACCACCTTCCCTTCGGCCTTGTCGAGTCCGGTGACACAACTGACCATGGCCTTGCCGTCGAGAAGCACGGTGCAGCAGCCGCACTGGCCGGACGGAGAACATCCGTCCTTGGCCGACGTGAGACCGAGTTCGTCCCGCAGCGCGCTGAGCAGGTGGGGATGGTCGTTACGGACCGAAACTTCGCGGCCGTTGACGGTGAAGGTGACCGTGCCGGTGTCGAGTGTCGTCATCGATCCCCCTCGATCGTTGGGCCCACGCCCTTGCGTTCGGTGATGAGACGGTAGGCCTCGGGCACCCGGTATCGGCCGAAGTCGAACAACGTGTCCTTGTAGTTGCGGGTGAAGTCGAGATCGGCTTCAGCGGTGATCAACTCGTCTCCCGTGGTGAGAGCCTGGGCCACGATCTGACCCGAGGGGGCGACGATGACCGACCCGGCGAGAGATTCGACACCCTCCTCGACTCCACCTTTGGCGACTCCGACGACCCAACACCCGTTCTGGTAGGCGCCGGCCTGCATCACGAGGTGGTTGTGGAAGGCCTGGAGCGGGTTCTGGGTGGGATCGGGTTCGTAGTGGAGAGGCGTGTTGTAGCCAATAAGGATCAGTTCGGCGCCCTGCAGACCCATGACGCGGTAGGTCTCGGGCCAGCGGCGGTCGTTGCAGATCGCCATCCCGACCCGACCCCCGAAGGCCTCCCACACGGGGAACTTGTCGCCCGGTTCGAAGTAGTGACGTTCGGCGTGCTGGAACGGGCGGTCCGGTTCGTGCTCGGCGTGGCCGGGAATGTGCACCTTGCGGTACTTGCCGACTGCTTGGCCGGCCCGGTCGACGAGAACTTGGGTATTGAAACGGCGTCGGGTGCCGTCGGGGCCGACCGCGAGTTCGGCGTAGCCGAGGCTGAACCCGATCTTCAGGTGGGCAGCCTCGTCGAAGAGACGCTTAGTGGCGGGCGACGGCATCTCTGTTTCGAACCAGGCTTCGATCTCGTCCTGGTCCTCGATGTACCAGCGGGGGAAGAAAGTGGTGAGGGCGAGTTCGGGATAGACGAGAAGCTCGACGCCTCGATCGGCGGCATGGTGGAGGAGGGCGAGGAGACGGTCGACGACCTGGTCCCGCGTCTCATCCCGAGCCACCGGCCCCATCTGGGCCCCACCAACGGTCAGTACACGCTCTCCCATCAACCGAGATTCCCACACCTTGACAAAATGTCAAGCACCGGGGGGGTGGCGCGTACCCTGGGTTCGCCAACACAGTCAGTGTGTTGCACGGCCCACAGTTCAGGCGGCGAGGAGCGCCGTGATGGTCTCAACGACCCGATTCGGATGGTTGTGCACATCATCCCACGTGAAGCGGACCACCACCCACCCATGTATGGCCGCATCTCTGTCCCGCATCCGGTCGGCCTCGAAGGATGCAACCTGCCCGTGGAATCGCTTCGAGTCCCACTCGATCGCAATCCGAAGCAGCGGATAGGCGTCGTCGAACCGACGACCGGGCGACCAGGGAATCGGGAACTCGGAGATCGGACTCGGTAGTCCCGCTCTCGCAATCAGAGCCCGACCCTTGCGCTCCAGGACCGAAGCCGAATGATCGCCGCCGATCCGCCGCTCCAGCACCTTGCGCATCGTGGTGGTCCCAGGCTTACCCCGACGCCCGGTTGCTTTCAAGACAGCCTCGAGCTCGACAGTCTCGAGCCGCCCATCGCTCACCAACCGGTCGACGATCGTGCCGATATGGCTCGGCGATCTCGCGGCAGCGAGGTCGACCACGGTGCGGGCGACCGTCGTCACCCGAATGTCATCCACAGACGTGATGTGCCATTCGTCGAGGTCGTGTGTGCGACGCACATCGACACCGGGGTAGTCGTGGGTCGTTCGCGAGTGATTCGAGATGATCACCAGATCGTGAGCTGGCACATACGGAATTTCGTGCAACTCGGCCGCCGACTCGTGGGAAACGACGGCCTGCGCCCAGCTCGAAACGACTGCCCGCATGACATCGCGCCGGTCGCGCGGATGCACGATCTGGTAGACCCCGCGTCGAACGACCGTCCAGATCCCGCGACTGACGCGGTACTGGATCTGTCTCGGAGTGAACCCGAGCTCGAGCAAGTCTGCCCGCGGGAGACTGCCACCCCGGACCATGGCGAGATGAACGGCGGATGAGTCGAGACTTCCCACCGGACAACCATGCGACCCGGGGAGGACAGAATCTCGTCCCGATCCCAACTGTGGGCTCACCAACACACTCAGTGTGTCGGCGAACCCAGGGTACGCGACACCCCCCGGTGCTTTACGGAATGTCAAGGGGCGGTATGGTTCGGGGCGGCCAGGAACGGATTGAGGGAGACGCAGACGTGAGCAACATCGTGCGGGCAGCGCTCGTGCAGACCGAGTGGACCGGGGACAAAGAGTCGATGGTCGAAAAGAACATCGGACTCGCCCGACAGGCCGCCGCCGACGGCGCCCAGATCCTCTGCTTCCAGGAGATCTTCTCGTCCCGCTATTTCTGCACCGTCCAGGACCCGAAGTACTACGACGAAGCCGAGCAGATCCCGGACGGCCCGACCGTCCAGCGGATGATCGCCCTCGCCAAAGAGACCGGCATGGTCCTCGTCGTCCCGATCTACGAAAAGGTCGACGAAGGCACCTTCTACAACACGGCGGCGGTCATCGACGCCGACGGCAGCTTCCTCGGCATCTACCGCAAGACCCACATCCCCCAGGTCGCGGGCTTCTGGGAGAAGTTCTACTTCAAGCCCGGCAACACCGGATACCCCGTCTTCGATACCGCCGTCGGGCGCATCGGCGTCTACATCTGTTACGACCGCCACTTCCCGGAGGGATGGCGGGCCCTGGGGCTCGCCGGCGCCAAGATCGTCTTCAACCCTTCCGCCACCACTCGGGGCCACTCCAAATACCTGTGGGAGCTGGAACAGACCTCTGCCGCCGTCGCCAACGAGTACTTCGTGGGCGCCATCAACCGGGTCGGGTCGGAAGGCCTGGAAGACACCGACTACTACGGCACCTCCTACTTCGCCTCGCCCCGCGGCCAGATCATCGGCGGAACCGGATCGGACACCACCGACGACGTCGTGATCCGCGATCTCGACATGGACCTCATCAGCGAGGTCCGCAGGCACTGGGCCTTCTACCGCGACCGCAGGCCCGAGACGTACGGATCCCTCACCGGGTGACTGACGAGGTCCGCCTCGAGTTCTTTGTGGAGCCCTTCACCGAGGGCCGCCCTGGCAAGCACGTCCGTGCGGCCATCGACGCGGTGCAGGATCACGGGATGTCGGTCGATGTCGGCGCCTTTGGAACCATCACGAGCGGAATTCCCGCGACCGTCGCGCAAGCAGTCGGAGACCTCCTTCGAGTCGCTCTCGAGAACGGCGCCGATCGCGTCTCGGTCCAAGTCGTCACGCCTGATGCCGAACCCGCCCTCCATGTCGGCGACCTCCGCGAGGCACTCGACCACATGATCGACCAAGTCGAGTCGGACGCCGGTCGACCATTGGCGGAGATGACCCGTGAAGAGAAGCAGGCGGCGATTCGAATCCTCGACGAGCGGGGCGCATTCCAACTTCGCAAGGCGATCGAAGCGGTGGCGGACGCGATGGGCGTCAGCCGCATCACGATCTACAACTACCTGAACGCGATCCGGGAGGAATGATGTTCACGCTCCCCTCGTGGGCCGACGGCGCCTTTGACGACCGCCCTCGAATCACGCCTTCCGAACAGGTGGGCCTGGCGATCGAACTCGCTCAAGGGAACGTGGAGCACAACACCGGAGGCCCGTTCGGGGCGGCCGTCTTCGAAGTCGACACCGGACGACTCGTCGCCGCCGGTGTGAATCTGGTCGTGCCGACAAATACCGCCATCGCCCACGCCGAGATGGTGGCGATCGCGCTCGCCGGCCAGGCTGTCGGCAGCTTCGACCTTGGGGCGGAGGGCCTCCCCCACATGGTGCTGGCCTGTTCGTGCGAACCGTGCGCCATGTGCTTCGGAGCGGTTCCCTGGTCGGGCGTCCGTCGTCTGCTCATCGGCGCCAGAGACGAGGATGCCAGGGCCGTCGGGTTCGACGAAGGGCCGAAGATGGCCGACTGGCGGACCCAACTCGAGACGCGCGGCATCGAGGTCGTGACCGACATCGAACGGGCTGCGGGGGTGGACGTCCTCAAGAACTATGTCGCCCGCGGGGGACGCGTGTACAACGGGCGCGGCAACTGATGCACCTGGTGCAGCGTCACACTCTCCGGCTCGAGAGAGTCGAATCGCCGGCGACGCTCGGGGAAGCACTCGATCTCTTGGCCCGTCACGGAGAGCGGGCCAGGGTGATTGCGGGAGGGACCGACCTGCTCCTCGAGTTGGAGCGCGGGGTTCGTCCCGACATCGACACCCTTGTCGATCTGACCCGCGTCCCCGACCTCGGCGGCATCGACGCCGACGGCGACCACATCACAGTCGGCGCACTCGTCACCCACAACGACATCGTCCGCTCGCCGTTGATTCGAGACCATGCCGTGCCACTCGCCCAAGCCTGCTGGGAGATCGGCTCGCCCCAACTGCGCAACCGGGCGACCGTCGTCGGGAACCTCGTCACCGCAAGCCCCGCGAACGACACGATCACCCCGCTCCGCGTGCTCGACGCCGAGCTGGAACTGGTGTCCCTCGAGGGGAGTCGGACTGTCACCCTCGCTGAATTCCACACGGGCGTCCGCAAGAGTCTCCTGCGGTCGGGAGAGATCATCACCCGGCTTCGGTTTCGCTCTCTCGCCCCGAACGAACGGGCAGTGTTCCTCAAGCTCGGCAACCGGAAGGCGCAGGCGATCTCGGTCGTCCACCTCACGGCGGCAGTCGGGATCAGCGACGGCAGGGTCACGTCAGCGAGGCTGGCGATCGGGAGCGTCGCTCCCACGATCGTCGAAGTCGACGCCGGCCAACTGATCGGATCGACTCTCGACGACGACTCCATCGAAGCTTTCGCGCATGCCGCAGCCGGTGCAGTCACCCCGATCGATGACGTGCGCGCCACGGCCACCTATCGGTCGGCGTCGATCCCGGTGATGGTGACGAGAGCCTTTCGAGCGCTGCGCACGGGCATCGCGCCCACGCTTCCGTCCGATCCGGTGACCCTCGGTCGTACGACGAGCCCAACCATCGGGACCGCTTCCCACGATGCCACCACTGCGGTCGAGGCCGACGTCAACGGGAGCCCAGTGTCAGGCCCAGGGGCCACGAAGACGCTCCTCGACTGGCTGCGCGACGATGCCGGTCTCACAGGAACCAAGGAGGGCTGCGCCGAAGGCGAATGCGGCGCCTGCACGGTGTTCCTCGACGGGGTCGCAGTCATGTCGTGTCTCGTGCCGGCGGCCCGCGCCCACGGATCCTCGATCACCACCATCGAAGGTCTCGCCACCGACGGTGACCTCCATCCTCTCCAACAAGCCTTCATCGACGAGACCGCAGTGCAGTGCGGCTTCTGCATCCCCGGATTCCTGATGTCGGGCGCCAAACTCTTGGAGGAGAAGGACTCGCCGACAACGGACGAAGTCGAAGTCGCCATGTCGGGCAACCTGTGCCGCTGCACCGGCTACTACCCGATCATCAAGGCAGTCCACACCGCGGCCGAACGGATGCGCTCGTGAGCATCGGCACTCCGCACCTCCGGATCGACGCACGCGACAAGGTCACCGGGGATGCCCGCTACCCCGCCGACATCCACCGACAGGATGTTCTCACGGCGTTCGTGGTGTTCACCGACCAGCCGCACGCACGGCTCGTGTCCTTCGACGTCTCTGCCGCACTCGCCGTGCCGGGCGTGGTCGAGGTGGTGACTGCCGCCGACATCCCGGTCAACGAATACGGGCTGACCATGTACGACCAACCGGCGCTGATCGGCATCGAGCACACGGCCCGGTCGAACGTCGCCTGTGACATCTCCCGTTGGGAAGCCGACCACCTCGCGGTGATCGTCGCCGAGTCCGAGTCCGCCGCGCGGGCCGGTGCGGCGGCGCTGGTTGCCGTGTGGGAGGAGCTCCCGATCCTTGGCGACATCGATGCTGCACTCGCCGAAGGTGCCCCGATCCTCCACCCCGAGAACGGCAAAGACTCCAACGGCTATCACCACATGAAGATCCGAAAGGGCGACATCGACGCCGGGTGGGCCGCCGCCGATGTGGTCGTCGAAGGGACCTATGACGTGCCTCATCAAGAGCACGCCTACCTGCAACCGGAGGCTGCCACTGCCTATCTCGACGACGAGGACCGGGTGACCGTCGAGATCGGCGGCCAGTGGACGTACGAGGATGTCGGTCAGGTCTGCCACGCACTCGACCTTCCCGAAGATCGAGTGCGAATCGTCTATCCGGCGGTCGGCGGAGCGTTCGGCGGACGCGAAGACATGTCGCTGCAGATCGTGTTGGCAGCAGCAGTCATGAAGCTGGCGGCGAAGGGAATCCGTCGACCGGTTCGCTCGGTGTGGTCGCGCGAGGAGTCGATCGTCGGGCATCACAAGCGTCACCGCGGCAGAATCCATGCCCGCCTCGGCGCCACTCGCGATGGGCTCATCACCGCCGTCGAAGTGGACGGATTCCTCGACTCAGGGGCCTACAACTACACGACCAACAAGGTGCTGGGGAACATGCACCTGTGCGTGGCGGGGCCCTACGAGGTGCCCAACGTCCGCATCGACTCGATCGCCGTCTACACCAACACCGTGCCGGCGGGGGCGTTCCGTGGGTTCGGCGCGCCGCAGGGAGCTTTCGTCGCCGAATCGCAGATGAACAAGCTCGCCCGGGCACTGGACATGGATCCAGTCGAACTGCGGTTGAAGAACGCCCTCGTCGAAGGCTCGAGAGGAATCACCCAGGCGGAGATGCCTCCCGGCGTGTCGCTGGTCGAAGTGATCGAGGCGGCCGCGGCCGGAGCGGCCGAGCCGTACGAACCGAAGCCGGTCCCCTCGTTCGCCTCGCTTCCCCCAGACGAGTCGCGTGTTCGCCGGGGCCGCGGCTTCGCCTGCGCATACAAGAACGTGGGATTCTCGTTCGGCTTCCCGGAAAGATGCGACGCCACAGTGGTGCTCCACGGCGAAGACTCCGTCGAGTGGGCGGAACTGTTCCACGGTGCGGCAGAAGTCGGGCAGGGAGCGCACACCGCACTGGTGCAGATGACGGCGGAGGCCGCCGGAGTGGAACCCGACCGGGTGCGAGCGTCCTTCTCTGATACGGCAACGAGTGGCGACTCCGGCTCGGTGTCGGCGTCTCGGATGACGTGGATGGCGGGCAACTCGATCCTCGGCGCGGTCGAAGAGGCATCCAAGCGTTGGCTCGACGGCGACCGCCCCGCAGTCGGCGAGTTCCGTTTCGTGCCGCCACCCACCGAGACTCTCGACCCCGACGACGGGACTGGCCAGCCCAACTTCGCGTACGGGTACGTCGCCGAATCGATCGACGTGACGGTGGACATCGACACCGGCCAAGTGCGAATCGACCGGGTCGTGTGCGCCGACGACGTGGGCAAGGCGATCAACCCTGCGCTCGTCGTCGGCCAAATCGAGGGAGGCGTGGTCCAGGCGGCGGGCTACACGCTGTCAGAGGATCTCCAACTGAAGGACGGACGGATCACCAACCCCCGCTTCTCGGGATACCTGATCCCAGGCATCGGTGACATTCCCGGCCAGGTCGATTCGATCCTGGTCGAGCATCCCGACCCGCGAGGCCCGTGGGGAGTGCGGGGGATGGCCGAGATGCCGTTCATCCCCGTTGCACCGGCAGTGGTGGCGGCCATTCACGACGCCACCGGTGTCTGGATCGACGGGTTCCCGCTCACCCCAAGCCGAGTCCAAGCCAGCCTGCGGGCGGCAGGCGTTTTTTGAAGGAGCGCGACCTCTAGCCTCACCCCGTGGTCAGCACCAAGCCTCCCATCCCGAAGGTCCGGATCGGCGTCCTCGGATTCATCACGATCAGCGTGTACGGGTCGTGGTACTACGGCTTCGGAGTGCTCCTCGACCCGATCATCGCCGACACGGGTTGGAGCGAAGCGAGCCTCACGGCGGCGTTCAGCGCGTCGTCGATGGTGGCCGGGCTCGGATCGGTTCTCGGGGGATGGCTGCTCGACCGGCATGGGAGCCGACTCGTCTTCGGCCTGGCGGCCGCGATCGGCGCCGGTTCGTTTGCTGTCGCCACCGCCACCACATCCCTTGCCGTCTTTGCGCTCGCCTGCGCCGCCGGGGGCGGTTCGTTCGGGGCCCTCGGCTTCTATCACGTGACACAGACGGCCGCGGTGCGGGTCAGCCCGGAAGGGGCGACCCGGGCGATCGCAGTCCTCACCATCTGGGGAGCGTTCGCAAGCGCCATCTACATCCCGGTGACCGCATGGCTGGTGGAAGCGACCGACTGGAGAGTCACGTTGCGAGTGACGACGGCGACCGCCATCGCAACGCTGGTGGTCGGAGCTCTGAGTATCGACACGCGCTCAGTTGAGACGTCGAGCCGCCCGCCGATCTGGCCGGAGTTGCGGCAGTCGCTCCGATCCTCCGTAGCGCGCCGTTTCGTGGTCGCCCAGGGCCTGGTCGGAATGGGCGTCGCCACGATCCTCGTGTACCAGGTGCCAGCGATGACAGCCGCAGGCCTCGGGCTCGGCGCGGCGTCGTTCTGGGCTGCGTTCCGGGGTTTCGCCCAACTCGGCGGCCGACTCCCGCTCATGCCGATCGTGAACCGGCTGGAGACAACGGGGGCGCTCCGACTCTCCTACGGCTCGATTGCGGTCGGTGCGGTGCTGCTGGCCTTCGCCGGATCGTCGCTCGTGGCAGCCGCCTTCGCGGTGGTCGCCGGATTCGGGATCGGGGCATCGTCGCCACTCCAAGGGATGCACACCCGGCTGGTGTTCGGCGCCTCGAGCCTCGGCACCGCGATGGGACTGCTCTCACTCGTCTTCATGGTCATCGGAGCGATCGGCCCCGCACTCGCCGGAGTCATCGCGTCGACGACCGGCTCGCGGGCCATCCCGGTGCTTGGAGGGGCGGTGCTGACGGCCGCGGCCATCCCCTTCATCCGGCGACCGGCAGACCCTGACTCCGGCGAATCCCGGTGAAGAGAAGGACGACCTGATCGTCCCGTTCGATCGTGTCCCGAGTCGACCGTTCGAGTAACCCGGCGAGTCCGGCGGTGCCGGTGGGGTCCACGTCGATCCCCGTGTGCTCGCGACCGAGTCGGTTGGCTTCGAGGATCTGGCTTTCAGTGACGACCACCGGCCACCCGCCGCCCTCGATCATCGGTCCGACCACGGTCTGCCAGTCGTAGGTCACGTCGTCGAGGATGCCGGTGGCAGCAGAGGACCCCACGGGATCCCACGGCCACATGTACCGATCAGCGTGTTCAGACATCAGTCGGTGTGCCTCGGCGGCGCGGTCCTCGACCAACCCCGCCCTGGCCGCCGAACTGTCCGACATGTCCAGCCCAGACGCCAGATCGTCGGTGATAAGTCTCCACGCCCGCGGCAGCGGAGCACAGGCCTCGACCTGCACCGCGTGCAACGACACCGTCGGTCGACCCTCACGCAGACCCTTCCACGCCGCCGAGGCGAGGGCGCCACC
>JBBDQP010000070.1:19581-28588 GCA_040905965.1 Acidimicrobiia bacterium
GCGATCGCCAACTCGCCTTGCTGGTCATCAGCCACCGCCAGATGCAGCATCACACCGAACAGGTGGCGCGCCTTGTGCGATCCTCCGACGTTTCCGGTCTCATCCTTCACATGGACGGTCGCTTCAATTCCAAGTGCGTCCGCCAGCCGGGGAACGGGGCGGGTGGGAGTGGAAACAAACCCGTGACCGGCGACCCCGGCCACCGCATCGTTGAGCCGACCGACCAGCGCCACGAACTCGTCGTCGGACCAGCCCCTTGCCCGGGCGATGGCATACGAGTCGAGACGGGTGCGATACCGGATGAACGGATTGGCCGGGACCGGGTCGGTCACCCAGTGACCTGTTCGTTGAACTCACCGATCATCTCGTCCCACCGATCGGTGTAGCCGCGCAGCGATTGCCACCACGTTTGATCGCGGCGCCGCTCGAACACCTCGAACGCGACGCCCTGCTGCTCCACCCAGGTGTAGTAGCCGAGGTTGAAGATGCGACGACGGTCGATCTCGGTCAGTTCGAGAACATGTTCGGTGTCGACACCTTCGAGATGCCGAGCGTGGGCGGCGGAAGCGGCCATCGCGTCGAAACCGCCGGGATGGTCGCGGGTCTCGATCTTGTCGACTTCCGAGGTGTACATCTCGCCGCCGTCGGTGGCAACGGTGACGATCACGTCGTCCGAGCCGTAGCCGTGGTGTTTGGCGAGCTTGATCGCCGCCAGCATGTTGGCGATCGACGACAACCCGAGATGACGAAGGTTCTCGACCAGTTCCGGGTCGACGCCTTTACGACGCAGATGCTCCTTGCCCGCCTCGGTGTTGAAGAGAAGGAACAGCGTGTCGGATGCGACGTCGGAGATGCCGATCACGTCATCGGAGTTGGTGACATTGTGGATCAGCGGGATGTGCTTGTCGCCGATCCCCTGGATGTTGTGCTCGCCGTAGCCGTTGTAGAGCATGGTCGGGCATTCGAGGGCTTCGACCGGGACGATGCGGGCACCGTGGCGTTCCTTCAGATAGTCGCCCGCACCGAGCGTGCCGGCCGAGCCTGATGCGGCGACGAAGGCAGCCAACCGACCGGTGCCATGCGCCTCGAAGATCCGCTCGAACGCGGGTCCGGTCACCCGATAGTGACCGAGGTGGTTGGAGAACTCGGAGAACTGGTTGAGGATGACGTTGGTCGGATCCTTGGCGAGTTCGTTGCAGGCGTCGTAGATCTCTTTGACGTTCGACTCGGTGCCGTAGGTGCGGATCACGTCCTCCGGGCCGGAAATCCACTCGTTGAGCCAGTCGAAACGCTCCTTCGACATCCCCTCCGGAAGGACGGCTACACCGCGGCACCCCATGATGCGAGAGATGGCGACCCCGCCCCGGGCGTAGTTCCCGGTCGACGGCCAGATGGCCCGGTGGGCGGTGGGATCGAAGGCACCCGCGACGACCTTGGGGGCGAGACAGGCGTAGGCGGCGAGCACCTTGTGGGCGCGGATCATCGGGAAGCGATTGCCGAGGGCGATCAGGATGGTGGCGTCGACCCCGGTCAGCTCCCCTGGGAGCGCCAGGTACTCGGGAACCTCGGTTCTGCCCTCCCTGCTGTGGTCGTTGAACCAATGGACCCGCCACAGGTTGCGCGCATCGGGATCGTCCGCCCCGACACCAGCGGCTGCATCGGTCGGGATGGTGGTGGGGTCGGCGAGTTGGGCGAATGTGGGGAGTCGGATCCCCCGTTCGCGAAATCGGCCCACGGTGCGATCGCGCGCCGCTGAATCGATGACACCGTCGTACAGCCCCAACACCTGCTCACTCATGACAGGGATCGTAGAAGCGTGGAGAGGATCCCGTTTCCTCTGCGAATTTCGGTCGCGAAATATGCGTCCGTTCTCATGCGCAGACGGAATAGGATCCGTCGTTCGCAATACTCGACACCACGTCGACAAACGGGGGGCTCATGATCGTAGAGGCTCGAGGTCTCGTGAAGACCTACAAGGAGGTGGTGGCGCTCGCCGGCCTCGACCTCGCCGTAGCCGAAGGCACCGTCCTCGGCCTGCTGGGTCCGAACGGAGCGGGGAAGACAACCGCCGTCTCCATTCTCACCACGTTGCTCAAGCCGGATTCCGGGTCGGCAACGGTGGCAGGCGCGGACGTGCTCGCCGATCCCCACGAGGTCCGCAAGCGGATCGGCCTTTCCGGCCAGTACGCCGCGGTCGACGAGACCCTCACCGGTTACGAGAACCTCGACATGATCGGCCGCCTCTATCACTTGGGACGCGAGCGATCCCGGCTTCGAGCGAGAGAACTACTCGAACGCTTCGACCTCGCCGACGCCGCCGACCGACCCGTCAAAACGTACTCGGGTGGCATGCGCCGCCGCCTCGACCTCGCCGGGGCGCTGGTCGCCGAATCGCCTGTTCTCTTCCTCGACGAGCCGACGACCGGACTGGATCCGCGCAGCCGAACCGAGCTGTGGGCGATCATCCGCGACCTGGTCTACCGGGGACGGACACTGCTGCTCACCACCCAATACCTGGAGGAAGCCGACCAGTTGTGCGACGACATCGTCGTCATCGACCACGGACGGGAGATCGCCCATGGAACGTCGGACGAACTCAAGCGAATGGTGGGGGGAGAGCGGATCGAGGTGACCCTGCCCCATCCCCACGATCTCGAACGCGCCAAGGCCGCGCTCGCCCCGATCGCGGTTGGAGAGATCCAGGTCGACCAGGCGACGCGGACCTTGCTCGTACCGATCGCCGGCGGTGCGCAGGTGCTGACCGACGGTCTCCGCAGATTGGATACAGAGAACATCGAACTGAGCGACGTGATGCTGCGACGACCGACGCTCGACGACGTCTTTCTCTCCCTGACCGGGCACCACGTCGAGGAAGGCACCACGGCGGAGGTCACACCATGAAAGGTTTCATGTCTGCACTCGGCGACGGCGCCGTCATCGCCAAGAGGAACCTGATCAAGATCATCCGGGTTCCGGAAGTGCTGGTGTTCGTGCTGATCAGTCCGATCATGTTCGTCCTGCTCTTCGCCTATGTGTTCGGCAGCTCCATCGATATCCCTGGCGGGTCCTACCGTGAGTTCCTGATCGCGGGCATCTTCGCTCAGACGGTGGTTTTCGGAGCCACGTTCACCGGGGCTGGGCTGGCCGAGGACATGCAGAAGGGGATCATCGACCGCTTCCGTTCCCTGCCCATGTCACGGTCTGCGGTGATCGTGGGACGCACGGCGAGCGACGTCGTGTACAACGTGCTGTCGCTGGTGATCATGGGACTGACCGGACTGCTCGTCGGGTGGCGCATCAACAACGGGGTGGTCGACGCACTCGCCGCATTCGGGCTGCTGCTCCTCTTTGCGTACGCGATGTCTTGGATCATGGCGTACGTAGGCCTCATGGTGCCCAGTGTCGAGGTCGTCAACAACGCCTCGTTCATGGTCATCTTCCCGATGACGTTCGTCGCCAACACGTTCGTGCCGTCGGACAACCTGCCGTCAGCGTTGCGGACGTTCGCCGAATGGAACCCGGTGTCGGCGGTGACCCAGGCCGCGAGGGAGCTGTTCGGCAACATCCCACCGGGGACACCCGAGCCGACCGTGTGGCCGTTGCAGAATCCGGAGATCTACACACTCGGCTGGGTGGTCGTGATCATCGCCGTGTTCGCGCCGCTTTCGGTCCACCGCTACAAGACGATGCGGGCGAGCCGCTGAAGCAGCAGAGAGCCGGACATCTCGCGAGGCCCGGCTCTCTTCGTTCTCGTGCGCGGAAACCACCGTAGAGGTGGTCCTGAACCCTGGGTTCTACTCTTCCTCGTCGGAGGGAGGTGATTTGGGGGCGCCCAGCGACGCGAGCCACTCGGCCGGGTTCTCCGGCAGCGTCTCGTCGGTGCTTCCGGCGTATGTCCCGTCGCCGCCCAGCAAGCCCTCGAGCGACACAGTGGTCGCACCGGGGAGCACCGGCTGCAGCGGCTGGTAGGCCATCGAGCCGGTTCCGGCCGGGATCAGCTTGCCGATGATCACGTTCTCCTTCAGACCACGCATGTAGTCCGACTTGCCCTGGATGGCCGCGTCGGTCAACACCCTCGTCGTCTCCTGGAACGAAGCCGCCGACAGCCACGACTCGGTGGCGAGGGACGCCTTCGTGATGCCCATCAACTCCGGGCGACCTTCGGCGGGCTGCTTGGTGTCCTGTACGAGGCCCTTGTTGATCTCCTTGAACGTGAGATCGTCGATGAGCTCGGACGGGAGGAAATCCGAGTCGTTGGCCGAGACCACTCGCACACGACGGAGCATCTGACGGACGATCAGCTCGATGTGCTTGTCGTGGATCTCCACGCCCTGTGACCGGTAGACCTCCTGCACCTGGTCCACCAGGTACTGCTGGCAGGCACGGACGCCCCGAATCTCGAGGACTTCCTTCGGATCCAACGGACCGACCGTGAGCTGATGCCCCGGCTCGACGATGTCACCGGTCTCGACGAGGAGGCGGGCACGGCGAGAGATCTTGTACTCGACGTCGCCTTCCTTCGTTTCGATAGCGACCCGACGTCCCTCTTCGTCGTCGACGATCTTCACTGGACCGCCGACCTCGGCGAGGATGGCCTTGCCCTTGGGTGTGCGAGCCTCGAACAGCTCGACCACACGGGGCAGACCCTGGGTGATGTCGTCCCCGGCCACACCGCCGGTGTGGAAGGTACGCATCGTCAACTGGGTTCCCGGCTCGCCGATCGACTGGGCCGCCATGATCCCGACCGCCTCGCCGACTTCGACGTTGCGGCCGGTTGCCAGACTCAGGCCGTAACAGCTCTGGCAGATGCCGACCTTGGCGTCGCACGTGAGCACGGAGCGCACACGCACCCGACCAATCTCCTTGGCGCTCGCCTCGATGGCGTGCAGCGCCTTGGTGTCGACCATCGTGTTGGCCTTCACCTTGTCGCCGATCGCCGTCTCCAGCAGCTTCTTCTCGATCTTCACATCGTCGGCGAGGATTCGTCCGTAGATACGGGACCGCAAGTTGCGGATCACGTTGCCACGGTCGTCCAACAGGCTGATGAAGATCCCGCGGTCGGTCCCACAGTCCTCATCGACGATGATGAGCTCCTGGGACACGTCCACCAGCCGCCGGGTCAGATAACCGGAGTCGGCCGTACGCAGCGCGGTGTCGGCCAGACCCTTGCGGGCACCGTGGGTGGAGATGAAGTACTCCAGAACCGACAGACCTTCGCGGAAGTTCGAGATGATCGGCCGCGGGATGATGTCACCCTTCGGATTGGCCACGAGGCCACGCATGCCGGCGATTTGCTTGATCTGGTTGATGTTCCCTCGGGCCCCGGAGCCCACCATCATGTCGACCGAGTTGAACTTCTCGTTCTTCATGTTGGCGATCATGGCGTCCTTGACCCGATCGGTGGCCTCGGTCCAGATCTCGATGAGTTCCTGACGACGCTCGTCCTCGGTGACGACACCCTTGTTGTAGTTCGTCTGCACCTTGTCGGCCCTCGACTCGTACTCGGCGAGGATCTGGACCTTGTCCGGCGGAGTCTTCACGTCGTCCAGCGCGATCGTCAGTCCGGCCTTGGTGGCGAACTTGAATCCCAACGACTTGATGTTGTCGAGAGTTTCGGCGACAGCAGAGCGCGGGAACCGCTCGATGATCACTTCGATGAGCCGGCCGATGTCGGACTTGATGATCACGGCCTCGACGTACGGGAACGCCTCGGGAAGGGCCGTGTTGATCAGGGCCCGGCCGAGGGTCGTGTCGTGCAGCTTCAGCCCGTCGATCGGCTCGGGGGTCAACAGCTTGCCCGCCGAGTCCATCAGGTCCGCATGCATCTCCGGATCGCCTGCGAGATTGCCGACGCGGAGCTTGATCGGGGCGTGCAGCGACAGTTCGCCGATGTCGTACGCCATGACAGCCTCGTCGATCGAACTGAAATTGCGCCCTGCGCCTTTGGCGTCCTCCTCCCGCTCGGAGAGGTAGTACATGCCGATGACCATGTCCTGTGAGGGCGTGACGATCGGGCGACCGGACGCCGGACGCAGCACGTTGTTGGTCGACAGCATGAGGATCCGGGCTTCGGCCTGAGCTTCGGCGGACAGCGGCAGATGGACGGCCATCTGGTCTCCGTCGAAGTCGGCGTTGAACGCCTCACAGACGAGCGGGTGGATCTGGATTGCCTTGCCTTCGACCAGCACCGGCTCGAACGCCTGGATTCCCAGACGGTGGAGGGTGGGAGCACGGTTCAGCAGTACCGGGTGTTCTTGGATGACCTCACCGAGGACGTCCCACACCTGCGGGCGTTGGCGTTCCACCATGCGCTTGGCCGACTTGATGTTCTGGGCCAGGTCGAGGTCGACGAGACGCTTCATCACGAACGGCTTGAACAGTTCGAGCGCCATGATCTTCGGAAGGCCGCACTGGTGCAGCTTGAGCTGGGGTCCGACGACGATGACCGAACGTCCGGAGTAGTCGACGCGCTTTCCGAGGAGGTTCTGACGGAACCGACCCTGCTTGCCCTTCAGCATGTCGGACAGCGACTTGAGGGCACGGTTGCCCGGCCCGGTCACTGCCCGGCCGCGACGGCCGTTGTCGAACAGGGCGTCCACTGCTTCCTGCAGCATCCGCTTCTCGTTGTTGACGATGATCTCGGGAGCACCGAGATCCAGCAGTCGCTTGAGACGGTTGTTGCGGTTGATCACCCGGCGGTAGAGATCGTTCAGGTCCGAAGTGGCGAACCGGCCACCGTCGAGCTGAACCATCGGACGCAGATCCGGTGGGATGACCGGAATCGTCTCCAGGATCAGATCGGTCGGGAGGTTCTTGCCCTCGGCGAACGGCTTGACGACTTTGAGACGCTGGGTAGCGCGCTGACGCTTCTGGGCAGAGTTGGCGTCCAACTCTTCTTCCAGACGGATCATCTCGGCTTCGAGGTCGAGATGGGCGAGAAGCTCGCGCACCGCCTCGGCGCCCATGCCACCGGTGAAGTAGTCGTTGTACCGCTCGTAGATCTCACGCCACAGCTGCTCGGAGTCGACGAGCGTCTTGGGCGTGAAACCGCGGAACTGGTCGAAGGCGTCCTGGATGAGCTCTTCTTCCCGGGCACGGCGGTCGTCGCGATCCTTGATCTCCCGCTCGACTTCCTTGCGACGGGCGTTGATCTCCTGGGACTTCGCCCCGCCTTCCTCCATCCGTGCCAGCTCGTCTTCGAGAGCTTCGAGACGGACTTCCTTCCACTCCTCGAAGTCCTCGGTCACGACCTGAAGTTCGGCGCGCATCGCCTCTTCGAGTTCGGGGATGTCCTTGGTCCGCTTCTCCTCGTCGACCGAGGTGATGATGTACGCGGCGAAGTAGATGACCTTCTCGAGGTCCTTCGGCGACATGTCCAGCAGGTAGCCGAGACGGCTCGGGACACCCTTGAAGAACCAGATGTGGGTGACCGGCGCGGCCAGTTCGATGTGGCCCATGCGCTCGCGGCGCACCTTGGAACGGGTGACCTCGACGCCACAACGCTCGCAAATGATGCCCTTGTACCGAATCCGCTTGTACTTACCGCAGTAACACTCCCAGTCGCGCTGAGGACCGAAGATCCGTTCGTCGAACAGACCCTCCTTCTCCGGCTTGAGGGTGCGGTAGTTGATGGTCTCGGGCTTCTTGACCTCTCCGTAGCTCCATGCACGGATCTGGTCGGATGATGCGAGACCGATCTTCAATTCGTCGAAGACCTGCTGTACCAATGTGGCTCCTCTTCTCTCTCAGTACCTCGTACTCGGCGTGGACCGAGAGGGGTCAGACTTCTGCTTCGGGCCGTTCCGGACGGGACAGGTCGATGCCCAGGCTCTCTCCCGAGCGGTACATGTCCTCTTCGAGGTCGCGCAGTTCGACCTCTTCTCCGGCGGCGAGCATCTCCACGTTGAGGCAGAGGCTCTGCATTTCCTTGATGAGGACCCGGAATGATTCCGGGATGCCCGGCTCAGGGATGTTGTCGCCCTTGACGATCGCCTCGTAGACCTTGACTCGGCCTTGGACGTCGTCCGACTTGATCGTGAGGACCTCCTGCAGCGCGTAGGCGGCGCCGTACGCCTCGAGGGCCCACACTTCCATCTCCCCGAACCGCTGCCCACCGAACTGGGCCTTACCGCCCAGCGGCTGCTGCGTGATCATCGAGTACGGGCCGGTCGACCGGGCGTGGATCTTGTCATCCACCAGGTGGACCAGCTTCAGCATGTAGATGTATCCGACGGTGACGTCGGAATCGAAAGGCTCACCGGTGCGACCGTCGAAGAGCGAGGCCTTGCCGTCGTCGCCGACCAGCTTCATTCCGTCGCGGTTCGGCTTGGCATTGGCGATGACGTTCATGATTTCGTCTTCACGAGCCCCGTCGAAGACCGGTGTCGCCACCTTCGTCCACGGCTCCGCCCCCTTGGAGGCGGGGCTGGTGGCGTCCTTGAACGGCTCCCATCCCTGACCGGCTGCCCAACCGAGGTGCGTCTCGAGGACCTGACCGAGGTTCATTCGGGACGGCACGCCCAGCGGGGACAGAATGATGTCGACCGGCGTCCCGTCTGCCATGAACGGCATGTCGGCCTCTGGCAGGATCTTGGCGACGATGCCCTTGTTGCCGTGGCGGCCAGCGAGCTTGTCGCCCTCGGAGATCTTGCGCTGCTGGGCCACGTAGACCCTGACGAGTTCGTTCACACCCGGGGGAAGGTCGAATCCTTCGTCGCGCTTGAAGATCTTGACGGCGATGACTTTGCCCTGTTCGCCGTGCGGCACCTTGAGCGAGGTGTCACGGACTTCCCGCGCCTTCTCACCGAAGATGGCGCGCAGCAGGCGCTCCTCGGGGGTCAGTTCGGTCTCGCCCTTCGGCGTGACCTTGCCGACCAGGTAGTCGCCAGGACCGACCTCGGCCCCGACCCGGATGATCCCTTCTTCGTCGAGGTCTGCCAGCACCTCTTCGGCGACGTTCGGGATGTCACGCGTGATCTCCTCGGCGCCGAGCTTGGTGTCGCGGGCG
>JBBDQP010000071.1:0-28344 GCA_040905965.1 Acidimicrobiia bacterium
AAGAGCGGTGTGAGGACGAAGTCGTTGTGTCCCGCCCCTTCGATGCCGACCCAGTACGACTCGAGAGGGCTGCGTTCGGCGAGACCACGCAATCGACCGTCGTTGGGGGTTCCACGCCACCCATCCGAGCGCATGAACAGGCTCGGCTGGGACAGTTCACGAGCGACGATTCGGTCGGGAATCGGATTGACCCAGGCGTCCATCCCGAGCACGGCCACGCAACGCTCGTCGTCGATACACGCTCGAACGGCCGCACCGCCTCCGGTCGAATGACCGAAGATGCCGATGCGGTCGAGATCGGGCTCCGGAGCCAGCCGGGAGAACGGTCCGGTCGCTCCGGCCTCGAGCGCGTCGAGTATCGCCACCAGGTCGTCTGCGAACGTCTCGACCAGCTGTTCGCCGGCTTCGAGAAAGTCCTCGGTTCCGACGACCTCTTCGTCTGGCAGCGCCCGCGGGTCGTACTCGACGACCTGGCCGTTGGGAAAGACCTCGGCGACGGATCCGTAGGTGTGGTCGGCCGCGAGGACAATGAATCCCCGGCTGGCGAGCGACTCCATCTGGTGCAGAGCGATCGTCCGGAATCCGGTCCAGCCGTGCGAGTAGAGGACGACCGGAAGCCGTCCTGACAGTGCCGGGACCCCCTCGTACGACGATGACGGTATGTCGCTGGCATGAGAGAGGAAGAATCCCGGGAAGCCAATCCTGCGGGCCATCGCCGGTCCGACCACGTCGAAATCCGGATTCCAGACGAGCGGCTCGGCATCCTCGACATCCACCGTCGGATACCACGCCTGCACCACAAAACGCCTGGGTTCACTGGGTTCCGGAGTCTCCTCGCCCTCTTCCGGCTCGGGAAGTCCGTACGCCTCCAGACGTTCTTCGTCGATGATGACGAACGTCTGCGTCCCGACCGGGAACGGTCCGGTGGGGATCGGGAGTTCCGGTATCGGAAGGGCGAGGGGAAGTGCCGCCAGGGCCGCCACGCCGACCGGTCCGAGAAGCCCCCGCCGGAATCGCTGCAATCCGGCCATCTTGCGTTCGTCGCGCAAGACGTCGGCCACGGCGAGACCGACAGTGGTCAGTTCGACGAGCAGAAGCTGCCAGCGGTAACCCTCGACAATGAGCTGGAGGATCATCGCCACGACCAGGATCGCCGCCATCCGCCCCCGCTTCAGCCGGTACCCGAGTACCACTGGGAGAAGAACAGCGACGGCGATCACGGCAAGCTGAACCATTTCCCACGTACGCACGACGGGGGACGGTAGGCGCGTTCTTAGCGAACCAGCGCTTCACCAATGAAGCGCTACGACGACCAAAACCGGATCAGGCGCAGCCGGGCGGGTCCGTATCCGCCTGAAACCCGTTTTTAGCGAGCCAGCGCTACACAAACAGTGCGTTTCGACGACCAAAAGCGGGTCAGAGGTGGTGGGGGTGGAAGCCGGCGGGGAGTTCGAGGCGATGGCGGGTCATGGCGGCGGCGTCCGACAGCACGTCGGGGGTGGGACCGTCGGCGGCGATCACTCCCCCGGCCATCACCACCGACCGCTCGCAGATCTCGAACGCGTACGGCAGGTCGTGGGTCACCATCAACAGCGTCACGTCGAGTCCCGCAAGGATCTCCGCCAGCTCCCGGCGCCCTGCAGGATCCAGGTTCGACGACGGCTCGTCGAGAATCAGGATCGACGGCCGCATCGCCAACACCGTGGCGATGGCCACCCGCCTCCGCTCGCCACCGGACAGATGATGGGGAGCCTTGTCCGCCGCGTGTCCCATCCCGACCATCGTCAGCGCTTCACCCACCCGGGCCTCCAACTCCTCGCCTCGCAGCCCGAAGTTGGCCGGCCCGAACGCCACGTCCTGACGCACCGTCGGCATGAACAACTGATCGTCAGGGTCCTGGAAGACGAACCCGACCCGCGCCCTCACATCGCGCACCGATTCATCTGTGAGTTCGATCCCGTCGACCGCCACCGTGCCCGAACCGGCCTGCAGGATGCCGATGAGGTGGAGAACGAAGGTGGTCTTGCCTGCTCCGTTCGGGCCAAGCAGTGCAACCCTCTCCCCCGCCCCGATCTCCAGGTCGACACCGCGCAGCACCTCAGTGCCGTCCGGATAGCTGAATCGGAGGTCACGTACTTCGAGCGCGGTCACGGGGTCACCAGCACCAGGAGGACAGTCATCCACGCCGTCAACGGGATCGCGAGTGCCGAGCCCCATTCGAGGGCTGTCGCTCGACGTTCGTCGATCACCGGCATCCGGCCGTCGTAGCCGCGGGCGACCATCGCCTGATGGACCCGCTCACCCCGTTCGTAGGAGCGCACGAACAGCGCGCCGGCAGCCGTCGCCAGCGGACCAACTTGCCACAGCCAACGGGGATCATGGCCGCGGGCGGTCATCGCCGTTCGCGTTCGCTGGATCTCGCCGGCGATCACATCGATGTATCGCACCATGAACCCGGCGATCGCCGTGAAGAGACGCGGAACTCGCAATCGGTCGAAGCCGTGGAGCAACTCTGGAATCTCGGTCGTTGCGACGAGCGTGACTGACGCGCCGACGCCCAAGGTCGCCTTGGCGAAAATGTTCCAGGCACCCCACAGACCCTCCATCGACAAACCAACTCCGAGCACTTCCGTCTCGGGCCCCCCGCCGAGGAAGGGCAGGAAGAGCGCAAAGGCGATGAAGGGCAGTTCGATCGTCATCCGACGAAGGACGAACCCGACCGGCAGTTCTGCGAACGTCACGACCGCCAGGAGGAGGAACGCATGGATGCCGAACGCCCACACCGCCTCCCGCGGGGTCGCGACCACCCCGAGAACGAATACGAAAAGAGCGGCCACCTTGGCTTCCGGCGCCATGCGATGCACCAGGCTGTGCCCATGTACGTGCAGGGCGTGGAGGTGGCCCCCGCTCACGTGGCTTCTATGTGATGTGACCGCCGTCGGGCGATGCCGACGAGGATCATGCCGGCGGCGAAGGTCAGTCCGGTGCCGACGATCCCGGCGATGATGGTGCCCACCGCTTCATTGTCGAGCCCGGCCACGCCGTAGTCGGCGAGCGGTCCTGAATAGGCGTTGTCGCCCGCCGCAGCCGCGAACCCGGTGTCTTCGGCCACTCGTTCCAGACCGTCGGGATCCGAAGCGGCGATCGGGGCGATGAAGACCACCAGGGCGATCGCCACTGCCAGACCGGCGGCGACGAACCCGCCGACCGCCCGCCGGGACAGTGAGGTAGAGGCGTGTTCGATGTCGCTCAGGCCACGCGCTCCGGTCACCAGGTCGGGCCGGGCCGCCAGCACCGCTCCGACCGCCGCTGCGGTGATGAGCCCTTCTCCAATTCCGATCAACGCGTGCACCCCGACCATCGACTGGAAGACGAGTCCCGGGTCGACCCCGCCCACGCCGCCCAGCGCGTACTGGATCGAGAATCCGATCGACGAGACCACGACCGACGCCCACGCTCCCGCGACCGCTCCGAAGAGCACCCCGGATCGACGCGGCAGCACTTTGACGACACCCCGGAAGACGTACCAGCCGGCGAGGGCGGTGATCACCGCCATGTTCAACACGTTCAGTCCCATCGCGACGAGGCCGCCGTCGGCGAAGAGAAGCGCCTGGATGACGACGACGACGGTGACCGCGACGATCCCGAGCCACGGACCCAACAGGATCGCGGCGAGCGCCCCGCCGAGGAGGTGGCCGGTGGTTCCTGCCGCCACCGGGAAGTTCAGCATCTGCAGGGCGAAGATGAATGCGGCGGTGAGTCCGGCGAAGGGCACCAGCCTGTCCTTCAGATCACGGCTGGCGATCCGGAGTGAGCCCCACACACTGCCGCCTGCAACCGCGGCCGCGCCGAGGGAGGTGGGAAGGTTGATGAACCCTTCGGGGATGTGCACGCTGGCTCCTATTGCAAGCTGGTTGCAACAAGACTAGCGACGTTCACACCCCATCGGCGACGAGCCCCTCGAGCGACCGTCGAATGCCCTCCTCGTCCCGGAACCCGGCCCAGGCCTCGAAGATCGTGCCGTCGGCTGCGATCAACACCGTCACCGGCTGATACGGAATCCCGAAGGCTTCGAATACGACCTCGTCGGCATCGAGCCCCCACTGCACCACCCCCGATGGGAGCAACTCTTTCGCCCGCTGGGTGGTCGCCGGGAGTGTCCCCTTCCATGCGGGAGCAAGGAAGGTCACCTCATCGGCGTAGTCGAGGGATATCTGATCGACGACGGGCAACTCCCGTCGACATGTCGTTCACCATTCGGCCCAGAACACGAGATACACGGGCCTTACCTCGTTGGCGAGCTGGTACTCGGTGCCGTCGCTGAGGGTGAGCGCGAAGTCGGGGGCGAGATCCCGATCAGGATTCGGGGCCGGCCGAGTCGTCGACGTCCCCTCCGCGGCGGCCAGGGTCGACGCTGTCGTCGTCGCGGCGTCCGCCGTGGTGCCTGTGGTCCCGGCCGTCGACTCGACTGTCGCCGGCTCGGACTCAGTCTGAGCACACGCGCCGGCGACGAGCACCAGAACCAGGAGAAGACGAGTCCGCATATGAGAAACGCTATCCGATGGTGCAATCAATGCCGCATCCCCGGCGGCGTGTTCACACTTCGTTTCGATCGTGGGTCGAACACCGTCCGACCATCGCGAAGTGGACCGAGTCGACGGTGAACGCGTAGCTGTCACCGACGTGGCGGATGAACGGCGTCACTTCGTCGATGGGGAGGTCGACCGTCCGATCACACACCTCGCACACCAGGTGGTGGTGCTCGTCGAGGTCGGAAAGGTGAATCACGGCTGCCCCGTGGCCCAGATGGACGTGATACACAGCGCCACACTCTGTCAGCGCCTCGAGCGTCCGGTAGACCGTCGACGGGTCGATGCGGCCACCCAACCTCTCTTCGGCCCGTCCGTGAAGCACCTGTGGAGTGAGGTGCTCATGTCTGGCGTCGGCAAGCACTTCGCACAGTGCGACCCTCGGTCGGGTGATCCGCATACCTGCAGCCCGCAGCGCACCGGTCAGGTCGTCTGCGGAGGGCCCAGCCATGTCAGGCCTCGAAGGCGTTGCTGACCGAGATCGCCCGCTCCAAGGTTGCTTCCGCCGCACCGGAGTCGATGGCCTCGACCGCCAGCTCCACGCCGTTGACGAATCCCTCCGCCATCCCCGCCACGACGAGCGCCGGGGCGGCGTTGACGACGGCCGCATCGCGTTTCGGACCTCTGTCACCCGCGAGGATCGACCGGGTGATTGCGACGTTCTCATCGACCTCTCCCCCAAGGAGGTCGGCAGGTTGGGCCCTCGGCACACCGAGATCCTCCGGTGTGAACTCGGCGGTGGTGATCTCGCCGTTCTTCAGACGGTGGATGAAGGTGGGGGCGGTGGTCGTGAACTCGTCGAGACCGTCCTCGCCGTAGACGACGAAGGCGTATTCGGACCCCAGGCTCTTCAGCACCCCGATCATCCGTTCGGCCATCCGACGATCCGACACGCCGATCACCTGTCGGGTGGCGCCGGCCGGGTTGGCGAGCGGCCCGAGGAAGTTGAAGACGGTGGGTATGCCCAGTTCCTTGCGGACCGGCCCGGCATGGCGCATCGCCGGGTGGTATCGGGGAGCGAAGAAGAACCCGAAGCCCACCTGACGGACCATTTCGGCGGTGTGCTCGGGCTCGAGGTCGATCCGAACCCCCAGCGCCTCCAGCACATCAGCCGAGCCGCATTTCGAGGAAGCCGACCGGTTGCCATGCTTGGCGACCTTCGCTCCTGCCCCGGCAGCGATGAGGGCGGCCGTCGTAGAGATGTTGAACGTTCCCGACCTGTCTCCCCCGGTTCCGACGACGTCGACGACGGGTTCGCCTATGTCGACAGTGACTGCGGCCGCCCGCATTGCCTCGACCAGACCGGTCATCTCATCGACCGTCTCACCTTTGATCCGCAGCGAGACGATCAACGCCGAGATCTGAGCAGATGTCGCCTCGCCCGCCATGACTGCTGCCATCGCGTCGCGTGCCTCGTTTCGCGTGAGGTCGTCGCCCGAAGCCAACCGACCGAGAATCTCAGACCATTCCATCGCCGGCAGTGTACGGACCCCGCGGATCGCCCTGATAGCCGACCCGCCAGGCGAGGGCGGAAGGGAGCGAAGAACCCGTCCTACCCTGACCCTTCGTGCTCGCCTCTCTCCGCATCATCGCCGTGCTCGTCGGACTGGGCATCGGCGGTCTCACCGCCACCGTGCTCTCCCTCGTCTTCTGGCTGATCCTGACTGCGTTCGGATTCGACGACGCAGCACTCGCCGGGCTAACCGTTGCGCTGCTGTTCGGGTTCGTGGCGGGCGGGTATGCCTCGGGCCGCATGGCGATTTTTTCCCACCGGTTCCATGGGTCGGTGTCCGGCCTGGTGATCGCTGCGCTGGTACTCGTGATCGCCCGCTTGGGCGGCAGCCCGGCGCCCACCGCCCAAGTCCTTTGGCTGGCATTGCTGGCGATGGTTCTCGGCGGGCTCGGAGGTGCCATCGCAGGAGCGCGAAACGGCGCGTAGGATCAAAGCGTGGCCCGGAAGTGACCTTTCCGAGAGAGCTGCCATCGGGTGCGAGGCAGCCACGCAGGAGTCGAATACTCGACAACAGCCGTCCCGTTTCTGTCCTCCGGGCCACAACCACGTCCCTGGCTGTCGGAAACACCGTCGCCTCCTGTAGCGTTCACTTCTGCGAGTTCGCCGGGCGATCGCGGCAGGTGATCTGAAAGGACACCGTCGAGGAAAGTCCGGACTCCACAGGGCAGGGTGCTGGGTAACTCCCAGGCGGGGTGACCCGACGGAAAGTGCAACAGAGAGCAGACCGCCGATGGCTCAGCGATGAGCACAGGCAAGGGTGAAACGGTGGAGTAAGAGCCCACCAGCGTTCCGGGAGACCGGAGCGGCTTTGCAAACCCCACCCGGAGCAAGGTCAGACAGGGATGCCGGCGGCCCGCCGATCAAATCCCGGGTAGACCGCAACGAGGTCGGCAGCAATGCCGGCCCCAGATGGATGATCGCCCCGGAGCGGCTGCTCCGGACAGAATCCGGCTTACAGGCGGACTCGCACCACGTTGGGGGCCTCGGAGAGAGGCCCCCAACACCACTCAGTCCTTCACCATTGCTTCTCCTCGCCCAGCCAGAACAACCGGTCTCCGGGTTGAAGCCGGGCGGTGAGCGGGTTGGGGGCATCGACGGCGGCGACCATGAGCCGGCTCTCCCGAAGTGCGAACAGCGGCAGGGCGGCCTCCCCGTGCGCCACACGGAACGAGTCGAGTTCGAAGCTATCGGCCAGTGACATGGAATTGATCGTTTCCCGATTGAGGCGGTCCCGAAGTTGGTCGTACGTGGCTCCTGCGTCGAAGACGAGACGCCCGCCGAGGTCTGCCATGCCCCCGTCGACACCCTCGGGCGAGTCCGCCGGGGAAAGTTGGTAGGTGTCTCCCCTACCGAAAATGTCGGTGAAGCGTCTCACGGCCAACGTATTCACCTCATCGTTGGGCGTCAGGGCGAAGAGGCGGCCGATTCCCGACAAGTCCAGTCGAAGGTCGATGTCCTCGTCGAGCACGTTTCCGAAGAATGTCCGGAGACCTGATGTGCGAGCACGGAGTTCGTCACTCCGACTCACCGTGGCGATGACGACATCGACCCCCGCCCCATGAAGGGCGGCGGCGACCGCCCGCTCGACTGGTCCCGCCCCGAGCACGAGCACTCCCTCCTGGTGGGCGCTGGCCTCTCCGAGCCACCTCGCGAGCGGACCCGATCCGAATCCGTAGATCAGCACGGTGGCAACGATGACCGCGAAGGCGAGAGGCGTGATCAGTTCCGCCCCCGGGACGCCCGCCGCCTCCAATTCCAATCCGAATACGGATGCGATCGAAGCTGCGACGATGCCGCGCGGCGCCACCCCTGCGATGAGCAGCCGCTTGGAGTGGTCGAGGTCCGAACCCCAGGTCGCCAGCCACGCCGCCAGGGGTCGGGCGATCAGCACGAGGGCAGCCACGAGACCAAGTGCGCCCCACCCGATTGACGTGAGCTGTTCGCGTGTCAACCGGGCACTGAGAACGATGAAGAGCACGCCGATGAGAAGTACTCGGAGGACTTCGGAAAACCGCACGATCGACTCGGTACTGATCCGGGGATGGTTCGTGAGAATCAACCCGACGACTGTGGTGGCCAGCAGACCCGACTCATGGAAGATGCTCTCTGCGGCCATATACGCGATGAGTGCGGTTGCCAGACCGAATACGCTCACCAGGTGCTCGGGTACCCAGTGGCGCCTGAGTACGAATACCGCCACCGCCGCAAACAACGCTCCGCTCACCACGCCATCGGCGATGAACAGGATTACGTCGAGGGCCACCTCGAATGTCACAGGACCGCTCTTGCCGGAGCTGATCACGTTGAAGGTGACGACAGCGAGCATCGCCCCTACCGGGTCGATGAAGATGGACTCCCATTTGAGGATCGACCCGATGCGGCGAGTTGGTCGCACGATCCGGAGGATCGGTCCGACGACGGTCGGGCCTGAAACAACGAGGATGGAACCGAGGAGAACGGCGGGACCAACCCCGAGATCCGTGAAGAACCATGCCGCCAGCGCACCGATCACCCACGTGACGAGAACCCCCACCGACACCAGCAACCAGATGATCCGCTGGGAACCCTGGATCTCCCGCAGTCGGAGCGAAAGACCTCCTTCGAACAGGATGACAGCGACCGCAACCGACACCAACGGAGTGAGCAGCTCGCCGAACATCTGCGACGGCTCGACCAGTCCGAGAACGGGGCCGATGACGACACCTAGGGCGAGCAGGATGAGAATCGACGGAATACGGAGCCGGTCCGCCAGCCAACTCGCCGCGACGGCACCGACCACGAAACCAGGGATGACGAAGATCGGATCAGGCATCAGCTGCGAGGTTCGACACGGGTGCACGCTAGCGATCACGAGGCACTCATATCTTCACGGGAGCACCTACCTGGGTCCTCCCGTCTCTCGGTGGCTTCTCACCAACCGAAAGTAGGAGGGCTCAGCCCGCACCCACCGTCATTCGCGTAGAACCGTTTTCTGTCACACCCCTCCGATACGTTGGGGTCATGTTCAACAGCGCCGGGACCGACTTCACCATCGACGAACTCGAACACCACCTGCTCGAGTCTGTGTCGCTGCTTTCCAAGGTGACCGCCCGGATGCTTCCTGCGATCCGAGCACTGGATGCCGGACAGGTCGCCCACCTCGATGGTGCCCGTGGGATGGATGAATGGCTCGCCGCCCGCCTCGATCTCGATGTTCGTACTGCCCGCCAACTCCTCGGTCTCGCCCGGGCAAACGACCGTCGGGTTGATGCGGTGTTGGAGTCCGGGCAGAGCGTCGACCGGGCAGACGCCATCCGGGGACTGATCCAGCATGGCGCTGACCAGGACACGCTCGACGCTGCGTCAGGCCGTGACATCGCCGGGGTCAGGCAGATGACAGCGTCTCACCGTCAGATCACCTCAGACGACGAGGCAGACAGTTTCGATTCACGCTGCCTTTACATGCAGCCATCACTCGACGAATCGTTCTACCGGTTCTGGGGTCAACTCGCCGGAGTCGACGGTCGAATCGTGGAAAAGGCACTGCAGATCGCAGCCGACGCGTTCCCCAACAACCCCAACACCACCGGCGGCCAGGACCGGGCGGATGCACTCGTCGCAGTCGCCAGCGAGTGGCTGAATGGCGAGGTCGGCGGCCACGACCTGGCAGCGGAAATCTTCGTCGACGCCGAGCTGGCGACCGTCAGCAATGGCGAGGGGGGCGGGACGGTCGTCACCGGGCCGAGGATCGGACCCAACACGCTGGGCGAAATCCTGTGCTCCGGCACGGTTCGCATCAACTTCGAGGACCGGTTCGGGAACGTTTCGACGTCGCCCCGATCGCGCGCCATCCCGAGGGCTATCCGCAATCGTGTACTGCAGCGGGACGGGCATCGGTGTGTGGTCGCCGGCTGCCAATCGCGAACCCGCCTCCAACCCCATCATCTGGTCCCATTCTCACAGGGCGGGACGCACCATCCCGAGAATCTGGTGACGGTGTGCTGGTATCACCACCACGTCGTCATCCACCAGCAAGGCAGACAAATCGACCCCGACTCACCACCACAACGGCGCACGTTTCTCAGGACCGACCCCACCCGCGCCGGACCCTGAGGAACGCAACTCCGCCCTTCCCCTTTCCCCATCAACCCCTGACCGCCAAACCGGACTCCCGGTCGTTTCGACGCGCCTTGGGGTGCGCGCCTACTCGAGCGTCACCCCTGATGTGGACCGACGATCAAACACGACCGTCCGCATCGTCTCGGTCCAGCGCTGCACACCAAGACCCTCCTCGTCGCCGATCATCCAGGTACCGGATACAGCCACCCAGTCAGAGCATGCGAGACCCAACCCTCACGCGGCCCCAGCGGGAGATGGCGAATCGTCAATCCACATCGATGCCGGCTGCGCGGGCAGTGTCGAACAACGGCTCTTTGTCGTGATCCGGCATCGACGAATCTCGGATCACCTGAACTGTGGCCGACGCCTGGTGTCGAAGCGCCGAGGTCCGTGAATCGTCGGCGTCGCCCATCACGCCGATGAGGCCGCCCAGAGTCTCGAGCAGTGCCCGCAGGACGTAGGGCTGGTTGATCGCGTTGAGCCGGATCTCAGTGAACGCCTCATAGATGTAATCGGCGTGGGTGAGGTTACGCGGCAGATACACCCGGTTGCCTCGTTCGTCGCCGACCACCCGTCCCGCAAAGCCACGGAGCAACAGGGTCTTGAGTGGAACGGCCAGCTGCCGTACGACATCGGCTGCTGTCGTCGGGTCGTTGAGGGAGGGAGACAAAGCACGCAGCGCAATGTCCACGAGTTGGCGAATTCCGTATGCCGGGTCGGCGTCGATCGTGCGCGTCTGCCCCAAAGCGATGGCGTTTCCGACCGCCGTTGCCGTCCTCTCGTCGACTTCCGGCCACACGGTGGCGGTCCCGCTGTGGGTAACGACGAAATCCCCCGTCCGCACCTCGACCCGGACCGACGTATCACCTGGCAGCGCCGCCAGGATGGCGTCGTAGTCGACGGAGCGAACCCAACCAGCCCGGGTGGTCTCGACGGTCGTCGCGCGAGACATGTCGATCGGAGCACGTACGGATTCGTCGACTACAACTCGCTCAGGGAGGTCGCGGATCGCCGAATCCGACTTCCGCGCCACCGAGCGGACGATGGAGTCAACCCTCATGCTTCGCATGATCCTGTCGATGAACGACACGATCGCCAACATCGAAAGAACGGCCAACACCACTGCCAGCGTGACCGAGAAGTCGTGGTTGGTCGCGGGGCCGACCTCGAAAGCACGCACAGAACCCAGCACGAGGAGGGCGTAGACGAACGTCCCGATCGTGATTCCGATCGTCACCTGCTGGTACCTGTCGCGCAGGAACCCCTGCGTCACCCTCGGCGAGAACTGAGTGGTGGCGAGCTGCACGACAACTGCCGTCATCGAAAAGACGATTGCTGCCACCGTCACCGTCGCCGTCGCCACCGTCGTGAGAATCGCCCGCCCCGAATCCACCGTCGTCGACAGCAGCCACGGGTTGTCGCCGCCCTGGAGGGTGCCGTCGATCAGCCGAGCGAGCTGCGAGGTCGCGGCGAGGGAGAGGACAATCCCGGCTGGCAGGAGAAAGAGGCTGTCGCGGATCTGGTCATACCTCGCCCTGATCCAGGAGGAAACGTCAGAAATCATCGCGACAGGCTACGTGGCAACTCGGACGTGTCAGTACCACGAGTTGCTGAACGGAAGAAGAGGAGGGGCCGGTGACCGGCCCCTCCTCTTGCTGCGTGTGACGTGGTCGCTACTTGGTGTCGCGGAATCGCTTGACCTCGTCGTGTGCACGACGCACCGAAGCGGCCTGGCGCTCGACGATCGAGCGGACCTCGACAGGGAGATCCTTGCCGAGGGCGTCTTCGAACTCCGCAACGGCGTGATCCTCGCCGGTCTCGGCAGCGCTGAGGACCGCGGTCGGGTCGTCACCGGTGAGTGCGTCTTTCAGGGTCAGCCATCCACGATGCAGCGATCCACCGATCGAGCCTTCCTCGGCGATTTCGATCCCGTGCTGAGCGGCGGCATTGCGCAACTCCACGGAGAAGTCGGCGCGTTCTTGCGCGTAACGGCGGAGATCGACGGCGATGCCACCACTCTCACTGTCTTCGAGTCGCTCGGCGGCCTGATCGAAGCCTTTCCGCCCGTCTTCGAGCGTTTCGATGAGATCTTCGAGTACGGCGGCGGTTTCTTCCATTTGCATGGGACTCTCCTCGGTCGGGTGGGTCGGTTCACTACACACGGTCTGTTCCCATCCCCTCCGATCCCTAAACCCCTTCTGTCTTGACGGGGCGGACGCACGTTTAACCGACTCATAGAGTGCGTGGAGTGTGCGGGCGATACGTGCTGGCGGCCGATGCCGACGACTACGCCGAGTTCTTCTCGGTGGATCGGCTGGCGACCGAGTCGCTCCAATCGAACTACAACGTGGCACCCACCGACCCCGTCTACACGGTCGCCGAGTGGGAACACGAGCGGCTGCTCGGTTCGATGCGATGGGGCCTCATCCCCCATTGGGCGAAAGACCGCAAGTCGATCCACATCAACGCTCGCTCGGAAACCGTCGCGACCACCCCCGCCTTTCGTGACTCTTTCGGTCGCAAGCGCTGCCTGATCCCGGCCGACGGTTTCTATGAGTGGGAGCCGAAAGAGGCGGGACGCACCCCGCACTGGGTGTACCGGGCAGACGGATTCCCGATGGCATTCGCCGGGATCTGGTCCTCATGGAAGGACCCGGCGAGCGACGAGTGGATCCGCACGTGTTCGATCATCACGACTGCCGCGGTAGGAACGACCACCTCCATCCACGACAGGATGCCGGTCATCCTCCTACCCGAAGTGTGGGATGCCTGGCTGGATCGGGACCTCACCGATCCTCTGGAAGCCGAACGCCTCCTCCAACCGATCGATCCGGACCTCATTCACGAACACCCGGTCTCTTCGGAAGTGAACTCGGTTCGCAACAACGGTCCTCGACTGACCGAACCCGCCACCCAGGAAAGGCGATAGGGTCGCGGGGATGGGTCGTGTACTTCTCGTGCGGCACGCGCCGACGCCCGAAACCGGAAGGAAGCTCACCGGCAGGCTGCCCGGCGTGTCCCTCGATGCGAAGGGGCTCGAGATCGCCCGGCGCACTGCAGCCCACCTCGCCTCGGCCAAGCTGAAAGCGGTGTATGCCTCCCCCATCGAACGGACCTGGGAGACCGCGCTCGAAATCTGCCAACCGCACGGCCTCCACCCGATCCGCGAGGACGGAGTGCTCGAAGTGGACTACGGGAAGTGGTCGGGCCGGACACTGAAGAGCCTCTACCCGCTGAAGGCATGGAAAGTGGTCCAGATCACACCATCGCGCATGACCTTTCCCGACGGCGAGAACCTGGCCGACGCCCAACGCCGAGCCGTCGCCACCGTCGATCGCCTCGCCGGGAGCCACCCGAAGGTCACGATCGCGATCGTGACCCATGCCGACATCATCAAGGCGGTCCTCGCCCATCATCTCGGCACCCCCCTCGACCTCTTCCAGCGCATCGGCGTGAGTCCGGCGTCGGTCTCTGTGATCGACATCCCGAACGACGGCGTCCCGACGGTGGTCGCGGTCAACACGAGTGGAGACTCGGCCACATGGCGATAGAAGACCTCGGACCGGCCGAACGTATCGTCGCCGGCGCCGTCGGTGAACCGGGCAGACGCCGCTTCTACTTCCAAATAGTCACGGGCGGCATCTCGACCACGCTTCTGGCCGAAAAAGGACAGGTGGCGGCACTCGCCGAGCAGGGTCTCGCCATCCTCGCGGCCCGCGACATCAGCTCGGAACAGGAGGCCGTCGACCGCCTCGTCGCCGACGGACTGCCCGTCGAGGACCCGGGAGAGGGGAACGAGCGTTTCCGGGTGGGAGAGATCTCCATCTCTCTCGGTGGTTCGGAGCTGTTGGTCATCGAAGTCAGCTCCGTCGACGAGTCCGACGGTGTGTCCTTCGTCATCGCCCCCGAACAGTTCCGAGCGATGGCCCAGGTCGCACTTGAGGTAATCAGCCAAGGCCGCCCCCTCTGTCAGTGGTGCCAACTTCCGATGGATCCGGAAGGCCACAAGTGTCCCGCCCGGAACGGACATCACCGGGATTGACGTGACCACGGCGCCCCTCGAACTCGTCGACGTGCTGGGGCGGATGGCATACGCCTCCAATACCACCCTGCTGGCAGTCGACGCTGAAGGCTGCCGCTGGGTGTACAAGCCGGAACGGGGTGAAGAACCCCTGTGGGACTTTTCCACCGGCACGCTGGCCCGCCGGGAGATCCTCGCCTACGAGGTGAGCGCCGCGATGGGATTCGACATCGTCCCTCGCACCGTCGAAGCAACCGGGGTGTTCGGCCCCGGATCTGCCCAACAGTTCATCGACGAGGACGTCGACTTCGACCCTCGTCCGCTGTACACGCCGCGACTCGACGACTCGCTGTGGCCATTTGCTGTCTTCGACATCGTCGCCAACAACGCCGACCGCAAGATCGGCCACGTCCTGTCCGAAGTGGTCACAGGACGGTTGTGGGCGATCGACAACGGCCTGACGTTCCATCCCGCCGACAAACTCCGCACCGTCCTGTGGGGCTTCGCCAGTCGACCGATCCCCGCCGAACTGATGACCGGCGTTGAGCATCTGGCGGCAGCACTGGAGACCGGACTCGAAGACCGCACCGCCGAGCTGCTGTCCGTGCGGGAGGCCGACGCTCTCATCCGACGAGTCGCCGACCTGCTCGCCCGGCCCGTCCACCCTCACCCGCCCGACGACCGGCCGGCCGTACCCTGGCCCGTGTGGTGAGCGAACTCCGCAGAGAACTCGGATTGCCGGGAGCAGTCATCACCGGCCTCGGCTCGATCCTCGGTACCGGGGCGTTCGTCGCCATCGCCATCGCCCATGATTTCGTGGGACCACTCGTCGTGGTCGCCGCCCCCGTCGCCGGTTTGGTCGCCACTTTCAACGGGCTCTCGTCCGCTGCGCTCGCCTCAGCCCATCCGGTTGCAGGCGGAACCTACGAGTACGGCACGAAGTACCTGGGGCCATGGCCGGGGTTTCTCGCCGGATGGCTCTTCCTTCTCGCCAAGTCCGCCTCCGCCGCCACCGCCGCCCTCGCCCTCGGCCGCCTGTTCGGATTCTCATGGGCCCCCTTGGTCATCGTGGTGGCCATGACGGCGTTGGTCGCCACCGGCCTTCGCAGAACGACCGCTGTCAACTTGATCCTCATCACGATCACCATCACCGGACTCGTCGGTTTCGTCGTCCTCGCCGCCCAGGTGACGGGATCGGCGACCAACACCGGACCTTCCGGGGATTGGCCATCGCTACTGGAAGCGATCGCGTTCCTGTTCGTGGCCTACACGGGATACGGACGGATCGCCACGATGGGTGAGGAGGTTCGTGATCCGGCCAAGACCATTCCGCGTGCCGTCATCGTCACGCTCGCCGTCACGGCCGCCCTCTACACCTCGATCGCCTGGGGCGTGTCACGGTTCTGGAGCCGGTCGGGTCGCACCGGCGAGACATTGACTGACATCGTCGACGGCCTGACCGGCTCCCAGATCGTCGTCGTCGCCGCCGGCGCTGCGATGGCAGGCGTCCTGCTCAACCTCATCCTCGGCCTCTCCCGGGTGTGGCTGGCCATGGGACGCCGGGGCGACATGCCGTCTGCCCTGGCGCGGGTCACGGACGGTTCACCCCGCGTCGCAGTGATCGTGACCGGAGTGGCGATCGGCGGACTCACTCTCCTCGGTGACCTCAGGGTGGCATGGTCGTTCTCGGCGTTCTCGGTGCTTCTCTACTATGCGGTCACCAACGCCGCCGCCCTTCGTCTGAGCCCGAGCGAACGTCGGTTCCCTCGCTGGACGGCATGGGCAGGGCTCACGTCGTGTCTGTTCCTGGCGCTATGGCTGGACCCGGCAGTCGTCGGAGTCAGCCTGGTCGTTATCGCCAGCGGTCTGGTGTGGCGGGCGATCTGGACTCAACGGGCGCGGACGTAGTCCGAGACGATCAAATCGCCGATCTCCTCGCCCGATGCTGAAAAGACCCGCCCTCCCACGATCCTGGCCAGACGCTCGATAAAGCCGGCCAAACCCGGCGACTGTTCGAGCATGAAGATGTTCATCGTCACCCCCGACTTCGACAGGCGCATCGCTTCCCGATACGTCTTCTCGATCGTCTCGCGCACCGGCGGCCAGTTGAAGAAGACATGCTCGCCTTCGAGATGCGCCGTCGGTTCACCATCGGTCACCAAGAGCACCTGCTTCGAGGCGTCCCGATGCTTCGCCAAGGCCCGTCCCGCCAGGTTGAAGGCATGCTCCATGTTGGTCCCGTACACCGGCTCCCAGTCGACCTCAGCGAGATCTCGCGGCGTCATCGACCGGGCGTAGTCGCTGAAGCCGATGATCTCGAGGTGATCCTCCGGATAGGTGGTGGAGATCAGCGTGTGCAGTGCCAGCGCCATCCGCTTGGCCGGGAGCCAGTGGCCACGCAACGGCATCGATCGCGACATATCCAGCAATAGCACGGTGGCGGTCCGGGTCCGGTGTTCGGCCTCGGCGATCTCGAAGTCGTCCGGGTGAAGCCGGATCGCGCGTCCCGGTCCGGTTCGCACGACAGCGTTGTGCACTGTGCGTCCCAGATCCAGACGGAACGCATCCCCGAAGCGCCACGGTCGGGTGGTCCCGGTCGGCTCATCGGCTCCGCCCGCATCTGAGATCTCGTGGCCGCCGGACTGGGCGATCTTGAGCCGTTCGAACACCCGGGTCAACGCCCTCTCCCCCAGCTTCCTGACACCGCGGGGAGTGAGCTCGAGGCGACCGTCTGAACGGGAGATGACACCGGCGTCCTCCAGCATCTTCTCGATCTCCCGTAGCCGGCGGAGGTCACGGGCGGCATCGTCACCCAGCGTCTCGCGAAGCTGCGCCTCGTCGATGTCCTCCAACGAGGCGCCCGGATAGTCCTGTCCAAGCGACTGTTCGAGTTCCTCCAGGCGCGACGCCTGATCGATCGCGTCGAGCCCTTCGGACAGTCCCATCGGCTCACCCGAACCCGGCACGGACTGGTCCCACTGCATCTGCGGGGCAAGAGCCCGCAAGTTCCGCCCGAGCTGGTCCATCTGGAATGCGAGATCCATGTCGCCCATGAGGTCTTCCATCAGCGCCTGCATCTCGGCGCGTTGTTCGGGAGTGAGGGAGGCCATGTAGCGGGACATCGCCATCGCCCGCCGGGCGAGGACCTCCAACAACTCGTCGAACGTCTGCGGATTCTCCGGAAAGAATTCCCCGTGTCGGGCCATGAACTCTTCGAACTGTTCTTGGCTCGGTCCCAACCCTTGCGCCTTCGCCTCCATCAGCGCGTTGAGGTCGGCCATCATGTCCTTCAGCCGGGCGAGTTCCTCGGGACTCAGATTCTGCATCGACTCCGACACCTGCCGGAACGAGGCATCGAGCATCTGACGACGGACTGCGTCGAGCAGCTGCTCAAAGCCTTCCCGTGCCTGGTTCGAAGCCCAGTCGTACTCACGAAGCTGGCGAATCTGGCTGGCCATGTTGTCCGGCAGCGTTTCCAGTGCGAGTTCGGCGAACCTGGCATCCTCGGACGGATATTCGGCGAGAGCGGCTCGTTCGTCGGCCTTGATCTGTTCGAGTCGCTCCCGGAACTCCGCCAGCGGGTCGGGACGACCCGAACGCGACTCCTGTTCGGCCCGCAGCCGACGGATCCGCTCGCGGATGTCTCGGAGCCCTTCGAAGCGACCGCTCATGCCCTCCTGCAGCATCCGACGCAGCGCGTTGTCGATGCCCCAACCGTCGAGTACGTCCTCCGCCAATCGGTCGGCCAGTTCATCGATCGGGAGTTCCGGTTCGAGCGGGTTCTGTGTGCCGTCCCAGCGCGAATAGCGGGAGGGTCTGGACATCAGGCCGAGTACGTCCCGCCGGCCTTGTTGAGCCGTCTCGTCAGATGCAGGCCTTCGAGGGCGAACTCGATGGCGGATGCCGTCTCCTCGTCTCCCCCGCCCGGCATTCCGAGCCGCAACAACAGATGGCTGACATCCAGTTCTGCGAACTGGGAGAGCACATCGCCTGCCGGGCTGAGATCATCGACTTCGATTTCGAGCCCGGCGTCGAAGGCTTCGAGAATCGGCGAGAAGTCGAAGCCCATCAGGTTCTCGCGGAACACTTCGAGGACGGCGTGGTTGAGGAGCCGCCGCAGGATCTCTGCTTCGCGGCCCTCCTCGAATCCTTCGAATTCGACCCTTCCCATCGAAGATTGCGCCAGACCCGCCAGATCGGAGATGCGTGGCACGGCCTTGGGTTCCCCTGTCCGCACGGCCCTTCGAATGGCAGAGGCGACGAGCGTCTCGAAGTTCGAGATTGAGAGCCGTACCGACACTCCCGAACGCTGGTTTACGTGGCCCGAACCCCGAATCTGGTGGGTGAACTCGGCGATCACGTCCTCGAGGAAGTCGGGGACGACCACCTCGATCCCCGGCGCGGGCGACTTCGCCTCCTGTCGCATGATGTCGATCTCCATGAGACGGTCCGTTGGGTAGTGCGTCCGCAACTCCGAACCGAACCGGTCCTTGAGTGGAGTGATGATCCGGCCCCGATTGGTGTAGTCCTCAGGGTTGGCGGTCGCCACCAACAGGATGTCGAGTGGCAGACGGACGGTGAACCCGCGGATCTGGATGTCGCGTTCTTCGAGGATGTTGAGCAGGGACACCTGGATGCGGGGAGGCAGGTCAGGCAGTTCGTTGATCGAGAAGATTCCCCGGTGTGTGCGGGGCACCAGGCCGTAATGGATGACGAGTTCGTCGGACAGATAGCGTCCTTCTGCAACCCGGATCGGATCGACGTCACCGATGAGATCCGCGACCGCGGTGTCCGGCGTGGCGAGCTTCTCGGAGAACCGGTCTTCCGGGCCGATCCAACGGATGCCGACCGAATCACCCTCGGCCGCCACCCTGGCCCGGCAGGAGGCGCACACCGGCGCATACGGCGAGTCGTTGATCTCACACGAGTCGATCACGGGAAGCTGGTCGTCGAGCAGGTCGACGAGACGACGGATCAGACGCGTCTTGGCCTGGCCGCGCTCTCCGAGGATGATCATGTCGTGGCCGGCGAGGATCGCCCGTTCCAGCGCAGGGAGCACGGTGTCGTCGTATCCGACGATCCCGGGAAAGAGTTCTCCGCCCGCGCGCATCCGGGCCAAAAGGTTCTGGCGGATTTCTTCCTTGACGCCTCGATCCGTCCAGCCGGAAGAGCGCAGTTCCGCGATGGTGGATGGCTGAGATCCCATCGGTCGGACCCTACGCCCGGTTCGGGGTTACCGGATGCCCGTCGATCCGGCCCACCAGCTCCCGGCGGCGGGCGTCGGAGGCGAACACGACCTCGGCAGCGTTGCGGTTGACCGCCCTGACCTCGTCGACCCCCCAACCGAAGGTCTCCATCAGATTCTGAAGCTCGGACACCGGCGAGGTGTCACTCATCAGCCGGTTGTCGCAATTGACCGTCACAGTGAAACCGAGCTGGTGGAGCCGATCGATCGGATGGTCGGCGAGCCCGGCGACGGCACCCGTGTCGACATTCGATCGAGGGCACATCTCCAGGGCGACCCCTCGTTCCCTGATCTCGGCAGCGAGAGGACCCAACCGGCCCCCTTCGATGTCATCGACGATGCGGACGCCGTGACCGATGCGATCCGCGCCACAAGTGTGAATGGCTTCGGCGATCGAGGACAGACCGTGAGCCTCCCCGGCGTGAATGGTGATCCCCAGACCGCCGGCCCGAGCCACCTCGAACGCCTCGAGGTGGTCAGCAGGGGGGAATCCGGCTTCGGGGCCGGCGATGTCGAATCCGACCACCCCCTGGTCCCGCCAACGGACAGCAGCCCGCGCCGCTTCCAGCGTGCGATGTTCCTGCCTCATCCCGTCGACGATCAGACCCACCTCGATGTCCCGTTCCCGACTTCCCCTGACAAATCCGGCGAGAGAGGCCTCGATCACGTCGTCGAGACTCAGTCCGGAGCGAGTGTTCAGTTCGGGCGCGAAACGCACTTCGGCGTGGATCACACCGTCATCGGACAAGTCGAGCGCCGACTCGTAGGCCACCCGTTCGATCGCATCCGGAGTCTGCAACACCGAGATCGTGTGCTCGAAGGTGGCGAGGTAACCGGGCAGGCCGCCCACCTTCACGGTCTGATGAAACCAGTGGGCGAGGGTGGCCGCATCGGTGCTCGGGAGTGCTGCATACCCGACTTCGTCTGCCAACTCGATCATGGTCTGGGGCCGCAACCCTCCGTCGAGATGCTCGTGAAGTTGGACCTTCGGAAAGATTACGAGATCTGAGGAGTTCATCTCCTCGACGGTATCGGGTCCGATGCGGAGCGGTATCCCAAGCGGTCTAGGGTCCGCTCCACGGATCCCCGGAGGACATTTCCAATGACGAAGTTTGCGTACTTCTGCGGCCATGAGCAGTGGCAGCCCGAGCAACTGGTGCGACACGCGGTGCTTGCCGAAGAAGCGGGCTTCGACATGGTCGTCGTCTCCGAACACTTCCATCCCTGGGTCGACGACAAGTCCGCCGCCGGCTTCGCCTTCGCCACCATCGGAGCGATGGCTCAAGCCACCTCCAAACTCGAGTTCGCCACCGGCGTGACCACACCGTTATGGCGCTTCCATCCTGGAGTCGTCGCCCAGGCCGCCGCCACCCTCGACCGGCTGAGCGGCGGACGATTCAACCTCGGGGTGGGAACCGGCGAGAACATCAACGAGGGACCGCTCGGGTACACCTTCCCGGCCTACAAGGAACGAGCGGCCCGCATGACGGAGGCCCTGGAGATCATGCGTCGCCTGCTCGACGGCGAAAAGCTGACCTACGACGGCGAGTACTACCAGACAGACCGCGCCCGGCTCTATTCGCCCCCCATCGGATCCGTCCCGCTGTGGCTGGCAGCAGGTGGCCCGAAATCGGCGGCATTGGCTGCGGAGAAGGCCGAAGGGATCATCACTTCGGTCAAAGTTCCGGCGGACACGATCGAGAACGTGATCGAGCCTGCCAAGATCGCCGCGGCGGAGGCCGGACGCCCTGCGCCCAAGCTCCTCACGACTCGCTGGTCGATCAAGGCGGACAACGACGAAGAAGCGTGGGAAGCCCTCTATTCGTGGCGCGGCCTGCGCGCCCCGGGACGGCTCGAAGCAGTCGATCCACAGACCCTACGGGAGCGGGCAGACGAACTCCCGCGCGAAGAGGTATTGGGTCGGTACTCCATGGTTTCCACCGCCGACGACATCGTCGAGGTCTACCTCCCGCTCGTCGAAGAGCTCGACGCCGACATCGTCACCATCCAGATGGCCTCGCTCGATCAGGAGGCGCTGATCGGAATGCTCGGATCCGACGTCCTGCCCCGGCTCCGGCAGGCCGCTGAGAACTGATCAGCTCTCCGGCGATTCCCCGCCGGTCGGTCCGTAGAACACCGCCCAGACCGAGAAATTCGGGGTGAAGTTCTCGAATCGATGATCGACGCCGGCAGGCACGAACAACAGGTCGCCGGGACCGAACGGCTGACGTTCTTCCCCGATGCGGAAGAAACCGCTCCCGTCGATCACCACGTAGACCTCGTCCTGGTCGTGCGGCTCCTGGTCGTCGGACTCGTGCGGGGCGTACAGCCCGGCCGACATCGTCCCCTTGCGAATCACCTCGGCATACCGCTCAGTGGTCCCGATGGCGGCGAGCGCCTTCTTGTACGTGATCCATTCGCCTGTGCTCATCGCATGGACCCTATTGCATCGCGGCCCGAAACCCGGCCTTCAGCGGACGATTGCTTCGAGGGCGGCCGTGGCAGCCTGGTTGAGGCGGGGATCGATCTCGGCATCGGCGAGGACGAATCGGACGCTGGCTTCGTAGGAGCGGAGCGTCTCAATGAGTTCGGCGTCCCCGGACGCCCGAATCGCCTGGGCAGCATCCGGGATGAGTCCGAGCAGCGGTGAGGGAAAGCTGGCGATGAGGTCGACCACCCAGCCCTCGTCGGTGTCACGGAAAACGAGGCGTCGCGCCGAGGCATCGGCCGGTAGTACGAGATCGACCGTCGCGAACTGAGATCCTGCGACTTCCACCCGACCCAGCTCGCCACTCTGGAGCTGGGCGAATCCGTTGCCGAGAGAGCTACTGAGTTGTTCGGCGAACCCCTGCCAGAAATTGACGGCCACCATCGTGCGATCCGCCGCGGTGAGATCAGCAACCTGACGCGCCTGCACGCCCTCGGCAATCACGAGCAAGGGAACCTGGAGAGGGTCCGTGAGCGCAGCCGTCCGCTCCGGCTCCCCCGCTTCGAGCGCCTCGACGAGTTCGGCGAACACCACTTCGGGCGTGGTGTTCGGTCGCGACTCGATGCTGGTCGAAGTCGGCTGGGACTCCCCACCACAGGCAGACAGAACGAGACAGAAGCTCAGCGTGCGGATCAGCAGCCGTTTCACGACACGCCCTGCAGTCTGCCGGTTCGGAGCAGTTCGCGTCTCCGCTCCGGTTCGCCCAGTCCCGACTGCATCCACACGGAGGCGAGGTAGGTTACGCCGATCACTTCACGCACCCACCGCCACGGATCCGACAACGCCCGTATCCAGACATCCGTCCAATAGGGGTTCGGTCCGGTTGGAATCTCGCCAAACAGCGGCCAGAGGAAGACCTCAGTGTTGGTCCACATCCCGTCGAGGAGGAGATGAAAGAACATTCCAACCGCCAGAGCCATCCACGCCCGTCGCCGCCGACCTCGCCGGGTGGCGAGCAGGATCACGACGGTCACGATCGACGGTGCCGCCAGGGAATGCATCCATGCCTCACCGGTGGAGAGCGACTCTGCCAGCAGCAGGGTACCGAGCGGCAGGTCGATGAGGTCGGGGAGGAGCGCTCCGAGAACGAGAAAACGCACGTCCACTTTCGGGTCGCGGAAGATCCACCGGAACAGGAAGAGCGTCGCCCCGACGTGCCAGGCGATCACCTTGTCAGGACACGAGGATGCGACGACAGTGTGTGCATCGCGGCGGGTCGTACTCCTGAGCTTCAGACTGTTCGGGTGACGACAGTGCCAGATGACAGCCGCCACAGTGGCCGTGTTCGAGTCGCCCGACAGCCACACCCTCCTTGGTCTTGCGTAGCGTTTCGTAGAGTTCGAGGAGGTCAGCGGGTATCGAAGGCACGATCTCGGACTTTCGCTCTTCACGACGACCCAAGTCCAGGTCGATCTCTTTCCACTGCTCCCCGATCCGCGCTTCGAGATCCTTCTCGATGCTGAGGGCATCGGCGATGGCCTGCTCGGCGGCGGCGACCTCGGCATCGAGGGCCTCACGCGTATCGAGAAGTTTGAGAACCCGCTCTTCGAGCGCACTCTGCTGACCGCGCAACGAGGTCACCTCCAAACGCTTGTGCTCGGTCTCGCGCCCGCTCATCCCACCTGCGTACAGCCGGGTCTCTGACTCCTGGAGGCGGGATTCGAGCATCTCGAGCTCGCCCTCCGCTTTGTCGAGGTCGAGCGACATCTGGCGATGGCGGACCTGGATCTCTCCAAGATCGGACTCGAGCGCCCGGCGCTTCTCGTTGGCCTGGCGGTATCGCGCGAGTTCGGGCAGCGACGAGCGCCGTTCGAGCAGCCGATCGATCTGAAGATCGACCTCTTGCAGGTCGAGCAGGTCGGAAAGGGCAGGAATCTCCATCAAAGCTCCGTCGTTCGTGCGGGAGGCGAGGCTATCGCCATGGCGTCGGGTCGTAGCCGGTGAGGTCGACCAGGGTCGCTTCTGAGCAGGCGCGCCGTACTACCTCGACCAGTGCGACCATTCCGGGACGTTCGGTGGCGGCGTGGCCGGCGTCGATGATCGACATCCCCCGGTCACGGGCCTCGAGCGCCCGATGGTGATCGACGTCGCCGGTGACGACGACATCCGCCCCTGCCGCTCTTGCGGCTGCGAGGAACGATGCGCCCGACCCGGGAAGCACCGCCACCGTGTCCGCTCGATCCGAAGCCCTGGTGACCCGCAAACCGACCTGGCCGAGACTCGTGCCAACCTGGTCGACGAGCGCGTCGAAGGAGCCGCCGTGGCGCCCGACCCGTCCGATGAACCGTCCATTCGAGACAGTCTCGTAGACGTCGTATGCGGGCTCTTCGTACGGATGGGCCGAGACCATCGCAGCAGTCACCACATCAGCGGTTGCCGGCGCAGTGAGCATTTCGAGACGAACTTCGTCGACACGGTTCGTACCCGCATCTCCCACGGAGGGTGTCGCAGCCTCGCCCGCGTCGAACGCACCAGTCCCGGCGATCCGGAAGCTGCATCCCGAATAATTACCAATCCGACCGCCACCGGCGTCGGTCATTGCACTCGCAACGGCCTCGATCGCCTCGGCAGGAACGAAGGTGACGATCTTCACCGAGGGTGCAGGCCCTGAGGGACCGAACGGCCTGAGATCTGACAGCCCAAGGACGTCGGCCAACGAGTCGGACGTCCCTCCGGGTGCCGCGTCGAACGAAGTGTGGGCGACTGCAACAGAAACGCCGAGGCGAGCCAGACGCCACGCCCTGCCACTGGGCGTCGCCCCCGCCACGAACCGGTTCGTGGGTCGAAAGAGCAGCGGGTGGTAGGTAATGAGAAGATCGGGTCGGCTGGCCTCGACGGCATCGACCACCTCTTCGGTGATCTCGTGGCAGACGCCGACGCTGCCGACATCGGCCGCGCTGTTCCCGAGTTGCAAACCGGCCGGATCCCATGACGCCGACGACGAGGCAGGAACCGCCTGGTCGAGACGGGAGAGGACTTCGGAGACGGTGGGCATCGGCGCCGCATCGTACCGGCACGTTTCGGTCTGGCGTCTGGCGGGTATGTGCCAATTACGACGACACACCCACGAGGTGACACATGACACAGTCCACCATGCAACGCATCGCCCACACCGCAGTCGGAATTCCGGTGAGCGCCGTCAACGCCCTGATGGAGAGGCTGACTGATGCCCGCGCCACGCTCGAAGCATCCGCAGAGAAACTGTCGGCATCGGCGCGCGACGACATCGACCGATGGGCACTCGAAGGCGAAGAACTCGTCGATCGCATGATCACCCGCATCCGACGCGACGGTCCCGAAGCGGCGGCGACGCTGCGCGACACCATGCAAGGACTCGCTGCAACGGCCACGTCGCCGGTCAATGATGTCGCTGAGATCCCTGGGGTCGGCGAGGCCTACGCCGAGCGGATGCGAACAGAAGGAGTGACAACCGTCGCCGCCTTCCTGGCTCGTACCGACGACGAAGACTCGATGAAGCGATTCTCCGATGCGACCGGTATCGCCACCGGACGGATGAAGTCCTGGCGTTCCCGCATCGACCTGAAGGCGATCGACGGCATCGACGACGCCTACGACGGACTCCTGCGAGAAGCCGGGTACGTCTCGATCTCGGTGGTCGCCGCAGCCGATGCGGAAACGATGAGCGACCGTCTGGCGGCCCTGTCCCCCGACCGGATGCCGTCTCGCACCACGATCGAAGGCTGGATCGCCTCCGCCGACAAACTCGAGCGCTGACACCAGACCACCGACTCACGAACCGAGAGGGGCCCGTCACGGGCCCCTCTCGGTCGTTGACCGTATGCTCCTGACACGCCCGACGACCCGGCGGTGACGGACCATCGACATCACAGACCTCTTCGCCAGACTTGGTGCCGCTCTCGCCATAGGTCTCCTTGTGGGGTTGCAGCGCGAGTACGCAGGTCACGGTTCGGAGAAGGCGATGTTCGCCGGGGCCCGGACGTTCGCTCTCATAGGGCTTGCCGGCGGCGTGGCAGCACATTTATCCGATGCCGTGTCGAGTCCAGCCATCTTCGTTGCGGCCTTGTTGCTCATCGGCGCCCTCACCTTCATCGGATATTTCGTATCCACCACCCGGGACGGCGATGTCGGTCAGACGACGGAGGTTGCGGCGATCGTCGTCTTCCTGTCCGGAGGGCTGGCAGTGGTCGGCAACCTCGCTGTGGCGGCGGCGATCGGTGTGGCAACCACGACACTGCTGACGCTCAAGCCTCAGACCCGAAAGCTGGCGGCGAATCTCGATCCGCAGGACGTCTATGCCACGGTGAAATTTGCGGTACTCGCCCTGCTCGTGCTTCCGATCCTCCCCACCGAGACGTTCGGACCGTCACCGTTCGATGCCGCCAGCCCGTTCCGTGTCGGACTGATGGTCCTGTTCATCTCCGGACTGTCCTTCGTGGGATACGCCCTCATCCAATTCGTAGGGCCCCAGCGCGGCGTGGTTCTCACGGGCGTCCTCGGGGGCCTCGTCTCTTCGACCGCCGTCACACTCACGTTGTCGGGCCAGAGCAAGAAGTCAGACGAACTGGCCTACCCACTGGCGCTGGGACTGCTCATGGCCTGGGCGATCATGTTCGCCCGGGTCATCGTCGAAGTTGCAGTCGTCAACCCTGCGCTGCTTTCGGAGGTGTGGCCGTCGATCACTGCTGGTGGCGTGGCGGGTCTGGCAGCGGCATCCTTCATCTACGCCCGCCAGCGCTCCGGCAGCAACCCACTCGAAGACGCAGAGTTCAAGAACCCGTTCCGGCTGATGCCGGCGCTGCAGTTCGGTCTCCTCTACGGGGTGATCCTGATCATCTCCAAGGCGGCATCAGAGTCCTTCGGTGACGCCGGCGTGTACTTCTCGGCGGTGGCCTCCGGAATCGCCGACGTCGACGCCGTCACTCTGTCGCTGGCGGAACTGTCGATCGGCGATGGAACGATCGCCAACGCCACGGCGGCCAACGCCATCGCCTTGGCGGCGGTCACCAACACGCTGGTGAAGGGGCTCATCGTGCTGGCAATCGGACACGGAAGGCTGCGCCGGATCATCATCCCCGGCATCGTCGCCATGGTGGGCGCCACGCTGCTGGTCGCCGCGCTGGTGTGATTCGAGTTGATCGCGCTCAGGCCGCCCTGGCAGGACACGGGCGGGCGCACGGGATGACCAGGTGTGACCTCACCCAGCGACCGCCACTACCCTTTCGGGTTCTGCATCGGGCCTGTAGCTCAGCTGGAAGAGCGCCACGTTTACACCGTGGATGTCGGCGGTTCGAACCCGTCCGGGCCCACTCTTACCCCGCAGGGGGACGACCCCCCGGCACCCCCCGCTGTGCGTCTTCTGTGGGCTGAAACGGACGTGGGCGTCCGATCTGACCCTGGGTTCGAATGGACTTTTGGGGGCTCAACTTTGGGCGTATCGCAGCCGATAGAAGGGTGCAAGTACCCAATTCGGACGGAAGCACTTCATGTCATCGCGGCGAATGAACCCCTGGGACGCGGGCGACGAGGCGGTCCAGCAGTACCTCGACGGCATCGGCAAATTCGTGTTGCTCACTGCCGAGGACGAGGTCGCGCTCGCCAAGTCGATCGAAAAGGGACGCAAGGCCGAAATCGAACTCGAGGCCGAACCTGAGCATCCCGACAAGGTCAAGCTCGATGCCGAGATTCGCCAGGGCCTCGCCGCCCGGCGGCACTTCATTCAGGCGAACCTGCGTCTGGTCGTCTCGATCGCCAAGCGCTACCAGCGCTCCGGACTGCCGTTCCTCGACCTGATCCAGGAAGGCAACCTCGGGCTGATCCGAGCGGTCGAGAAGTTCGAATACTGCAAGGGCTTCAAGTTCTCCACCTACGCCACGTGGTGGATCCGTCAGTCGATCTCGCGATCCATCGCCGACAAGAGCCGGACGATCCGGATTCCGGTTCACATGATGGACACGATCGGCCAAGTCCGACAGGCGGACAACGAACTGACCAAGCGTCTCGGCCGCACTCCCACCGATGCGGAAATCGCCGAGGAGTCGGGTCTCACAGTGGACAAGGTGATCGATGCCAAGAAGATCTCCCCCGAGACGATCTCGATCTTCGAACCAGTCGGTGAGGACTCGACCGTCCTCGGCGACTTCATCGAAGACGAAAGTGCCGAAGATCCTTTCGAGATGGCACTCCTCGCCTCCCGCCTCGAAGACCTCGACGAGTACATGGAACGCCTCAACGACCGCGAGCGCACCGTGATCATCATGCGCTACGGGCTGGGGAACACCGAGCCCAGAACGCTCGACGAGGTCGGACGCCATTTCCACGTCACACGGGAACGCATCCGCCAGATCGAAGCGAAGGCGATCGCCAAGATGCGCAGGCCGGGACGGGTCCTGCGCGACGTCGCTGCTTTCT
>JBBDQP010000072.1:0-16812 GCA_040905965.1 Acidimicrobiia bacterium
GGGGGGACACTGTCACAGCGACCCGGTACTCTCGCCGTCGTGGAATATCAGGCGCTCTACCGGAGGTACCGGCCGCAATCGTTCGAAGACGTGATCGGCCAGACGCACATCACGACAACCCTCGCCAGGGAAGTGGCCGACGGTCACGTCGCCCACGCCTATCTGTTCGCCGGACCACGCGGAACTGGGAAGACGACCACCGCCCGCATCCTCGCCAAGGCGCTCAACTGTGAGAAGCGCAATCCGGACGGGAGCCCCGACAACACATGCGGATCGTGCATCGCCATCACGGAGGGCTCCTCGCTCGACGTGATGGAACTGGACGCCGCCAGCCACAACAGCGTCGAGGACATCCGCGACATGCGGGTCAGTGTGTCGACTGTCGCCTCCGCTGCCAGCGGTCGCCGGGTGTTCATCCTCGACGAGGCGCACATGCTGTCGAAGGCGGCGGGGAACGCATTGCTCAAGACACTCGAAGAGCCCCCACCTCACGTGCATTTCGTGCTGGCCACGACCGAGCCGTACAAGCTCCTCGACACGATTCGGAGTCGGTCACAGCGCTTCGACTTCCATTCGGTCCCGATCGAGAGCCTGGCGGCGCACTTGTCCAAGATCGCCGACCTCGAAGGGTTCAAGACCGAGCCGGCCGCCCTCGTGGCGGTGGCTCGTCACGCCGGCGGGTCGGTCCGAGACTCGCTGTCCCTTCTCGAACAGGTTGCCGCCCTCGGAGACGGAGTCGTCGATCTGACTGGTGTCGGCAGGGCGCTCGGTCTCGCCGACGCCGAAGCGTTCGAGGTCCTCATGGCTGCCGTCACCGAGCAGGACGCCAGAAAAGGCCTGGAGCTGGTCGCCCGCCTCGCATCCCAGGGCGTCGACCTGCGCCGTTTCGTGTCCGAATCGGTCGGCTTCTTTCGAGGGGTCTTTCTCGCCCATTACGCCCCCAACCTGGCCGAGGTCGCAGACGAGCCCGCCGAGGTGCTGGAGTTGTGGCGGAAGGCGGCGTCCCGGCTGCCCGCCGGTGAGGTGGTGCGGGCGGTCGATCTCCTGGGAGACGCGCTCGTCAAGCTTCGCGAAGGCCGTGAGGAACGCCTGATGCTCGAGTTGGCGATGATCAAGCTCACTCGGCCGGAGACCTCCGTCGATCCGGCGGCGATGCTCTCGAGGCTCGATCGTCTCGAACGGCTCGCCAAGCAGCCGGCGGGTGCTCAGGCGGCTCCTGTGACCGCCCCGACTCCGCAACCCTCCCAGGATCGATCCGCGTCTGACCAAGCTGTGCCCGCTCAATCCGAATCGTCCGGGCCGGAAGAACCGGAAGAGGTTCCGGTTGCTGCCTCCGAGCCGGAGCCAGCGCCGGAGCCCAGCACAGAAGAACTCGCCCGCCCGCTCGTGGGCGAGCCGAGCGAGCCGCCTCCCCCCGCCACGGTGACGATGGAGGCGTTCCGCGAGATATGGCCGGGCCTGTTCGGCGGACTCAGGGAACTCCTCGGCGCCCGCCGCTGGGCTCTGTTCCGAGAGACCGAACCGGGAGGTGTGGAGGGCTCTGCGCTGATCATCCATGTCCGCCACGACTTCCATCTCGCCTCTCTCAAGAGTGATCCTGCAGTGGCGGCGGTTGTCGCCACCAAGGCGGGAGATCTGTTGGGAGGGTCGGTCTCCGTGCAGTTCCGTGCAGCGGACGGGGATCCGGCCGGCAGTACAGCGGCCACTGGACCAGAGCCTGCCACCGTCGGGAACGACGACGAGGAGATCCCCGACAAGGACACCATGGCCGAATCGACGTCGGACCCGACCGATCCCTTCAAGCTGATCGCCGACGAGCTCGGTGGCATCGAGATCGAGGAGTACGACAACTGAGATCTCGATGATCCGTCGCCGCTGCCCGGCGCGGGTAGACGAGCTGCCGCCGGTACGATCAGGGCTCGCACTCGACGAGGGATCTCATGAATCGCCCCCCCAACATGCAGCAGCTGATGAAGCAGGCCCAGCAGATGCAGGAGCAGCTGATGGCCGCACAGTCAGAACTCGCCGAGATGACCTTCGAAGGCACCGCCGGAGGTGGTGTCGTCAAGGCGACGGTGAGGGGTTCGAACGAACTGGTGTCGGTGGAAATCGCTTCCGAGGTGATCGACCCGTCCGATCCGGAGATGCTCGGCGATCTGGTCGTCGCCGCCGTCAACGGGGCGATGCGGGCCGCATCCGAAGCGGCAGAATCCCAGATGGGTGGGCTCGCCGGCGGGCTTGGGGGCCTGGGCGGTCTGCTCGGCTGATGTACGAAGGTCCCCTCCAGCGCGTTGTCGACGAGCTCTCTCGGCTCCCCGGCATCGGCGGCAAGTCGGCGCAGCGGATCGCCTTTCATCTCCTCAGCATTCCCGACGTCGACGCCCGGAGACTCGGCCAGGCGGTCCTCGACCTACGCGATCAGGTGAGGCACTGTCGACGGTGCTTCAACGTCACCGTGTCGGAGGAATGCACCATTTGCCGGGATCCGCGACGCGACACCGGCATCGTGTGCGTGGTCGAACGTCCGCAGGACATCATGGTGGTCGAGAGGACTCAGGAGTACCGCGGGCTCTATCACGTGCTCGGCGGATCGCTCTCTCCCATCAATGGTGTGGGACCGGACCAACTGCGGATCCCCGAACTGCGTCAACGGGTGGCGTCCGAGAGTCTCAGTGAGCTCATCATTGCGACGAATCCGACGATGGAGGGTGACGCCACCGCCATGTACCTGGCCAAAGAGTTCAAGCCGGGGGGTCTGCGGGTCAGCCGGCTCGCCAGCGGCCTCCCCGTGGGCGGCGATCTCGATTATGCCGACGAACTCACGCTCGGCAGGGCGCTCGTCGGTCGCATGGAGATGTAGCCGACTCCGATGCGTGTTCTCCTCGTCGAGCCGTATCTCGGGGGGTCGCACCGCGCCTGGGCAGAAGGCTATGCCGCCACCTCGATGCACGAGGTGACGATCGTCAGTCACGAATCCCGCTGGTGGACCTGGCGGATGAAAGGTTCTGCGGTGACGCTCGCCGAGAGCGTCGCCCAGTTGGCAGCGGAGGGGTATCGGCCGGATGTGGTGCTGGTCTCTGACATGGTCGATGTGGCGGCACTACGGACATTCCTGGCCCCTTCGATCGGTCGTCCACCCCTGGCGCTGTACTTCCACGAGAGCCAGCTCACGTATCCGGACAGTCCCTTGATGGACGCCGATCGCTCGTATCCGTTTCTCAACTGGACCTCGGCATTGGCCGCCGATGCGGTGTACTTCAACAGCGGGTACCACCGGGAGGCGTTCTTCGAAGAGGTCCCGAGGCTTCTCAAAGGTTTCCCCGATCACACCCACACCCACCTCGTCGACTCGGTGGCGGCCAAGAGCGCCGTTCTGCCGGTCGGCGTCGATCTGGGATGGGCGTGGGAGGCGCCATCCCGATCCGATACGCCGCTGGTGCTCTGGAACCATCGTTGGGAGCACGACAAGGATCCTGAGACGTTCGCAGACGGGATCCGGGCCGTTGCGGAGACTCACGACTTCCGGTTGGCTCTTGCAGGCGAGCGGTTTCGCACCGTCCCGGGAGTGCTCGACGAACTGGCTGAGGAGATGGGTGATCGCATCGAAGTCAATGACCACTTGCCGACCGACGCCTATCGAGCCTTGCTGCGGTGTTCGGATGTGGTGGTGAGCACTGCGCTGCAGGAATTTTTCGGTATCAGCGTCGTCGAAGCGATCGCAGCCGGGGCGCGTCCGGTCCTTCCCAGACGACTCTCCTACCCGTGGCTCATCCCCACAGAGCATCATGAGGCCGTCCTGTACGAACCGGGCGGTTTCACTGCCGCGCTCCGCGGCGCGCTCACAGAGCGACGATCGCCCGACGGTCTACGGGAGTCCATGGCAATGTTCGACTGGAGCGTGGTCGCCCCGCGCTATGACTCGGCGCTGGAGGCCCTGTGATTCGGCACGTTGTCTGGGATTGGAATGGCACGCTGTTCGACGACCTTCACCTGGTGGTCGAATCCGTCAACGTCGGCATCGCTCCGCTCGGTCTCTCTCCGATCACCCTCGAGGAGTACCGCACCCACTACACGCGACCGGTGAAGATCTTCTACGAGCGTCTCGCAGCCCGCCCCGTCAGCGATGCGGAGTGGCTGGATCTCGACACGCGATTTCACGATGCCTACCGAGATCTCCTCCCGGGTGCCGGGCTCGCCCGCGACGCCCTCGATGCGCTCCGCGCGGTCGTCGACGTTCCCGCCGAGCAGTCTCTGCTGTCGATGTTCCCGCATCACGAACTCGTCCCCCTCGTCGACCGCCTCGGGGTGAGCGGGTATTTCTCGCGCATCGACGGGCTTCGCGGTGAGCCGGGGGCCCAAAAGTCCGGTTTTCTCGAAGCCCACCTGCGCGCGCTGATGCGCCACGAAGACCCTGCGACCGTGCTGCTCATCGGCGATGCGACTGACGACGCGGTTGCCGCCGCCCACGTCGGAGCGGCCGTCGTGTTGGTGGACACCGGGGCGCATCACCGCCGGGAACTCGAGTCCCATGGGGTGCCGGTGGCCGACGATCTTCTCGGCGCGCTACGGCTCGGCGGTGTGACGTGACTCTGTTTGACCGCTCGGCGGACCGTGGCACCATCGGCTCGTGAAGTACTGGCTCATCAAGTCCGAACCCGACACGTACTCGATCGATGATCTCGCCCGCGACGGGACCGAACACTGGGACGGCATCCGCAACTATCAGGCTCGCAACATCATGCGCGACGAGATGAAGATCGGTGACCGCGCGCTGTTCCACCATTCGAACGCCAAACCGCCCGGCATCGCCGGGATCGCCGAGGTGGCGAGCGAGCCGTACCCCGACCACACCCAGTTCGATCCGAAGTCGAAGTACTTCGACGAGACATCCGATCCGGACGACCCGCGCTGGATCATGGTCGACGTGAAGTTCGTCGAGAAGTTCCCCCGTTTCCTGGGAATGCCGGAGTTGAAGACCCATCGGGCCCTCTCCGAGATGGTGCTTCTCAATCGAAGTCGCCTCTCGGTCCAGCCGGTCACCAAGAAGCAGTTCGACTACATCGTGGCGCTCGCGTCGAAACCCGCCCCCGACTGATCCACCGGCCCCGTTCGCGCCTCAGATCGCTCGGTCAGCCGTATTCGACGCTGGACAGGGTGCCGAGCTTGCTCAGGTTGTGGAAGGCGTCCATGTAGCGGATGGAGCCGGTCTTGGACCGCATCATCACCGAGTGGGTGACCGCACCATTGCCGTGGAACTCGACACCGCTGAGAAACTCACCGCCCGTGATCCCGGTCGCCGCGAACGAGACGTTGTCCCCCCCGACCAGGTCGGTGGTGGTCATGATCTGGTCCATGTCGTGACCGTGCTCTGCCGCGTACTGCCTGTCCCGGTCGTCTCGTGCCCACAACCGGCACTGGATCTCTCCACCCATGCACCGCAGCGCGGCGGCCGCGAGCACGGCCTCGGGGGAGCCGCCGATACCCAGGAGCATGTCGATTCCCGCACCATCCCGTCCGGTGGCGATGGCTCCGGACACGTCGCCGTCGCGGATCAGTCGGATCCGGGCGCCGGCGGCGCGTACCGCCTCGATGTGAGGCCGGTTGCGGGGCCGGTCGAGGATGATGACGGTCAGGTCGTTGATGTCGTCGCCTTTGGCCTTCGCCACCTTGGCCAGGTTGTGCTCGACCGGGGCGTCGAGGTCGATCACCCCGTGGCAGGCGGGTCCGACGGCGATCTTCTCCATGTACACCATCGAGCCGGGGGAGAACATCGTCCCCCGCTCTGCCACCGCCAGGACCGCCAGCGCTCCAGGCATGCCATCGGCGACGAGGGTGGTCCCCTCCACCGGGTCCACCGCCACGTCCACCTGCTGGCCTTCGCCGTTGCCGACCTGTTCGCCGTTGTGGAGCATCGGGGCTTCGTCCTTCTCGCCCTCGCCGATGACGACGACGCCATCGAGGTCGAGTGTCCCCAGATGGGCGCGCATCCCGTCGACCGCCGCCTTGTCGGCTGCCTCCTTGTCGCCCCGACCCTGCCAGCGGGCGGCGGCCATGGCCGCGGTTTCTGTGACACGGGCGAGGTCGAGACCGAGATTGCGATCGGGGATCTCTGCCATCAGGAGACCTTCACGATCAGGGCGTCGCCCTGTCCGCCGCCGCCACACAAGGTGGCGGCTCCGACCCCGCCCCCTCGAGCGCGGAGGGCGCTGATCAGAGTGACGACGAGCCGTGTTCCGGTGCATCCGATCGGATGTCCCAGCGCCACCGCCCCGCCGTTGACGTTCACCTTGGATTCGTCGATATCGAGCATGCGGGCGGACCACAGGGCGACTGCGGCGAACGCCTCGTTGATCTCGACGAGGTCGAGGTCCGACGCCTCCATTCCCGCCTTCTTCAGTGCCACCCGCAGTGCTTCTGCCGGGCGCTCGTGCAGCGTGGCATCGACCCCGCCGATCTGGCCGTATGCGACGATCTCGGCCAGGATCGGACTGCCGTTCGCTTCTGCTGCTGTCCTGTCTGCAACGACGACGGCCGCCCCCCCATCCGAGATCTGCGAGGCGTTTCCCGCCGTGATCGTGCCGTCTGCGATGAATGCGGGACGGAGCGCCGCCAAGGACTCCACAGTCGTGGACTCCCTGATCCCCTCGTCACGCTCCACCTTGACAGGCTCACCCTTGCGTTGGGGCACGCTCACCCCGACGATCTCGCCGGCGAATGCGCCCGATTCGGTCGCCGCCTGCGCTCGGGCGTGGGAGCGTGCGGACCATTCGTCCTGTTCGGTTCGGCTGATGCCAAGACCGGCATTCTTGTGATCCGACGATTCACCCATCGTGCAGCGGTCGAACGCACAGAAGAGACCGTCGTGGTTCATGACGTCGACCATCGTCACGTCGCCGATGCGGGTGCCCCAGCGGACCTCCCGAACGACGTGGGGAGCGTTCGACATCGACTCCATTCCACCCGCGACCACGAAGGTGGCGTCGCCGGTTGCGACGGCCCGGTTGGCGAGTCCGATGGCGGCAAGTCCCGAGAGGCAGACCTTGTTGACCGTGAGGGAAGGCACCGTCATGGGAAGACCTCCCCGCACCGCCGCCTGCCGAGCGGTGATTTGGCCTTCGCCCGCTTGCAGGACGTGACCAAATATCACTTCGTCCACGGCAGAAGGATCGGTTCGGGACTGCTCGACTGCGGCTTCGATCGCCGCGCCGCCGAGCTCGACGGCGCGGAGGGATGCGAGTTCTCCGCCGTACTTTCCGATGGGGGTTCGGGCCAGACCGGTGATGACAGCGCTCATGTCCAGAGGCTACAGGTCATCTCCGTCTCTCGGCTCTCCGACTCAGGGGCGGCACCGGTCGACTTGAATCGGTGCCGATGAAGCTGCTGAACCTCGACCACACGGCGATCGCTGTGCGGGACCTCGATGCGACGATCGGCGCGTACGAGGACCGGTACGGGGTGACTCCGCTGTATCGGGAGACGGTGGAGTCCCAGGGTGTCGAGGAGGCGATGATTCCCGTGGGCGGGTCCTTCATCCAACTGCTTCGCCCGCTCACGTCCGAGTCCCCGGTCGGTCGATTCCTCGAACGCAACGGCGAAGGCCTGCACCACGTCGCGTTCGCCGTCGTCGACATCGAAGCGGCGCTGGACCACCTCGCCTCCCGCGATGCCGCCCTCATCGACCGACATCCGCGTCTCGGCGGACGCGGCGCCCGGATTGCCTTCGTCCATCCCAAGGACGTCGCCGGTACGCTCATCGAGTTGGTGGAACTCCATGGATGACATCGCAGGAATCGAGATCAGGGGCGGGGTCGGTCCCTACGAAGCGGCCGCGATCGCGGCGGTCATTCGCGAGAGCTTGGCATCCGAGGAACGCGCCCGCTCCCGACGCCCCCCCGACCGTCGCCCGCCGGCCTGGGTCCGGCTCGGGATGCAGACGCCGCTGGGACGATTCGATCCCCCCACCGCGCCCGATCCCGGTCGGAACTGGCCGGACCCCTGATCCGATGTCGTAGATTGCGCACCCCAGATTCGATCGGAGGCCGCCATGACGTCATCGTTCCCTGAAGCGCCCACCGGTGCCTTCGGCACGGTGTTCGCGGATTCGATGGCTGTTGCCACCTGGAAGGACGGCAACTGGTCGTCATCCGAAGTGGTCGGCACCCAGCCGTTCTCTTTCCATCCGGCCACCCACGTCCTCCATTACGGGAGTGCCTGCTTCGAAGGCCTCAAGGCCCATCGTGGGACCGACGGCGTCGTCAGGGTCTTCCGGGCCGATCGCCACGCGGAGCGGATGGCGACGAGCGCCGGGATCTTGCGGCTTCCCGTTCCGCCGCTCGACATGCTTCGCCAAATGATCTTCGACACCGTCGCGGCCAACCGCGCAGACGTGCCCGTCTCCCCCGGATCGCTGTATCTCCGTCCCACGTTGATCGGAACCGAGCCGAATATCGGTGCGGCGGCGGTTCCCAGCAAGGAGGCGCTGCTGTATGTGCTCGCCAGCCCGGTGGGTGACTACTTCAAAGGCGGAGATCGGGCGTTGAAGCTCGCCATCGAGCAGGACCAACCCCGGTCGACTCCCACTTTCGGGATGGTGAAGAGCGGCGCAAACTACGTCATGGCGCTCGGAATCACGATGGATCGCCGGGCCGAGTACGGGATCGACCAGGTCCTGTTCGCTCCGCGGGGTGATGTCCAGGAGACGGGGGCATCGAACTTCATGCTGATCGACGCCGAGCGCATCGTGACTCCGATGCTCACCGAGAGTTTCCTGCACGGTGTGACGAGGGATTCGATCCTGCAGCTCGGACGAGACCTTGGTTACGAAGTCGAAGAGCGTTCTTTGACTGTGAGCGACGTCGTCGAGTGGGCGTCTCGTCCGGACGCCGAGGCGGCCCTCTCCGGGACTGCCGCGGTGCTGGCGTCGGTGGGGACGCTGTTCGTCGACGGCGAGGAGATCCCGGTCGGTGGTGGCGGGGTGGGTTCGCAGACGACTCGGCTCCGCAGCGCCCTGCGCGCCATCCATCTCGGTGAATCCGACGACCCGCACGGCTGGCTCACCGAGGTCTGACGAGCCTCCGCAAGAGACTGGGTATTTCTTCGATCCCGAGGAAGTACCCCGCCGCCACGAAGACACCGATGGAGGAGATTGCTGCCGCGGCCGGGTGCAACGGCGTGATCGCCAGGGCGGTGGCGACTGCTCCGGCGATCGCAACGCTGAGTCGTCCGGCGAACCGTGCCATCGCCGAGCGTTCCGCCGCCGGCACGCCCCGGTACCAGACCACGGCAATCGCGCTGGCATAGACGCCGACCGCGGCCGCGGAGACGGCGGCGATACCCGTCCCGTCCCCGGCCACGAAGAACAACGTGGGAATGGTGACCAGGGTCACGACGGTTCCCACGATCACCGGAGTCCACATCTGGCGGCGGGCGTAGAAGGCCCTGGTGATTACCTGATGGACGACCCAGAACGGGGTCACCGTGGCATAGACGGCCAGCAGCGAAGCCACCACGACCGTGTCGTCGGCCGTGAAGGCTCCCCACTGGAGCGCCAGCCGGACCCAGACGTCCGAGAGCACGACGACGATCAATGTCACGGGGACGGCGATGACGAGTGCAACCCGGATCGACCGATCGACGGTGCTCCGCATTCCCGGTGCGTCGCCTCGTGCGGCGAGGCCGGCCAGATACGGATATGCGGCCACTCCCGCAGCCTGGGCGATGACACCCACCGGGAGCATCATCAGGCGCCGCGCATACTGCAGACCCGCCGTCGTGCCTTCCGGTCCGAACTGTCCGAAGGCGCGCGGCCACTGCTCGTCCAGCGCGATCACCGTCTGGCCGACCATCAGCGGCAGCGCCAGTGTCAGATACTCCCGGACCGCCGGGTCGTTCGGTTCCGGTCGGACGAACCGGAGTCCCAGGCGGTGCGCTCCCCACCATTGGAGTCCGAACGAGCCGACGAGTGCCCCGGCGACACCGCCGATCAGAAACGCCTCCGGGCTGGGCGACCCGTCAAGATTGCCCACGACGCCTCCGACGATGATCCCGGCGTTGTAGATGATGGGTCCCAAAGTCGGGATCACGAAGCGTCGGTGAGTGAACTGGACGGCCGAGAACAGGGCGCCGAGCGCGAACAGCACCTGGAGAACGAGGGCGAGTCGGGTCATGGCCACGAGCCGACTCGCGGCGTTGCCGGTTACCTCGGGGAAGATGACTTCCACCAGCGTCGGAGCACTGAGGGCGGCGGCGGCGGTGAGGACGGCGAGGATGATCCCAACTGTCCGGAACACGGCGCTGAACGCACTGCTGGCGTCGTCTCCGGACTCCACCCGCGCGGCGAGGATCGGGATCAGGGTGATGGAGAGGAAACCGCCCGCCACCAAGTAGAACGCGAAGTCGGGGATCGTGAAGGCGTACTGGTAGAGATCCGTCTCGGCGGTCCGCCCGAGGATGACGGCCATCGTCAGATCGCGACCGAATCCGAGAACCCGTGACAACAGGACGCCAGCCGCGACGATCGCCGCCGCGGTTCCGATCCGGGGACTCTGGCTCATGCTCGGGTCGAGCGCAGCGGCTCCAGGATCTCGGTGGGCACGCTTAAGCCGGCTGACCCCGTTCCCAGCGACACGTCGTGCTTGTACGTGCCATGGAAGTCGGAGCCTCCGGAGGGCAGCAGCCCGAAGCGGGCGGCCATCTTCACGTACCCGGCGCGCTCGTCGGCGTCATAGCTGCCGTAGTGACATTCGATGCCGACCATCCCCGCATCGGCGAGTCTCCGCATCATTGCCTCTACTTCGTCTCGGTTGTCGAGTCCGAGCGTGTGGGCGTGGGCGAGGATCGGGACGCCGCCCGATCGGCGCGCCAGGTCGATGGCTTCCTCGGGTCCGAGCCGGCGGCGGGGCATGTACGCCGGCCGTCCGTTGGCCAGGTACTCGTCGAACGCCTGAGTGATCGTCCCGACGTGGCGCCTTCTGACCATGACCGCCGCGATGTGCGGCCGTCCCACCGTCCCCGTACCTGCCTCCGTCTCGACCTCCTCGAGGGTGATCTCCATTCCGAGTTCGTTCAACCGTTCGACGATGCGGGCGTTGCGGCCGTTGCGCGCCTCCTGCAGGCCCGCCAAACGGTCCTGAAGAGGCCCGCTCCCCGGTTCCAGCCACAGCACCAGCATGTGCATTCCCCCTCGATCCCAGTCCAACGACAGCTCGATTCCTGGGATGAGTTCGATCCCCGCCGCGTCGGCAGCCGCTTTGGCCTCTCCGATCCCTTCGAGGGTGTCGTGGTCGGTGAGAGCAATGGCCTCCAGACCCTGGACCGCGGCGAGCTGGACGAGTTCGGTCGGGGTGAATGATCCGTCCGAGGCCGTGGAATGGGTGTGGAGATCGATCGGCACGCAGGGGAACGCTAGTGGCCTCGTGCTGTCGCAACCCGGCTCAGCCGCCGGACGGTCCACGCACCTCCGAGCCTCACCCGAGGGACGCCATCACCCGTTCAGCGATCTCGATGGTGTTGAGCGCCGCGCCCTTGCGAAGGTTGTCGCCCACCACCCACAGGTTGATGCCGCCCGGCGCTCCGACAGTGTCCCGCACCCGCCCGACCAGCACGTCGTCGATTCCCGCCGAGTCGAGCGGTGTGGGCGTCGTGTCGTGCCACACCTGGACGCCCGGGGCTCGGGCGAGGATCTCCACGGCCTCGATCCGATCGAGCGGTCTGTCGAACCGTGCGGTGGCGGCGATTCCGTGGCCCACCATCACCGGAACCCTGACACACGTCGGTTCGACCGCCACTCCGGGGGCTCCGAGGATCTTGCGGGTCTCGTTGACCAGCTTCCACTCCTCGTCTGTGTAGCCCTGCTCCTTCTCGGTTCCGGCATAGGGGAGCACATTGAAACCGATCGGACGCTGATAGAGGCTTCCCCCCGGGTCCTCCCATCCTCCGTACTGCAACGATTCGGGGGACTCGATGAGTTGGCGGGTCTGGCGGAGGAGTTCGTCCATCCCTTGCTTGCCGGACCCTGACACCGACTGATACGACGTCGCCACCATCGACGTCAGCCCTGCCTCCCGATGCAGCGGCCCGATCGCCATCATCAACGCCATCGTGGTGCAGTTCGGGTTGGCGATGATCCCCCTGGGCCGATCAGCCAGGGCGTCGTCGTTCACGTTGGCCACCACCAGGGGGACGTCGGGTTCCATCCGGAACGCGGACGAGTTGTCGACGACGACGACTCCGGCCTCGGCAAAGCGCGGCGCGTGCTGCCGGCTCCGGTCGCCACCCGCCGAGAACAGCGCAATGTCGATTCCGGCGGGATCCGCTTCGTCGAGGTCCTCGATCTCGATTGCGCCCCAGGGAGTCTCGACTTTCGTGCCTGCCGAGCGGGCGGAAGCCATCAGCCGCAATTCGGCGACCGGAAAGTCGCGCTCTCCCAGGATCTGGAGCATGGTGCGTCCGACGGCACCGGTTGCTCCCACGATGGCGATGTTGGCGGTCATGCTCCTACCTCCGGTTCGATGAGAGGCGGATCGAACTCGGCATGCAGGAGCCGGACTGCTTCCTCGACGTTCGACGCCCGGACGACGCACGAGATGCGGATCGTCGACGTGGAAATCATCTCGATGTTGATCCCGGCGTCTGCCATGGTCCGGAACACTTTCGCCGCCACGCCAGGATGCGACTTCATACCCGCCCCCACCAGCGAGACCTTGGCGATGTCAGGGTCGACCTCCACGCCGACGGCGTCGACTTCGGCTGCGACCCGATTGGCGATGGCGCGGGCGGTGTCCAAGGACGCCTTCGGCACGGTGAGCGAGATGTCCGTGGTCCCGTCGTGTGACGTGTTCTGGACGATCATGTCGATGTTGACCCCGGCCGCTGCCAGCGGTTCGAAGAGTCGGGCTGCGACCCCAGGGCGGTCTGGCACTCCGCGCACGGTGAGTTTGGCTTCCGACGTGTCGTGGGCCACCCCGCTGATGATCGCTTGTTCCATTGTCTCCTCCTTGACCCAGGTCCCAACGGCGGGCTTGAACGATGAGCGGACGTGGATCGGAATGTTGAACCGCCGACCAAATTCCACTGAGCGGCTCATGAGTACGCCGGCGCCTGCCGCCGACAATTCCAGCATCTCCTCGAACGAAATCTCTGCGAGTTTCTTCGCATCGGGCACAACCCGCGGATCGGCGGTGAACACGCCGTCCACGTCCGTGTAGATCTCGCACACGTCTGCCCCGAGCGAGGCGGCGAGAGCGACGGCGGTGGCATCTGATCCACCCCGTCCCAGTGTCGTCACTTCTTTCGAGAGGGGATCGACCCCCTGAAACCCGGCGACGATGACCACTTTGCCCTCGTCGATCGCTTCTCGGACCCTGCTCCCGGTGATGCCGGTGATCTTGGCGGATCCGTGTTCGGAGTCGGTCAGGATTCCGGCCTGACTGCCCGTGAAGCTCACGGCCTCGACTCCGCGGGATTGGATGGCCATCGCCGTGAGCGCCATCGAGATGCGCTCACCGGCCGTGAGAAGCATGTCGAGTTCCCTGGCAGGCGGCAGCGGGCTCACGGCTGCGGCGAGCTCGAGGAGTTCGTCGGTGGTCTTGCCCATCGCCGAAACGACGACGACGACGTCATTGCCGTCCTTGCGCGTCGCCACGATGCGGTCGGCGACCGCCGAGATCCGTTCCGGGGTGGCGACTGAGGTGCCGCCGTATTTCTGGACGATGAGGGCCATATGGGAGTCTGATCGGGGAGGAGCGAAGGATACGCCGGCACGAAGAGTGTCAGTTCACCGTTAGCCTCCCGCCCGATGAGCGATCGACGTGAACGCCAGAAACAGGCCCGAGCCGCCGCCAAGGAGGCCCAGCGCAAGGCAACCGCCCGTCGCGAACTGCGCCGAAGGATCACCGTCGGGCTCGGACTTGGCGCCTCGGTGGCCGTGATGCTCCTTCTTCTCGGCACGTTCTCGTCCGATGAGGGCGACCTACCTGAAGCGCTCGCCGACTTCCGTGACCAGCCGACGGCCTGTGGGGGTTCGTTGCCGGATCCGGTGACCGAGATGCAGTTCGAATCCCCCGTTCGACAGGTGTTCGGGTCTGACTCGGTGGTTGCAACGCTGGAGACTTCGTGCGGGACGATCGTGGTCGAGCTCGCTGCCGAAGACTTCCCGCAGACGGTGAGTAGCTTCGTGTTCCTCGCCCGCAACGGTTACTACGACGGGACCGCCTTCCATCGGATTGCGACGGACTTCGTGATTCAGGGCGGAGACCCGACTGCGACCGGCGCTGGCGGCCCCGGCTACAGCATCCCCGACGAGTTCCCTGACACGGGATTCCTCTACGAGGAGGGCGTGGTGGCGATGGCTAATGGTGGTCGCGGCACGACCGGGAGTCAGTTCTTCATCGTCACCGGCGACGAGGCCGAATTGCTCAACCCCACCTTCAACGTGTTGGGCAGAGTCGTGGAGGGTTTCGACGTCCTCGAACGGATCAACCAGGTCGAGACCCGACAGCAGGCCGGCGGCAGGGAACGGTCGTATCCCACCGAGTCCGTCTATCTCAACTCCATCACCATCACCGGCTGAAGTCCCAGGGCGGTATCGGACCCCCCGCGGGGGTCTAGACTCAGATCTTCCAATCGGGACGTAGCGCAGCTTGGTAGCGCGCAGCGTTCGGGACGCTGAGGTCGTGGGTTCAAGTCCCACCGTCCCGACTCAGAGAAACACCAGGTCAGGGTCGCCCTCCGGGGCGGCCCTCTGGTTTGTGAGGCCGGTTCCCTCTCGCGCGTCGCACCTTCGGGAGAGTCCGTTTCTCAACCGGGCCGGTAGACGTCGCCGCGGTGCCCCACCCTCAACACGATGACCTCGTGCCGGTCGTCATCGATCCGGTAGAGGATGCGATACGTCCCGCGCCGGGCGCTCCATACGCCTCCCAGTTCGTCTCGTAGAGCGGCTCCGACCCGCCTCGGATTGTCCAACAGGGGTCCGGTCAGGAAGTCGATCACTGCAAATGCCACCGCCTCCGGCAGCTCCTCGCGAATGGCCCGAGCCGCCGGGGCAGTGACGACGATCTCGTATCGTTTGGCGCTCACCGAGGCCGCAGGGCCTTCACAGCCTCGACACCACGCACCACATCGCCGTCGAGATACGCGCGATGGGCTTGTACCAGTTCGGTGACGGCCTCAGAGTCCCCGAGCACGGCAAGGGTCTCCTCAAGCGACTCGAGGTCTTCGGGGCTGATCAGCACCGCCGCCGGGGTGCCATTGCGTGTCACCACCACCCGTTCGTGGTGCGTTTGGACACGTTCGATGAACTCGGAGAACCGATCACGGACCGCACGGAGTGACTCAGTCGACATGGCCACAATTGTGCCACACCTATGACGACAATGGAACGTGACTCGGGGTCCGGTTCGAGAAATGCGCGGAGTCTGGGCTCGCTGGCTCAACCCTCCGGAGCTGTCTGGCTGGTGATGAGTCGGTCCGCGATGTCTTCAACGTCGAGACGTCCCTCCGCGACTGCCAGAACGAGTTGGAATGCTTCGTCATCACCCAGTTCGACGGTCTCTCCGTTGATGTCCAGGAAGACCGCTGTTGCGATCCACCCGAGACGCTTGTTCCCATCCACCAAGGAGTGGTTGGCCACTATCGAGTGCAACAGTGCCGCCGCTTTGAGCTGGAGCGTCGGATACGCATCCTCTCCAAAAGCACTCGAACGAGGTCGGCCGGCCGCCGCATCGAGAAGGCCTAGATCTCGTACCGGCCCGGCGCCGAGGCGCCGCACCAGGCCTAGGAGATCTTCGAGGGTGAGATACTCGACTTCGGTCACACAGAGCCGAGGCGGTCGAGGACGTCGCCCCACCGCTCAACCATCCGATCGGTGCTGTCAGCAACCTTCTTGGCATGACCAGCGCGCTCGTATCGGTCGAGGACAGCTCGCCGGATGATCTCCTGTCTGGACAGACCTTCATCCTTGACGAGCTCATCGAGAACCCTTTCGAGCTGTTCATCAGTGCGGAGTGTGAAAGCCATGGTCCGATGGTATCACATCGGTATCATCGGCAGGCGAGCCGCGCCTTGCAGCGATTTGGCCGTTTCGGCCAGTCTCAGCCAGGGTATGTGCCTCATTCGCGCATGAAAGGGGCTGAGGATGACGACCATCGACCGTCAGACACAGCGAAAATTGGACCGTCTCCGGGAGACCGAGTCGCGGTGGCTGCAGAAGGCCGCTTTCGCACTGGGCAAGACGCGAGAGGCCAGGGAAAAGTTGGCCGATGCCGTGTCACAACCCCTGGATCCGGTCGTCATCCTCGATGACGGGACCGCGGTGTCACTCGACGAGGTCGAGGCAAAGATCCGCGAGCGAGTGGATGCGCTGCGGTCGGACCTCGGCGAGGGAAACTTCCGCTTCGGTCCCTCCTGAACCGCCGCCCGATCAGCCAGCTGCGGCTGCGAGCTGGCTGCGGAGGTCCTGGGCGGTGAACGGCTTGACCACCGCGGCATCCGCGCCGGCACGCCCTGCCAGAAATCGGTCGGCATCGCGGTCGAGCAGCAGCACGATTCCCATGTCCTCGGTGTCTCCGCTGGCGATCGCACCGCGGAGCATCCGCACGATCGCCATCCCTCCCATCGACCCAACCTGCATGTCCACGATCGCCCAGTCGAACGTCTGATCTCGAACGAGCGCCGCCGCCGCCCGCGGATCGGACTCCACCGTCAGCGTGATCGAGCCGTCGGAAAGCGACGCCTCGACGTCGTTGCGGACCCAGTCGTCGTCTGCGACGAGAAGAATGGATGACATACCGGTCACCACGTTAGCCCCGCCCTACC
>JBBDQP010000072.1:16912-28217 GCA_040905965.1 Acidimicrobiia bacterium
CAGATCGACAGTCCGGGCGTGGTCGGGTCTGAGACCCGTTTCGACGAGCTGGTCGCGCTCGTGGGTTCGCCCCCGCTTCCGGTCGTGGCCTGGATCGGTCCGGCACCCGCCCAGGCCTTCGGGGGAGCCGGTGTGATTGCCCTCGCTGCCGACGTCACCCTCGCCGCCCCTGGTTCCGAGATCGGCTACCTCAGTCCCCGGATTGCGGGCGGCTCCGAAGCCAGCTCGGGTGAGGCGCTCGACTCCACGGTGGCCGACGTCGGCGACGTCGCCGCGATCGAAGTCTCTCCGCAGACCGCTGCCCCACGCCAGGTGGCACAACTTCTTGATGGCCGCACGATCGGGTTCGCGGGCGGCGAGTGGGAGCTTTCAACTCTGGTGCCAGTCGAAGACGGCTCGACGATCGCCACGATCATCCGCGGCCCGGGATGGTGGGACGGGTTCTTGCGGTTGGCGTCGACGCCCGAAGCTGCCTTCTTCCTGCTGGTGGCGGGTCTGACCGTCGCCGCCTTCGAGTTCTATGCGATCGGTCCGGGGATCGCGGCCGGCGTCGCTGCGGTGTGTCTCTTCCTCGCTTCGTACGGGATCGCCGTCCTCCCGGTGCGCTGGTGGGCGGTGGCGCTCACCCTGGTGTCGGCGTGGGTGCTGGCGGTGGCGTATCAGCGTGGAAGCGTGCTCGTTCTCAACCTCGTCGGGCTCCTCGGTCTGGCGGTGGCCGGCTTTTCGTTCACCGATGCGGCGCCCCAGTTCTCCCCTGGCGTCCCCGGTGTCCTTCTGACGTTCGCCTCGGCCGCCTTCTTCTTTCTGCTGGCGATGCCGACGGTGGCGAGGAGCCGATTCTCGACTCAGACCATCGGCAGGGAGCAGCTCGTTGGCAGGGCCGGAGTGGCGCTCTCCGATGTCGCTCCCGACGGGATCGTGGAGATCGACGGAGCACGCTGGCGTGCGAGTGCCCATCGCGAAGCGGGTATTCGGAAGGCGGATCCCGTCGTGGTGCTCGGTGTCGAGGGGTGGTTCCTCGAGGTCGGTCCCGGCTGAGAGCGCGAAAAAACCTCCCTCGCTTTCCAAAATTTCCCTGGTGAATTGTGGAAGCGGTTCCTAGGTTCTCCTCGTTCCCGGGATGAGGAGGCCATGTGACGACGGATGAGTGGCAAGAGCAGGCCCTGTGCCGTGGCCATCACGCTCAGTTGTTTTTCCCGCCCAGCACGTTCGAACGCAAGGACGACCGTGAAAGGCGCGAGACGCGAGCCAAGGCGATCTGCAACGTGTGCCCATCCCAGGGTCCGTGCAGCGAATACGCAGTCACCATCCGTGAGCCCTTCGGTATTTGGGGCGGGATGACCGAAGCAGACCGGAAGGCCCTCGTCGGCGTCGCCGCCCGCTGACCTCAGCGCGCCCGGCGGGTGTCGCCCTGGCGCACGGTGTGCCCTGTCCGGTCCGACCACTCGAGAAATGGCACCGCGTACTTTCGGGACAGCCCTGACCTGTCCTTGAATTCGGAGACGGTGAACGGGTCTTCGAACGACGTGACGACGCTGAGCAGATTGTCGACCTGGGCGGGGAGCAAAACGAAGTCCTCGGAGATCCGGACCAGTTCGCCCTCCCTGACCAAGGCGTGCACCACTTCGACTCCGATCTCGAGCTCATCGACCCGAGGGGCAGCGCTGGGTCCCTGTTCGGCCAAAAGCGTGCGGGTCCTCTCCCATGCTTCTTCCTGAGCTTGGCTGCGAACCCCGGTGAACGATGTCGAGCGAATGTGCGAACTCTCGGTGTCCAGACCTTCCGTGCGCCCGACGATGAGATTCAAGACATCCGGAGCGATTTGCAGTCGGGATGCCGCTTCGGCCGCGGCCAGCCCGGGGCGAAGCGGGTGGCTTCGGTGGTAGTCCGCGACCAGCGTGGTCAGGCGGGCACCCAACTCATCCGCGGTGTCCGAGGTCATCGCCCAATCTGTCCCACCCGTCGCCCCCGCCGCCGCGCCGCCACCGCTGTGGGCCGAAAGCACTGATCGCGATTCACGGCCCCGCATCCTGAGAAGGGCAGCCGCCCTGTCGTCCGGACCGCCGTCGAGCGCCGTCCGCAGCGCTCCGATGTGCGGGCGCAGTCTGGAGGGTCGAGTCGGGGCCGGGTCGATGACACGGCCGCCGCCGATCACCATCCGTCTCCCCGTATCCCGCAGGATGAACCTGTCGCCCATCGTCAGCGGGAGTTCGATCGGCAGGTCGAGGATGGCCACTCCTTCGTCGACCTGTCGGAACCTCACCGGCCAGGCGCCGCTGCCGACGTGAAGGTGATAGGCGCCCCGATTGGAGATCTCTTCGACGTAGCGCGCTGGTCGGAACTCCACTGCGATTCGGTTGGTCGTTCGCCACTCGTCCGGTCGTCCCAACATCGAGCCTCGTTCGACGTCGCCGATGCCGACCCCCGCCAAGTTGAGGGCCACTCGACGCCGAGGTTCGACTGTGTCGAGGGTGGTCTCGTGACTCTGGATTCCGCGCACCCGCGAGTCGAGCGCGCCTGGGTGAATTCGCACCCGATCGTCGACGGTGAGACTGCCGTCCAGCAGCGTGCCTGTGACGACCGTCCCGGCGCCCGATGCGGAGAAGACCCGATCGACCCACAGGCGCGGTCGGTCGACGGTGGGCGGATCCACAGAGCGCACGGCCGCCGACAGTGCGGCCCGCAACTCATCGAGACCCTCCCCTGTCATCGCGGACACGCCGATGATGGGTGCGCCCGCCAGCACCGTTCCTGCCAGCTCCTCTTCGATTTCGAGGGTCGCCAACTCGGCGAGATCGGCGTCGACCCGGTCGACCTTCGACAACGCCACTACGGATCTCGTCACGCCGAGCAAGTCGAGGATCGCCAGATGCTCTTCGGACTGCGGCATCCATCCCTCGTCGGCTGCCACCACGAGCAGCGCCACATCGATGGCCTCGATGCCGGCGAGCATGTTCTTCGAGTACCGCTCGTGTCCCGGCACGTCGACGAAAGAGACGTCGAGGCCGTCGAGCATCGTCCAGGCGAATCCGAGGTCGATGGTGAGGCCGCGCGCCTTCTCCTCTTTCCAGCGATCCGGGTCGCGACCGCTCAACGCTTTAGTGAGGGTGGACTTTCCGTGGTCGACGTGTCCGGCCGTCCCTACGACCGGCATAGGCGCACCAGAGCCTCGGTCACTTCACCGTCGTCGTCCGGCCTGACCGTGCGGAGGTCCAGGACCAAGTCGCCCGCTTCGCGGCGAGCAACGATCGGAGGATCCGACGCCAGCAACGTCTCGAACCCTCCCTGTCCCCGACCGCGTACCTGCAGGACCGGACCGGGGATCTGGGAACCGGGAACACTGCCGGCGCCGATTGTGGACGCCCCCGCCACGATGCTGACGCCGGGCAGTGACCCCGCCACCGTCTCCGATCGCGCCCGCAGTTCCGCCTGGGGCATGGTCGCCATCGCCCACAACGGCAGTCCCGCCGCTCGGCGATCTCCATATGCCTCGAGAGTCGCCTCGAGGGCGGCGAGTGTCGGACCGTCGAGCCGCATCGCCCGCGCCACCGGGTGTCTGCGCAGTCCGGCGATCAACTCGCCGTCGCCGACGATGATCCCCGCCTGCGGCCCGCCGAGCAGCTTGTCCCCCGAGAACATGACGAGATCCGACCCTGCTTCGAGTGATTGGACAATGCCCGGCTCACCTTCGAGCCAGGCAGGCGTCGGTCCTGGCAGCCATGGTGTCCGTTCGTCGATCAGACCGCTGCCGGCGTCGAAGACGGCGGGAAGGCCGCGGGCGTGGGCCAACTCGACGATGTCACCGAGGGTCGCTCCGTGGGCGAAGCCTTCGATCCGGTAGTTGGACGGGTGAACTTTGAGCAGCAGCGCTGTCGTGTCGTCGATCGCGGTCTCGTAGTCGGCGATCCTGGTCCGATTGGTCGTTCCGACTTCCACCAGGCGGGTCCCGGTGGACGACATGAGGTCCGGCAGCCGATAGGACCCTCCGATCTCGATGAGCTCGCCCCTGGACACCGGAACGCTGCGACCCGTCGCCATCGCGATCAGCGTGAGGAACAATGCGGCCGCGTTGTTGTTGACGACGAGCGCGTCCTCTGCTCCGGTCACAGCGCAGACGAGGGCAGTGACGTAGGAGGTCCGCCCGCCGCGTGTCCCGTCACCGAGTTCGAGTTCGAGATTCGTGTACCGGGTGGCCGCTGCAAGCTGGGCTTGGCCAGCAAGGTCGTCCAGGGGAGCCCGACCCAGGTTGGTGTGGAGGATGACTCCCGTGGCATTGATCACGGACCGCTGTCTCGTGGCGTCGAGAAGCATCGCAAGGCGCCTCGTCTCCTCGGCCGCGTCGAGCGACGGGTCGAGGCGTGAGCGCTCTGCGGCCGTCCGTCCGATCGACACCCGCACGGCGGCCGGGATCGTGTCCGGTATCAGCCGACTGAGCGAGTCGACGCTGGGAGGGTGGGGAGACTGCACCCCACGAGCCTATCTGTGAGCCTCTGGTTCTGAGACGGCTGCGTTCCGGGTGAGGCCGCCTAACGTCGGAGGTGTGATTCGGCTGGTTCTGTTCGTCGCATTGCCACTGATCGAGTTGATCCTCCTGGGCTGGGTCGGCAACACGATCGGGTTCGGTTGGACTGCGCTCATCGTCGTCATCACCGGGATCGTTGGTGCTCGGCTCGTGGTCCGGCAGGGTCGACTCGTGTGGAGGGAGATCGTCGCCCGCCTTCAGAGCGGCCAGGTGCCAAGTGTGGAACTCGCCCATGGGGCGATGCTGCTGGTCGGTGGTGCGTTCCTGATCACACCGGGGATCCTCACCGACCTGTTCGGACTCCTTCTGATGGTCCCCTGGTTCCGTGAGCTGATACGAGTTCGTTTCTTCCACACCATGAGAGTCGTCGTCTTGTGAGCGAGGTGCGAGCAGCGTCGACTCTGCTCGTCGTACGGGACTCGCCGGCCGGGATCGAGATCGTCATGGGGAAGCGGCCCCCAGGCGGACCCTTCGGCGACGTGTGGGTCTTCCCAGGCGGCGCAGTCGATCCGGAAGACGTCGACGCCGCACCGGACGCCGAGACGGCGTGGCGCCTGGCGGCGCTCCGCGAGACCTGGGAGGAAGTCGGCCTGGCCTTGACCGATCCGGACGGCGCCGAGATACCGGCGGGCGACGGGTCGGTGCATCGCCGGATGGCCGCCGCCGGGATCGCCTTCGCGACGGATCGTCTCGTGTACCTCTCCAACTGGGTGACGCCCCGGATGGTCTCCAAGCGATTCGACACCCGCTTCTTCGTGGTCACCGCAGACGGGGGCCTTCGTTCGGGAGACGAGTTGGCGGACGTTTCCTGGATTTCCGTCGGTCGAGCACTGCAGCTGCACGATCGGGCCGAGTTCCCGATGATCTTTCCCACGGTGAGCCACCTGCGTTACGTCGAGCGGTTCGGCACCGTCTCCGAGTTCATCACCGAGGCCCGGTCCCTCGACGTGATCCCGGCGATCGAACCCCGGCCATTCGAACGCAACGACCGGCTGGTCGTCGACAACGATCCGAGATTCGCATGAGGATCCAGCGTGTCCTCGCTCCAAACCCCGGACCGTTCACCGGCGAAGGCACGAACACGTGGGTGGTCGGCGACGAGACCGAAGCGATCGTGATCGACCCGGGTCCGGTCGACTCGTCGCACGCAACGGCGATCGAATCGGTGATCGGGAATCGGAGTGTCGCCGCAGTCATCGTCACTCACACTCACTCGGATCACGCTCCGCTGGCCAATCCCCTTGCCAGGAACGTGTCGTCCCGGGCGCTGGGGCATGCTCCGGGCCCCGACTTCGAGCCGGACGAGCGACTCGTCGACGGATCGACGGTCACCTTCGCCGGGAGCGTTCTGATGGTCCTGCACACGCCTGGCCATGCCGACGACCACCTGTGCTTCCGGCTCGGGAATGTCCTGTTCACAGGCGACCACATCATGGGAGGCTCGTCGGTGATGGTCGACGACTTGTCTCGCTACATGGGCTCGCTCCGGCGGCTGCAGGCCGAGACCTTCGACCGCCTCTATCCCGGGCACGGCCCGGAGATCGACGACCCTGCGGCGGTCATCGATTGGTACATCGCCCATCGTCTCCAGCGAGAAGAAGAGATCCTCGCAGCAGTACGCGACGGGATGGCCACGGTCTCCGACGTGGTCGAAGTGGTCTACCGCGAAGTCGACTCGAGCCTGCACCCGTTGGCCGCGCGGAGCGTCCGGGCGCACCTCCGCAAGCTTTCCGAGGAGGCCAAGATCGGCTTTGAAGAGTCCTCTGGCCGGATCTGGCTCCCCTGATGGACCTGGCTGAGATCCGGACCGTCCTTACACTCTGGGTTTGAGAGGAACCAGGTTGTATCGAGGTCCCGCGCCCAGCGGGCGCAGAAATGTCATTGTTTTGGTGGCGCTTGTGTTGGCGCTGGCCCTCGCCTCCGTGGCGGCCGCCGACACCGCCGAGGACATTGTTCGGGCGGAAGCCGAACTCGCCGAGTTGCAGAGTCAGTCCGACGCGCTCGCCCAGCAGATCGAACTCGGCTGGAAGCGTCAGTTCGAACTCGAACTGCACGTCGCGGCTCTCACCGATGCCCAGGCGTTCGTGGAGGTCGAATTCGCGACGGCGTTGGCGGAGCTGGAGGACACCGCGGTCCAGTTGTACATGGACGTCTCCTCCGGTGAGGGCATATCGGCGGTCCTCGCGACCAATGAGGAGGGCTACGCCGCGGCCGTCCACTATCTGTCGACGGCGGCAGACGACTCCGAACAGGCCCTCGACCGGCTCACGGTTGTCGCCGCCGACTTGGAGAGGCGCCGTACTGAGTTGGCCAACGCTCTCGCCGCCCAAGCAGAAGCGGACGCCTCTTTGGCCGCGCTCGCCGTCGAGGTCACCTCTGCGCTGGAGGCACAGGCGGACCGGCTCGACGAGTTGGAAGCATTGCGCGCCCGGGAGATCTTCCTGGCCACTTCGACGACGACCACCGCGCCTCCGACGACGACGACGACCACTCCGACCACGACGCTGGCTGAGACTTCGACGACCACGACGACCACGACGACCACGACGACCACGATGACCACGACGACCCCGACCACAACCACCACCACGATCCCGACCACCACCACTACGACGACGCCGACCACAACCACCACCGCACCGCCTGCCCCTTCCGGCGGCGGAGCGTGCCCGGTGGCGGGGCCCGTCACCTTCGTCGACTCATGGGGAGCGCCTCGTTCGGGGGGCCGCGCCCACGAGGGCGTGGACATGATCGCGGCCCGCGGGACTCCTCTCGCCGCGATCTTCTCCGGCGTGATCCAGCGCACCTCGTCGAGCACTCTCGGCGGCATCACCGTCTGGATGCGCAGCGACGCCGGTGACGAGTACTACTACGCCCATCTGGACGGGCACGCGGACGGGATCGCACCGGGTGTCTCCGTCGTCGAGGGACAGATCATCGGATACAACGGATCGAGCGGGAACGCCCCCGACTTCCTCCCGCACCTCCATTTCGAGTATCACCCGGGCGGCGGGGGTGCGGTGAATCCGTATCCGCTCGTGAAGTCGATCTGCGGCTGACGCCGACGGCGGGGGAATCGAGTCTGTACCAGTTAGGCGGGCAGCGTTTCGTCGAGTGACTCGAGGAGCTTGGCGATCCGCCCGGTGCAGGTCTCCATCGCCGCAGGCGGGAGAAGTTCGACGAGACGGGCGGCGGCGTCGTGGAACGCTCGGGCGGCCGGGTTGTCAGGAACGTGGACCGTGACGGGGAGACCTTCGTCTCCGCCGGTGACGACCGCCGGATCGAGCGGGATGCGGCCGATGAGCGGAACGTTCAAAGCCTCGGCGAGTTCGTCGCCTCCACCCGACCCGAACAGGCGATAGGACGTGCCGTGCTCGCAGGTGAAGTCAGCCATGTTCTCGAGCACCCCGACGATCGGCATGTACGACCGTCGCGCCATGTCGGCGACTCGCACGGCCACCTTCTGAGCCGCCTTCTGGGGTGTGGTGACGACGACCATTTCGGCCTGGGGGAGGAGCCGCGTAAGGGCCATCTGGATGTCGCCCGTGCCCGGCGGCATGTCGATCACGAGATAGTCGAGGTCGCCCCATCGCACCTGCGTGAGGAACTGTTCCAGCGCCTTGGAGAGCATCAGTCCGCGCCACATGAGCGCCGTCTCCTCGGTCTCGATGATCAGCCCGGTGGACACGAGCTTCACCCCGTGCGCCTCGACCGGCTCGATCAACCGAGTGTCGCTGTCTGCTTCCATGCGGCCGCTGGCGCCGAGCATGCGCGGGATGGAGAAGCCCCAGATGTCGGCATCGAGGATCCCGACCCTGAACCCCATCGCCGAGATGGCCAGCGCCAGATTGACGCTGGCGGACGACTTTCCGACACCTCCCTTCCCTGAGCTGATGGCGACGACTCGAGTCGTCGGCGGGACCTGGGTCGGTTCTGCGTTGTCGCGGACCCGCTTCCTGGCGACGGTCATGAGCTCGGAGCGCTGCCGCTTCGTCATCGCCGTCGTCTCCACGACGACGTCTGTGACGCCGGCCATCGCCCGGATACGCCGCGCCGTATCGCCCTCGATCTGTGAGCGCATCGGACATTCGGCGATCGTCAGGGCGATACCGACAGTCACGACGCCGTGTGGGTCGATGTCGGCGCCGGAGACCATCCCCAACTCGACGATGTTGCCTCCGAGTTCGGGATCGACCACGCCTTGGAGAGCGGCGTAGACCTGTTCGACTGTGGGCATCATGGTTTTCCAGTGGGGAGAGCGTTCCCAGTATGGAACGCATGAGACTGTGACGGGAATTCCTCTTTCCTTTCGACGTTGTACCCTGGGAGGACCCAGACGCCAGAAGGATTCCCATGTCGCAGTTGCTGAACATCAAGTCGAACAAGCCGCAGAAGGCGGTCGACGTGACCGACGCCGCCGCCAACAAGATCCGTGAGTTGCTCGCGAGCGAAGGCGATTCGTCGCTGGCCTTGCGCATGGCGGTCAAGCCAGGCGGATGTTCCGGCTTCTCCTACGAGATGTTCTTCGACTCCGAGGTCGAGACGGGAGACGTCGTCGAGGAATTCGACGAGGGCGTCCGTGTCGTCGTCGACCCGCAGTCCGTCGAGCACCTGCGCGGCTCCGTGCTCGACTACAAGGACGGCCTGATGGGTGCGGGTTTCGCGATCAACAACCCGAACGTCACTCGTTCGTGCGGCTGCGGCAACTCCTTCAGCTGACGGGTACCGCTCACCGTGCCAAAGTCCATTCCCGCCCTCACCAACGCCCCTGCCCCGGTCGCACCGTATTCGGTGGTGACCGAAGCCAACGGGTTCGTCTTCCTCTCCGGTCAGGTGGCGATCGATCCCGCCGGCGGTCCGACACCGTCTGACACCCAGGAACAGGCCGACCTGGTGCTCCGCAACATCGGGGCGATCTTGAACGAGCTGGGTCTCGATTTCACCGATGTGGTGAAGGCGACGGTGTTCCTCGCCGACATTCGTGATTTCGCCCTCGTCAACGAGGTGTACGCCCGCTACTTCGGCACCGACCCCCCTGCCCGGTCGGCGATTCAGGCGGGGGCGCTTCCCGCTCCTCAATTCCGGGTCGAGATTGAAGTGATCGCCGCACGATGAACTCGGTGCTCGCCAGTCTCGGACTGGGCGATTCGAACAGCGGGGTCTTCGCCGGCCGTTGGATCGATGCCTCCGGGGAGACGATCGCAGTCGAGAACCCGGCAACTGGCGAGACCATCGCCTCGGTCACTCTCGCATCCGAATCCGATTACGACGCAGTGGTGGACTCCTCGGTTGAGACGTTCAACCGGTGGAGGATGCTCCCGGCTCCCCGACGCGGCGAGTACGTCCGGCTGCTCGGCGATGCCTTGCGTGAGCATCGCGATCAGCTCGGGGCACTCGTCAGTCTGGAGATGGGAAAGATCCTTCCCGAGGGGATCGGCGAGGTGCAGGAGATGATCGACATTTGCGACTTCGCCACGGGTCTGTCCCGACAGCTGTACGGGTTGACGATGGCCTCGGAGCGGCCCCGACACCGCATGTACGAGCAGTGGCATCCTTTGGGTCCTGTCGGCGTCATCTCGGCTTTCAACTTCCCAGTGGCGGTGTGGTCGTGGAACGCGACGATCGCCGCCGTGTGTGGCGACACGCTCGTCTGGAAGCCGTCGGAACGCACCCCCCTCACCGCCATCGCCGTGACGAAGATCGCCGAGACGGTGATGGCCGGGTCGGGATTTGAAGGGGTCTTCAACCTCGCTGTCGGGCGCGGCCATGACATCGGCCAGCGCATGATCGAAGACCGGAGACTCCCGCTGATCTCGGCCACCGGTTCGTGTCGGATGGGTGAGATCGTCGGTCCCACTGTGGCTGCTCGAATGGGTCGCACCATCCTCGAGTTGGGCGGGAACAACGCCATCATCGTGATGGACGATGCCGATCTGGATCTGGCGGTCCGCGCCGCGCTCTTCGCCGCGGTGGGGACGGCCGGTCAGCGATGCACATCACTTCGCCGCCTGATCGTTCACCGCGACGTCATCGACGAGGTGTCCAAGCGGCTGGTGGACGCGTATGGACAGGTTCCGATCGGTGATCCGCTCGAGGAGGGAACCCTGATGGGACCGGTGACCTCCGCCGATGCAGTCGACGCAACCCTGGCTGCCATCGACACTGCCCGATCCCAGGGTGGCGAACTCCTCACCGGTGGGCGCCGTATCGACCGTCCGGGACACTTCATGGAGCCTGCGATCGTTCGGGTTCCGAGCGACGCCGCCATCACCCAGTCCGAGACGTTCGGTCCGGTGCTCTGGCTCATCCCGTTCGACTCGCTCGACGAGGCGATCGCCATTCAGAACGGCGTGAAGCAGGGGCTCAGTTCGGCGATCTTCACCGCCTCGCTGCGGAATGCCGAGACGTTCCTGTCCCACATCGGGTCGGACTGCGGAATCGCCAACGTCAACATCGGCACGTCGGGGGCTGAGATCGGTGGCGCCTTCGGCGGCGAGAAGGAGACGGGCGGGGGACGCGAGGCAGGCTCGGACGCCTGGAAGGCCTACATGCGCCGGCAGACGACGACCATCAACTGGGGCGACGATCTGCCACTTGCCCAGGGCATCGAGTTCGGCTGATCGCCCTAGTGGAGCGTCGCCGAAATAATGAGGCGGTCTCTCCGGCCCATGACGCCCCTGGCGGCGTCCTCCTCCTCGCCGAACGGGCCAAGTGCGACTGCGTCGGAGGTCCTTGCCAGATGACGCCATGTGCTCGGAGACACCGCGCACCTATTTCGGCGAC
>JBBDQP010000073.1:0-3885 GCA_040905965.1 Acidimicrobiia bacterium
GCGGGCGGTGTGGGCGACGAAGGCGCCCGGTCCGCAGCCGACGTCGAGGTGGCGTATCGGTTCGGTCTGGATCCAGCGGGTCGCCTGGTCCACGTACCAGTCGAGTTTGCGCTTCGGGTTCTGGCGTGCGTAATCGCCGTAGTGGGTTGCGAAGTAGGCCTCGTCGAAGGTCATCGACCGAGTCGCCTATGGACGACGAGACGCAGGGTGGCAGCCATCGTCTGAGCCACGTCCATTTTGCTGGCACCCTGCTTCAGGTCGTAGCGGAGGATGAGGGGGGCCTCGCCGAAGATGAGGTCCTTGTTCCGCCGGAGCTGGAGGAGGATGTCGACCATCACCTGAAAGCCGTCCTGTTGAAAAAATGCAGAGCCTTCATGGGCGAGGACGTCCTGTAACACCGCGGCCCGGTAGGCGCGGTACCCGCAGGTGTAGTCGCGGACACCGTGAATCGGGAAGAGGACCCGTAAGAGGATGCTTGCTGCGAGGCTCAGGATCTGCCGGAGCGGCGGCACGCCTCGGACCCTGCTGCCCTTCTGATAGCGGGAAGCGATCACGACGTCATGGCCTTCGCGCACCATTCGCACCATGCGCAGGATCAGCTCGGGGGTGTGGGTGTTGTCCGCATCGAGGGTGACGAGGATGTCACGCGGATCGGCCAACTCGCATGCAGTGAAGAGTCCATCGCGGATGCTGGCACCCAACCCGAGGTTGACCTCGTGTCGGACCAGACGGATAGGCATGGATTCGGCGAAAGAAGTGCAGATGGTGGCACTGACATCGGAGGAGCCGTCATCGACGATGATCACTTCGTAACGGAGGTCGACGTCCGCCATCGCATCCCCGACTCGCCTGAGAAGATCTGGCAGGGCCGCTTCTTCGTTGTAGGCGGGAAGCACCAGCCACACCTTGCTGCGGGTGGGCCGGCTCGATGAAGCAGTTTCCGTGTGAATGGTCATGCCCCTAGATCGGTCGACGACGGGGGAAAGCGTAGGAGTTCAGGCGGGAGACTCGGGTTGCGGTCCGACGGGTCGGGCGTCGAGTTGCGAAAAGCCGTTGCCCGCGGAGAGAGATGGATCCGGTTCGGGATAGCCCGCTCGTTATCTTTCGGGGCAATGTCAGCATCATCAGACGGTCTCACCGGTACCCGCGTCATCGTGCTCGGCGGCGCTGGCTTCGTCGGATCCCACTTGTGCGAGCGACTGCTCGCCTGTGGGGCGGATGTCGTGTGCCTCGACAACCTGATGACGGGGACCGAACAAAACACTGAGCATCTCGCTGGCGAGCGGCTCCCCGTCATCAACCACGACAACAGAGAACATATCTCGGTCGACGGGACGGTTGATTACGTCTTCAACTTCGTCTCTCCTGCGTCGCCGGTCGACTTCGAACGGTGGCCGATCCAGTTCCTCGAAATCGGCGCCATCGGCACCCACAACGCTCTCGGGTTGGCGCTAGCGACGAAAGCGGTGTTCCTTCAGGCCTCCACCTCAAAGGTGTACGGCGACCCGCTCGTGAACCCGCAACCCGAGGACTACTGGGGGAACGTGAACCCGATCGGGGTGCGTGGTGTCTACGACGAGGGGAAGCGGTACGGGGAGGCACTGGTGATGGCCTTTCACCGGGCCCATGGGCTACGGACTCGGATCGCCAGGATCTTCAACACGTACGGCCCGCGGATGCGACCTGATGATGGTCGCGTCGTACCCGCGTTCTTCATGGCCGCTTTGCGTGGCATGCCGCTACCGGTGCATGGGGACGGGTCACAAGCTCGATCGCTGTGTCTCGTCGACGACTTGATCGACGGCCTTGTCCGGCTCGCTGCCTCCGACTTCGTCGCACCGGTAGAGCTAGGCAATCCGGACGAGGTGACCATCTTGGAGCTTGCGCACATGTTCAGCGAAGTCGTGGGCTCGGAGTCCGAGATCGAATTCGCGCCTCGGCTAGCGGACGATCCGCAGGTTCGTTCTCCCGATATTCGGCGTGCTCGTACCCAGTTGGACTGGGAACCGGTGACGTCGCTGCGGGAAGGCCTCGAACGGACCGCGCCGTGGTTCCAGTCCTCTCTGGCCTGCGGGTGAGCGCCAGCCCGTCGCATAGGACGGGACGGCGCACGATCCTCGCCGCGCTCGCGGCAATTGGATTGGTCGCGCAGCCCGCGTTCATCGATCGCCAGCCCGATCGTCAAGCTGAATTCGCTTTTGAGCTCTTTGCGAAAGGGGCGCCTCCCGAAGAGTATGTCGTCGAGTTACCTGATGAACGGTTGACGGTGACCGTTCCGCAACTGCAGCGCATGGCCCTGGCAAACCTCGATTACACCGAGGTTTATCCCCGCTACCTCTGCGAGCGCTACCCGGCAGCGGTCGAGGTGGAGGTGTATCGGTCGGGCGTTGCCCTGTCGGTCACTGACTGTGGAACCGGGGCCTGATGACGACGGTGTCACCGTCATCGGTGGAGATATCAGCCCGCCTACTCGTCGCAGGAGCAGGCCTGATGGTCATTGATGCGGCCCTGACGTTCTATGAAATTGTGACCGAGCAGGCGATTCGCATCCCACGGTTCGCCTGGTACGTACTCACCCCAGGCGTTGCGATTGTGCTGATCGCGGGATGGGTGATCGGCTTGGCCTTGTTCGTGAATCCGCGGATCCGAGTGCGGTGGGGGTGGATCGCTCCGTTGGGAACAGTCGCTGTCGCCCTCGCCGACCGACAGACATGGGCCGGGTCCGTGCTCTACCTGATCGCAGTCTGGACTGCGCTCCACTGGTGGTCGGCGCGCTTGGCTGTAGATCCTCGATCCGCCGCGGACCGCCTGATCCCGCTGCGCGTCCTGCAGGTTCATCTGACGGGCGTGCTGCTTTGGGCCGCATACGCCAAGTTGAACGGTCGATTCCTGTCGGGTTCGGTGCTCTCGGTGTCCTTTACGGGAATGGTCGGGCTGCCTGAGGCATGGGTCACCCCACGAGTGCTCCGGGCTGCCGCCGTTGCGACCATCACAGCAGAGGTGGCGATCGCCGCGGGGCTCTGGACAACGAGCCTGCGGCGTGCGTCCGCCGCGCTCGGCCTGCTCTTCCACGTCGTGGTCTTCCTCTTCCTCTCACCGACTCTCGTTCTCGGCGGTTTCGGCCTGGTCATGGCTTCTGGGTATGTGCTGTTCATGGGTCGGATCTCGGGAGAGCTTCACCATGGCTGATCGGGGGTGGGAGGGACTCACCCGGTGGTGGCTGGACGAGCTGCAAACGGACCCTGCCTACGAAGAATTCGTGACTCCGACGATCGTTGAACTGGTTCGTGCCGCACCGGGGTGGAGGGTCCTCGATGTCGGCTGTGGTGAGGGGCGACTGATGCACCGCCTTACCGCGGCGGGCGCGAGGCCGATTGGCGTGGACATCGGCATGGAGTTGCTGGAACTCGCGGTGGGTGTTGCGCCCGTTGCTCGGGTGCGCCTGCCATCGATGGGCGCGATCCGGGACGCGGCATTCGACGCCGCCGCGGTGTCACTGGTGCTCGAGCACCTCGAGGATGAGGCGGCGTTTCTTGCCGAACTCGGGCGAGTGGTGCGGCCCGGTGGGCGGCTGGCGCTGGTGGTCAACCACCCGATCTTCACCGCCCCGGAATCGGCTCCCATCCAGGAAGACGACGAGGTGCTGTGGCGTCCCGGGCGATATTTTGAACGGGGCCACACCGATGAGAAGGCAGGAGAGGGGACGATCCGCTTCTACCACCGGACAATGGCGGAACTGTTGAACGCAGCGTCTGATGGCGGATGGGATCTGGAGCGGATGGTGGAGATGGGAGTCAGCAACACCCAGGTTGATCGTTCTCCTGCCCTTGGTCAGCAACGGCACATCCCGCGCCTGTTGGGAGCGGCGTGGAGGAGGCGGTAGGC
>JBBDQP010000073.1:3985-28020 GCA_040905965.1 Acidimicrobiia bacterium
CGGCGGGGAGTTCGAGGTCGAAGGCGGTCAGGTTGTTGTGACGGCGGTAGCTGAGGGTGCCGCCCATCGCACGGGCCAGGCTGGCGCTCACGTACAGACCCAGACCGACGCTGGGCAGCGCCTGGCTGGACTTCGCGACCGAGGCGAACGGCTGGAAGATGCGTTCCACGTCCTCAGGCGGGACGCCGTCGCCGTCGTCGACGACGCTGAGGACGACCACGCCGGGGAGTCGGCGGGACTCGATGCTCACATGTTCGCCGCCATACTTGAAAGCGTTCACCACCAGGTTCCTGACGATCTGGGCCACCCTGCCCGGATCGGCTACCCACGCTCGGTCGTCGTCGAAGCCGACATCGATGTTGCGGCGCAGGTCGCTGGGGATCGACGCCAGCGCCCGATCTGTCACCCCACGGAGAGCCACTGTTTCGATGTCCAGGTGCAGGCCGGAGATGTCTGCCCGTGAGCCGACAAGCAGGTCCTTGACGAGGGCGCTCACCTCGTTCGACTGTTCGGCGATCTGACGGACCATGTCTCGAGCCTCGTCTTCGGACAGGTCATCCCAGGAGGATTGCAACAAACCGGCATACCCCACCACCGCGGTCAACGGCGTGCGTATCTCGTGGCTCACCGAGCCGATGAACTGCTCACGGGCCACGTTGATCTTCTCGTTGTCCGCCACCTCCACTCGCAGGCGACGCCGCTGTGCGATTCCGCCGGTGACGAGCATCCCCGTGAGTGCCAGGGCAGTGGTGATCACAAGCCCCAGAGGGAGGACGATCTCGTTCGGGTAGAGATCTGGGCTGCGAGCGATCACCGTCAACGCCCACACACGGTTGCCGAAGTTCACTGTCATGCCCCGGAAGGCGACATCGCGGGGCGAGAGCTGGGTGGACAGATCGAGACTCGCCGAGACCCGATCGGAAACTTCCGTAGGCAGTTCGGCGGCGAGAAGATCGGCGTTGACGACGGCGAAGGGAAGATCGCCTTCATGGGTGTGGGGGCTGATGAGGATCGCCGTCCTACTGGGGAGCCTGGGCATCGGCCCAAATCCGGTCGCCGAGAGTTCGCCAGTGCGTATGGCACCCGCGATCGCCTCGCGTGCCTCCCGGCGGGCGGACAGGTCGGCGTCTACCCAGTCGAGGTCGGGAACCTCGGACGAGAACAGATCCACCAGGTACGAGTCGTCGGAGACCGTAATCGTGCCCCAGGCGATCACACCTGCCACCGGGACCGACTCTTCGAAGTAGTGGCCGAACTGGTCATTGTCGAGATCCGGTTGAACCTCCTGCAATGACCGCGCACCGTGCAGTATGGCGACGATCTTGTCGAGTTCGGTCTCGATCGCGAACGCCGTCATTTCCGCCACCAGGTCGAGCCGCTCCGCCGCAGCAGTCTGATCGGCCGCCGCCACGCCCAGCGTGAAGAGAGCCCCGATGACGGCGATGGCAACACCAATCAGAACGGAGACAGGCTCGAACCGGGAGTTCGACGTTTTGGACACTGATCTTGTTTTCGGCCTGAACCAGCGGCGACTGAAGACGAACGACAACCGGCCAGCAGCGACCAACATAGGGGGGTGCGACGTCCGCCCACCGCAGAGATACCCGACCAGCCCGGCGCCTACCTGTTCCGTGACCGCCACGGCCGAGTGATCTATGTAGGCAAGGCGAAATCGCTGCGTAAGCGCGTCACCTCCTACTTCTCCCGGGATCTCCACCCGCGCACCGAGACGATGGTGGAGGCGGCCGAGACGGTCGAATGGATCATCGCCGACTCCGAAGTCGCCGCCCTGATGCTCGAGTACTCGCTGATCAAGGAACACCGGCCGCGCTTCAACATCAAACTGCGCGACGACAAGTCCTATCCGTACCTGGCCATCACCCGTGTCGATGAATGGCCCCGGGCCAGAGTGATGCGGGGCAAGAAGCGGAAAGGCAACGAATACTTCGGCCCGTACGCCCACACCTACGCCATCCGCAAGACGCTCGACCTGCTGTTGCGGACGTTCCCGGTGCGGACCTGTTCGGACGGGGTGTTCCGCCGTCAGCAAGCCCAGGGCCGGCCATGCCTGCTCTTCCACATCGAAAAGTGTGCCGGGCCGTGTGTGGGGGAGGTTTCTGCGACCGAGTACACGGAGTTGGTGGACGGGCTCGCCGACTTCCTGCGGGGCAATACCGACGGCATCGTCGAGGACCTGCGAGACCGCATGTGGGAGACGGCTCAACGCCAGGAATACGAGCTGGCGGCTCGCTATCGGGACCGGATCGGCGACCTCGAACGTGCAGTCGAACGCCAAGAAATCGTCACCGAACGCCCCGAATACTTCGACCTCATCGCCTTCCACGGCGACGACCTGGAGACCTCGGTGCAGGTGCTGTATGTGAGGAAAGGTCGGGTTGTCGGAAGGTTCGGATCGGTCGTCGACCGGGTCGAAGATCTCACCGACGAAGAGTTGATGGGCGAAATCGTGCGGGAGCTGTATCTCGACGAGACGCCGCCCAAGACCGTGCTCGTCGGGCTGATGCCGCCCGACGCCGAAGGGGTGGAGGCGTGGCTGGCCGAGAGGCGAGGGTCATCGGTGGGGTTGCGGGTGCCGCAACGGGGCCAGAAGCGACGGCTCATGGAAACGACGACGGTGAACGCTCGGGAAGCCTTCGGACGGCACCGTCTCAAACGCCAGTCCGATCACAACGCCAGGGCGCGGGCGCTGCGCTCGTTGCAGGAAGTGCTCGGGCTGGAAGAGGCGCCGCTGCGGATCGAGGCCTACGACATCTCCACGCTGCAGGGCACCAACACGGTCGCCTCGATGGTGGTGATGGAAGACGCCTTGCCAAAACGGGGGGAATATCGGCGGTTCAAGATCCGCACCGTCGACGGCCAGGACGACTTCGCCTCCATGGAAGAAGCCCTGCGGCGGCGGTTCACCGCCTACCTGCGGGAGATCCGCAAGCCGTTGGAAGAACAAGGCCGCTTCTCCTATCCGCCGTCACTGATCCTCGTCGACGGCGGGCCGGGCCAGTTGGGCAGGGCCGAAAAGGTGCTTGACGAGCTGGATCTCGATATCCCCGCCATCGGACTCGCCAAACGGATGGAGGAGGTCTACCTGCCGGGCCAACCGGACCCGATCCGGATTCCGCGGGACGCCGAAGCGCTCTACCTGTTGCAGCAGATCCGGGACGAGGCGCATCGCTTCGCCATCACCTATCACCGGGATTTGCGGTCCAAGTCCATGGTCGACTCCATCTTGGACGAGGTGGTAGGGGTGGGCCCGGGCCGCAAGAAGGCGCTCATCGCTCGGTTCGGTTCCGTGAAGAAGATGCGCGAGGCGTCGGTGGAGGATCTTGCTTCGGTGGTCCCATCGACGGTGGCCCAGGCCGTGTGGGAGGCGTTGCACACGGGGTGAGCGGGGTCAGAGCTGCCCAAACCGTTTTTGGACGTCCAAACGCTTCATTGCTGTAGCGCTCGTTCGCTAAGAATCGGGTTGTGGGCGAGGTAGCGTTGGGGTATGGGTGATGTGATGACGCCGCAGGTACTCGTGCTGACCGGGATGTCCGGTGCCGGGCGGTCGACCGCGGCCAAAATGCTCGAAGACCTCGGATTCACCGTCATCGACAACCTGCCCCCGCAATTGATCACCGGGGCGGTCGACCATCACGGGGTCACCGAAGGCCGTCGCAAGCTCGCATTGGTGATCGACTCGCGGGGCGGGTTGCCGGTCGATGCCATCCACGATGCGATTCGCGGTCTCGAGCAACAGGGCATCCGCACCCGTCTGCTGTTTCTCGACGCTGATGACCAGTCGATCATCCGTCGCTACGAAGAGAATCGTCGACCCCACCCCCTGCAGAAGGGCAGCCTCACCGAAGCGATCGCCGCCGAACGCGCCCTGCTCGAACCACTCAAAGACGAGTCCGACACCGTGATCGACACGACCGAACTCAACGTCCACCAATTCCGCGAGCGGATCGACGACCAGTTCTCCGAAGGCACCCAACGACCGATGCGGGTTTCGGTCACGTCCTTCGGGTTCAAGCACGGCACGCCGCGTGACATCGACCTCATGTTCGACGTCCGCTTCCTCCCCAATCCGCATTGGGAGCCGGAACTTCGCCCGTATCGGGGGACTGACAGCCAGGTCGCCGACTTCGTACTCGCCTCCGACGACGCCCAAGAGTTCCTGTCACACGTCGAAGGCTTCCTCGAATTCGTCATCCCCCGGTTCGAAGCCGAAGGCAAGTCGTATCTGACGATCGGCATCGGATGCACCGGCGGACACCACCGGTCCGTCGCCCTCGCCGAAGAGATCGGTACCTGGCTGGACGAGCGCGACATCGATGCCAGAGTCCGACACCGCGACATCGACAAATGACCGGGCCGGAACTCGAGACCGCGGTCGAACTTTTCAGCCTGGACCCGTCCGGCCCGAAGGTGGTCGCTATTGGGGGAGGGCATGGATTGGCCGCAGCCCTCGAAGCCGCCCAGTCATATGCCTCCCACATCACCGCAATCGTCTCTGTTGCCGACGACGGCGGTTCCTCCGGCCGTCTGACAACCGAGATGGGCGTTCCGGCCCCCGGAGACATCCGACGTTGTCTCCTCGCTCTCACCCCCGACCCGGGGATCTGGTACGAACTGTTCAACTACCGCTTCCCGGGCGGACCCGACGACGCCGCCGACCTCAGTCCCCAGGACGTCGGCGGTCACGCACTCGGCAACCTGTTGCTCGTCGCCCTCACCGACCTGTGCGGGGGAGACTTCGGACTCGCGGTCAGACAGGCGGGGGCGCTGTTGGGAGCACTGGGCGCCGTCGTCCCAGCCACTACCGAAGCGGTTTGCCTGAGCGCCGACATCGGTGGCCAGCGAGTCGATGGCCAGGTCGCGGTTTCCCGTACCCCGGGCGGGATCGAGCGCCTGATCCTCGGACCGGAAGGCATCACCGCCAACGCCGATGCGCTGATCGCGGTGGCCGCCGCCGACCAGATCATCCTCGGACCCGGCAGCCTTTTCACGTCGGTGATCGCCGCCCTTGCAGTGCCCGGACTGGCCGAAGCCATCGACGCCGCCAAGGGGCGGATCGTCACCGTCCTCAATCTCGTCACCCAGAACGCCGAGACCGCCGGCATGGGAGGCTGGGATCACATCAGGGCGCTCCACGTCCACACGGGCCTCGTTCGGGGTGGTGGTATCGTCGCCCACCAGGGCGATCTGGCCGTTCCGGACACTGTCGACAGGGTTGAGATCGACTCCGACGCAGCCGCCGGGCTCGGATGGGATCTCTACGAGGCCGACGTCGTCGCCGTCGACGTTCCCTGGCCCGCACACGATCCGATCAAGCTGGGAGCGGCGCTCCGCAAGATGATCTGATGAACCGCTACCTCACACTCGACGACGTCGACGTCACCGGCCGAACGGTCCTGGTGCGTAGCGACCTCAACGTCCCGCTCGACGACGGTGAAGTGGGCGACGACTTCCGCATCCGGATGGCGCTCGGCACCATCACTCGCTTGCGCCAAGCCGGGGCGCGGGTCGTCGTGTGCTCCCACCTCGGACGACCCAAAGGCGCCGACCCCGACTACTCGCTCGCCCCGGTCGCTCGTCGCATGAGTGAACTCGCCGGATACGAGGTGACCCATATCCCCGCCACGGTCGGAGCGACCGCCTCCGAAGGGGTGAACCGGGCCACGACCGGCGAAGTGGTGCTGTTGGAGAACACCCGGTTCGAACCGGGCGAGACCCTGAACGACGTCAGCCTCGCCGACGAGTTCGCCGCTCTCTGCGACATCTTCGTCCAGGACGCTTTCGGATCGGTGCATCGGGCGCATGCCTCCACCGTGGGGGTGGCCGAACGCGTCCAGTCGGTGGCCGGACCGCTGCTGGTCTCTGAAATCACCTCGCTCGGGAGGTTCCTGGGCGATCCCGAACGTCCCTACGTCGTGATTCTCGGTGGAGCCAAGATCTCGGACAAGCTGGGGGTTGTGAAATCCCTCCTACCGCGGACCGACACGCTGCTCATCGGCGGTGGCATGTGCTTCACCTTCATGCGCGCCAACGGACTCGAAGTGGGCGGGTCGCTCGTCGAAGATGACATGTTGGAAGAAGTCGGCGAGATCCTCGCCGGAGCGCACAGACACAAGATCCACCTGCCGTCCGACATCGTCATCGCCGATCGTTTTGCCGAAGACGCCGAACACCGCACCGTCTCTGCCGGCGACATGCCAGACGGATGGATGGGACTCGACATCGGCCCTGAAACGGTCGAGACGTTCAACGAGGTCATCGCCGGGGCGGCGTCGGTATTCTGGAACGGCCCCATGGGGGTCTTCGAATGGGAGGCGTTCCGACGCGGGACCGAAGACGTGGCCCGTGCAGTCGCAGACTGTCCCGGTTTCACCGCCGTCGGTGGGGGCGACTCGGCCGCCGCCCTGCGCACGCTCGGCCTCGAAGACGAAGTGACGCACCTGTCCACCGGTGGGGGAGCGGGCCTCGAACTATTGGAAGGGGCCGAACTGCCCGGCATCAAAGTCTTGGAAAGATGGGTGAGATGATGGAACGTCGTGACCTGATCGTCGGCAACTGGAAGATGAACGCCAACCACCTGGAGGCGATCCAGATGGTCCAGAAGCTGTCGTACCGCTTGGAGCTGAGCGACACCGAACGAGTCGAGGTGGTCGTCGCCCCGCCGTACACCGCGCTGCGATCCGTTCAGACTGTCATCGAAGCCGACCGACTTCCCCTCGGGCTCGCCGCCCAGAACTGCGACTGGCGGGAATCCGGTGCGTACACGGGGGAGATCTCCGCTCCGATGCTGGCCAAACTCGGCGTCGGCTGGGTCATCGTCGGACACTCCGAACGGAGGGCCCATTTCGGAGAAACCGATGAGACCGTCAACCTCCGCTCCAAAGCGGTGCTCGCCTCCGGTATGCATCCGATCGTCTGCGTTGGCGAGACCCTCGACCAGCGTGAAGCCGACCAGACCGAAGGTGTCGTCGTCACCCAGGTCCAGGGCGGGATGAATGGACTCACCGGCGACCAGGTGGCGGGGATGGCCGTCGCCTACGAACCGGTGTGGGCGATCGGCACCGGCCGCAACGCCGACCCTGACACCGCCGGAAGCGTCGTCGAACTCATCCGGGAGACGGTGCGTGCGATGGTGGGCGAGGCGGCCGATAGCCTTCGCATCCTCTATGGCGGATCGGTCAACGCTGGCAACGTGAAAGGGTTCATGGCCAAGCGCAACATCGACGGCGCCCTCGTCGGAGGGGCATCCCTCGACCCGGACACCTTCGCCGCCGTCGTCCGATACTGGATATGAGCACCCTCGTCCTGCTCCGCCACGGCGAGAGCGTGTGGAACCTCGAAAACCTGTTCACCGGATGGACCGATGTCGATCTCACCGAGAAGGGGATCGCCGAAGCCGCCGAAGCCGGGCGGCTGATGAAGGCCGAAGGCTTGCGACCCGACATCGTCCACACCTCGCTGCTCGTACGGGCGATCAAGTCCGCCAACATCGCACTGGACGAGATGGAAATGTCCTGGCTACCCGTCGCTCGGCACTGGCGTCTCAACGAACGGCACTACGGGGCGTTGCAGGGTCTCGACAAGGCGCAGACGGCGGAGTTGCACGGGGATGAACAAGTGCTCCTCTGGCGTCGCTCCTACGACATCCCGCCGCCCCCGTTGGAATCCGACGACGAACGTCACCCCCGCCACGACCGTCGGTATCGGCTGATGGCCCCCGAACAATTGCCTGCGGCCGAATGCCTCAAAGACGTGGTCGAGCGGATGCTTCCCTACTGGTATGACGCGATCGTCCCCGACCTCCGCCAGGACCGCACGGTATTGGTCGTCGCTCATGGCAACAGCCTGCGAGCGCTGGTCAAACATCTCGACGATGTTTCCGAAGACGACATCGTCGGCCTCAACATCCCCACCGGCATCCCCTTGGTCTACACCCTCGACGAGGATCTGCGCCCGGTGGCTCCCGGCCGCTACCTCGGTGACCCGGACGCCGCAGCCCAAGCCGCCCAAGCCGTCGCCGATCAAGCCAAAGCCTGAGGCATCCGCGCCCATTCCTGTGCGTCCGCTCCGGTCGGGGAGACGGTCGGCGCTGCGGAGATTCCGTCGACTCCGCCGGACTCGCTACAATGAGGCGCGGCCGGATTGATCCGGTCTCCCTCACACGAGTCGAATTGGTTTCCACATGGGTGTACTCACCATCATCGTCATCATCCTCCACGTCGCCATCTCGCTGGCGCTCATCGCACTCATCCTGCTGCACAGCGGAAAGGGCGGCGGCCTGTCGGATGTCTTCGGAGGCGGCATGGCGCCCGCATCGCTCGGAGGTTCCACCCTCGCCGAGAAGAACCTGAGCCGACTCACGGTGATCGTCGGGGTGTCCTTCGCCGTGACGACCATCGTCCTCACCTGGCTGCTCGCCGCGAACTAGCCGGGCACCCACCGGGGCTTCTAAGCTCCCGGTCGCACTCTCGTCGGAGTGGCGGAATTGGCAGACGCGCTAGGTTGAGGGCCTAGTGCCCGAATAGGGCGTGGAGGTTCAAGTCCTCTCTCCGACACCACACTGATTACACGCGTTCGGGCGAGACGCTGCGCCACTCGATCCCCGAGGTTCTTCCCGCCCTCCCCGCCAGACAAGTCTGTCTTCTCGGGGGTCGAGCCGTCCGGTGCCGTTCCTTCGGCGGCTACTTTGGTCGGCGTGGAGTCCAACCCGCCGAGCGTCAACACCCGCACTGAGACGTTCCACGGCCACGAACTGTGGCTCGTCGACAGTGGGGAGGGCCCGGCGGTGCTCTTCATCCACGGGCTGTTGGGTTCGCACAAGAACTGGATGCACCTCGTCGACAAACTAAACGACCGCCACCGGGTGTTGGCCCCTGACCTGTTCGGCCACGGGGCATCCGCCAAGCCGATGGGTGACTACTCCCTTGGTGCACACGCTGCCACCCTGCGCGACTTGCTCGACCGGCTGGGAATCGATCGAGTGACGCTGGTCGGACATTCGCTGGGTGGCGGGATCGCCATGCAGTTCTGTTACCTGTTCCCTGAAAGGGTCGATCGCCTCGTCCTGGTGGCGAGTGGAGGATTGGGGAGATCGGTGAGTCCACTGCTGCGGTCGGCAGCACTGCCCGGGGCCGAGCTCGTGTTGCCGCTCATCGCCTCTGGCTGGGTTCGGGAGCGAGGCAAGGCGGTAGGCCGGGTGTTGGGCAAGGTGGGGTGGCGGGCGAGTTCGGACGTCTCAGAGGCATGGAGTGGTTTTGTGTCGCTCGCCGATGCCGAGAGCCGGCGTGCCTTCCTCGCCACGACCCGGTCCGTCATCGACCCGGGAGGCCAGACAGTCACCGCTCACGATCACCTGCCCCTGGCGGTTGAAATCCCGACGCTGATCGTCTGGGGCACCCGAGATCGGATGATCCCGACCTCGCACGCCGCCACTGCGCAACAGGCGTTCCCAGGTAGCCGGGTCGAGTTGTTCGAAGGTGCCGGCCATTTTCCTCATCTGGATGAGCCCGAGCGCTTCGCCGAGCTTTTGGATGGCTTCATCTCGCAGCCGTGAGTGAGGGACCCGCCGCGGTGGAGACAGATGAGACCTCAGCGAGCGGCCCCCAACTCGATCCAATCGATGACCTCGCCGACCCCGCAGGGCACCCGTTCTGCCTGTGCTGGGTCGTTCGAAGCTGACGACGCCATCATTCGGCGAACGGTCGGACGGTTCTGGGTTTAGAGCGAGCCGAACAACGGGTACGTGACGTGTCTCCCAAGAAAGGGGATACACAATGACCTATGACTCGAACCGCAATGCGTCGACTGACCGTGACGTCATCGTCACCTCCCGAGCACCGAACAACAACAGCGGCATGGCTGTGGCAGCTGTGCTCGTGGTGATCGCGATCCTGTTCGCGGTCTGGCTCTTCATGAACGACGGGGTGGACAACACGACGTCGGATACATCGCCGACGGAAACGACCCAACCGGTCGACACGACACTGCCGACCGACACCACCGCTCCCTGAGACGGCGAGGTCGAGCCAAGGAGCGGGGATGCCCGAAAGCGTCCCCGCTCCTTTTCGCGTTCTGGTTTCAAAACCAACATGGCTGGGAACTCCACCCCTGAACGGAGGTGGAGTCAATGTTCGAATCACCATCAACCACGATCCCGGTCACGAGGGATCCCGAACTCGACATGGCGCTCGCTGAGGGCGCCACGGTGTACCTGACGCGACAGGGTTTGGACCATGAGGCGATCGTTCGCTGCCTCGTCGAGGAGTTCGAAATCGATCGAGCGGCTGCCGCGGCGCTCGCAGATCTGGCCAAACACGACCTCGCTGGCAAGTGAGACACATTTCAAGGTTTGCGAGTCCGCGGGCTGGGTAACGACTCTTTGAGCACGCGACAAAGGGGGCTCACATGCGAGAAGACAACGACACGTTCGGCGGTGGCACAGACACCAAGTGGTCTGGACGCTGGGACCAGTTGAAAGGCAAGGCCAAGGAGTCGTGGGGCCACCTCACTGACGATGACCTTGACGTCGCCGAGGGCGAGTTCGAACAGATGATCGGCCGCATTAAGGAGCGGACCGGTGAAACCGAGGAGAACATTCGTCAGCGCCTCGCAGACTGAGACGCCGTTCCCGGAACCGATGAACCCCTGCCGGTCGGCAGGGGTTCATCGCGTCCACAGGAGTCCGAACATGAAGCAGATGGACGAGACAGCGGTTGCCGGACAGACGGACCTCGAAGAGTCTGGAACGTTGACCACACCCAAGAGCCCGACAGAGGTCGATTCGAACGCCGAAGAGGAACCACGGCCCGACTGGTCGGGCCTGTGGCCGCCGCTCAGCTATTGGTGGCGCGCCGGGGTGGTAGTTCGACCTTTCGGCGCGTCCCGCTGCGGACGGACGGCGACGAGAGAAGCGCGAGCGTCAGCCGTCACCCCGTTACCGTTTGCGACGGCAGGCTGTCCTAAGGACACTGGCTCCCCGACCCATCGTCGTGGTCTCTTTTCTCCATAGGCTGGTAGCAGTGGAAGCAGGCTGGTAGCAGTGGAATCGCTCAAACTCCGACCCGATCCGACGAGCCCCCGGCTCGCCCGAGAGTTCGTTCGTCGCGTACTCGGTGACGCCGGCGTTGATCGGCTCACCACGGAGGATGCCGCCCTGCTTGCGACTGAACTGGTCACGAACTCGGTGATCCATGCCGAGACAGATATCACCGTCGACGTCGAAGCCGAAGCAGGAGCGGTCCGCATCGGCGTCACCGACGGCAGCGGTGCCGAACCGGTACTGCGAGAACAGGACCAAAACGCCACGACGGGACGCGGGCTCCAACTGGTCGACAGGGTGGCGACCAGTTGGAGCGTCGTGTTTGCCGACACGACCAAGACTGTTCAGTTCTCACTCGTGACAGACCTCGCAGGCCCCAGGCGATGAGTGAACTCCTTCCGGTCGAAATGCGGGACGTGCCGGTGACACTCTGGCACGACACCCGGCGCTGGTTCGAAGAGTTGGTGCGCGAATTCGCGGTCGTCGCCACGTCGTCCCCGGACGCTCAGGTGCCGCGCCGGCTGTTGGAGTTCGTCGATGAGGTGCGGGGTCGGTTCTCCCGATTCAGTGAGTCCGCCAATATCGAGCTGGAAGAGGCGTACGCAGAGGGCCGACAGCGCGCCAGTGTCAATCTTCACCTTCCCGCAGAGGCAGGCCCCATTGCCAGAGAACTCTACGATTTGATACTTCGCGCTGACGAGGTGTGCCGAGAAGGGCACCTGCTCACCATGGCGTTGTCCGAGCCGATGAATCGCTTTCTCGAGTGGTATCTGAGCGAAGTGGACCGCCAGCTTCAAGGAGCTGAGCCCACTCCGTGGCAACTGTCAGATTCCTAGGAACGCGACGAGGCCCGCGAGTTCGAACGTGCGCTTTACACCGGGTGTGGGCTGCACGACACGGAAGTCGCGTCCAGCCTGATCGAGTCTCCGTTTCGCCTGGATGAGGACGCCGATGGTGGTCGAGTCGACGAACTCCACTCCTGCGAGGTCCACCGTCAACGATCCTGTGCCTGAGCGTATGAGATCCGCCAGACGCGCCCGCAGCGTCGCCACGTTGCCGAAGTCGATTTCGCCCTGGAGCACGAGTGTGACGGCACCGTCGCCGTCGTCACGGATCTCCATTGTCAGCTCGTCTTGCACATCCACCGCTGGTCGCTCCCACCTCAGGAACACGAGGCTACACGGCAGCCGCAGCAGTGATACGGGTGGCCCGGGCTCCCCGGCTCCCGGGGACACCTCACATGGCGTGAACGGCCTCCTGGGCGCGATCCACGCTGTCGGCGACAGCAAAGAGTTCATCCAAGCCCGTCACCTCGAAGACGCGTGAGACCACGCGCCGGGGTCGAACGAGCACCACCTTGCCGGCGAATGCGTCGTGAGCCTCGAGGAACGCTTTCACGCCACTGGAATCGAGGAAGTCCAGACCCTGGCAGTCGACGATCAGGTGCGACGCGTCGTGCTGATCCCGTGCATTACGGGTGGCCGTGCGGATCTGGTCGACGCTCGCAATGTCGACCTCGCCGGAGAGTCGAACTGTGACACAACAACCGTCAGGGATGCTGTCGACCTGCAGGTATCCGGCGTTGGATTCGTCGCCCAAAAGACCCCTTCAACGGAACTGTTGCGGAGCCTAGCCACGACCTCCGTCGGGCGCGATGCGGGTTTAGAGCAACTCGGAGGGGGGTACCTCTCGGAGCATCGAAGGAAAGGGAGGCAGACATGGCGGACATCGATCTGACGGAGGGTCGCACGCAGCGGTGGCGGACGATGTCGGCGTGCCGGGACGTGGGGTCCGACGCCTTCTTCGCGGATGACCCGGTGGGCGTGTTCGAGGAGCGATCCGCCAAAGCTGTGTGTAGCCAGTGCCTCGTGATCAACGACTGCCTGGCCTTCGCCCTCACCCACAATGCGCCCTTCGGCGTGTGGGGTGGATTGACAGCCTCGGAGCGGCGAGTCGTCCGCAAGTCCTGGCTGAACTCGATGGTCTCATGAGTGGCGCGGACACGGTTCGGCTGCCCGTTACAGACTGACCATCGCTGGACTCAGTTGACGATATTCCGCAGCCTATCGGTCAGCCGCGACAGCAGCCGCGACACGTGCATCTGCGACACTCCAAGGACCTCGGCGATCTCGGTCTGGGTCATGTCTCGGTAGAACCGGAGATACAACATCTCACGGTCACGGGGAGGCAGAGAGCGTATTGCCTCAGCCAGCTCCTCCCACTCGTCCGACCGGAGCGCCGTTGCGTCATCGAGCAACGACTCGGCCAATGTGCCTAGTGCGCCATCGTGGTTCGTGTCGATCGACTCTGAGCGGTACGCCGCCTTGGCCGCGAGTGCTTCCAGAACCTGATCCTCTGAGATGCCCAATTCCTGGCCGATGTCCGCGTTGTTCGGGGATCGGCCGAGCGTCTGGGCAAGGAACTGAGCGGTGTCGGCGACCAACAAAGCTTGCTCCTGGAGGCCGCGGGGCACCCGGACCGACCATCCCCGGTCGCGAAGGTGCCGTTTCAGTTCTCCTTGGATCGTCACGGCAGCGAACGGCTTGAAGAGGCCCTTGGCCGGATCGAAACGGTTTATCGCGTTGAGCAGGCCGAACAGCGCGACCTGTTCGAGATCGCCGTCTGCCACTCCGCTTCCATTGAATCGCCAGGCCAAACCGCGTGCGAAGCTTCGAAAACGTCGAACTGCTTCGTCTCTGAATGCGTCGTCCGACTTCGCCCGTTCGAGGATCTCCTCATCATCGAGATCGATGACAGCGCCCGCAGTACCCGGGGCGCGCACTTCGAACCACACTTCGAAGATGTCATCGGCACACGACAGATCCCACCGGCGAGACAGTCTCTCGACCACGGTGAGGCCCATGCCCATCCGGGCTGTGTCGGCTTGAGGGGGGGCCGGATGGCTGATCGTGACTCGCACTCGCGTGGGATCTTGATCGACCAGCATCAGGATCTCTGCCGACTCGTCCAGCTCCCCATGATCGATGGCGTTCGCCATCAGCTCAGAGACCATGACGTGCGCCTCTGCCAGGCAAACGGGATCGAGCCGCACCACGGAGTCCAGGGCACGCCGCGCGGCCGAGACCGCCTCGACCTCGGCACGAAAGGAGAAAGGCGGCAGTGTTGTCGTATCTGATCTGGCCATGGAGGTTCCCCGCTGCAAAGGGCGTGGATGGGTGGACGGGACTCCCATCTACGTCAGCGGGAGTTCCAAGTTGGCGGCGTTGCCGGTGCAGTCGTCGTGGCTGCACGAACAGATCGGACCCGGATCGTCGCCGCGGCATTCGGTGCTGCAGAATCCGTCCTGACCCGTATCAGCGCATGAGCAAAGGTCGTGTGAGCACTGCATGAGGATCTCCCGTGTCGAAGTCGATGTTCTGAGAACGTTTCGATCGCTTCGTAGTGCCCGGCGGAGGGGCTGGCTAAACGTCGAGAGGAGGGAAGGCGGTCACGCCGGTCGCGGGGAACCGTGGTACTCGATGAGCACAAGCGTGGCATCGTCTTGCAGGCCCTCGCTGTAGGCGACGATGTTCCGCGAGAGCCGGCGGGTGGTCTCTGCCACGCTCATCTCTTCGAGTGAGGCTCGGACCAACAGGTCGGCGAGGCGCTCGGTGCCGAACAGTTCCCTGTCAGGCGATCTCGATTCCGTGAGACCGTCGGTGTAGAACAGCACTCGGTCTCCGCGTTGGAGCGACACCGACCCGACCTCGGAGACGTGACCCCCGAGTCCCATCGGGAGAGAAGGAGCGCACTCCAGTTCGCCGCCGAACGTGCCGTTACGGACGAGCATCGGAGGGACGTTCCCGGCACTCACCCAACTCAGGACGCCGGACGCCACATGGAGCGAGGCAATCTGGGCCGTGAGGAAGTTGTGGTCACCGAACTGTGACTCGATGATGCGACTCGTGTTCTCATACGAGGATGTCAGGTCCCGGCCGGCCCGCCGTTCGTTCCGGAGAGTGTTGATCGCCGTGGCAGCCATGAGGACGGCGGGCATACCCCGCCCGATGGCGTCGACGATGACAAAGTCCAGCCGGGCCCCGTTGAAGGCGTAGTCGAACGAGTCGCCGCCGATCGAATAGGCGGGTTCCAACATCCCGCCGATGCTGACCTCCGGCGTATTGCAGTTGAGGGGAGGAAGAAGACCCCATTGGATCTCGGCGGCGACAGATAGCGGCTCCACTCGCTTCGCCCGTTCCCACTCGTCGCTGTATCGCTTCAAATTCATCAAGAGCAGCACGAAAAGCGCGAGGACCTCATCTGAGAGCGACGACGGGACGTCAGGTGTCTCGTCGTATTCGAGTTCCAACAGTCCGACGCGATTGGCTCCCTCCACCAGAGGTATGAACAACGTCGAAGTCTTGTCGCTGACCACCGTTGTCGCCGTCGTGAAGGCTCGGCCGGCCAGGGTCGCATCGATCGGCTTGATATCCGGGTCCTCGCTGTCAACGCCGATCTCTTGGAGAAACTGGTCGGAATAGTCGGCCACGAACACACGAGCCTCCCTGGCGCCGAGGAGGTGGCAGACTTCATCGAGCAGGGCGCGTATGGCACTCGGATTCGAGCGGACGTCTAATCGGAGGAGCCGGCTGAGTCCGACTGGATCGGCGAGGGACTGTTCACTGGATCGTTGTATCAAGTCCACAAGAGCATGCGATACCCATTCTTCGGTCACTCGATACCCAGGAGTCCATCCGAACCCAGGATTCGATCGGTCTCATTCGTCGGATCGCGTCCAGGGAAGAGCGCCGCGAGCAGTACCTAGGCGAGGAATTCGATGATCCGGGTCCATGCGTCGCGGGCCTCGGCGGCGAAGTCCGCCTGGGAGCGGTCGAAGAATGAATGCGGCGCGCCCGGATAGGTGACGATCTCGTGTTTGACGGCTGCGGCGGTGAGGGCGGCCTCAAATCGGTCGATGTTCTCCTGAGGGATACTGGGGTCCGCTCCACCGAAGAGGGCGAGCACGTTGCACTCGATGAGGTGGCATCTGTCCCAGATCGGCCCGTCGCCGGCGGGCCGATCTGCCTCGGGTTTGCCGTAGAAGCCGACCACGCCTGCGAATCCGTGGCCATGCGTGCTCACACCCCAGGCGAGGTTCCCCCCGAAACAGAACCCCACCACGAAGATCTCCACATCCTCGTTCTCAGCCCGGAGCTTGGCCGCCGCGGCCGCGACATCGGCGTTGATGCCGGCAGACGTGGTCTGGGCGATGTGATCCATGTACGGGAAGTCGGCGTCGCGGGGCGAGGTTCCGGCGGTGCGCCCGAAGTAGTCGATTGCGATGGACGAGTAGCCGTGGGCGGCGAACTGGCAGGCGAGATCCTCGTAGAACCCGAACAGGCCGCGAACGTCGGGCAGGACCAGAACGGCCTTTCGAAACTCGCCATCGCCGGGACGCGCCGCGAAGGCGTTGAAAACCTTGCCATCCGACGCAGTGAGCACCTTCCGCTCGCTCGTCGTGGGATGGTGGCCAGCGGGAAGGGCGGGGAGTCGAGCGTCGTGGTCAACACACATGACACGATCATGCCACGCTCCCTCGGGGCTTTTGGTACGCGTAGCGCTTCATTGGTGAAGCGCTGGTTCGCTAAGAAACGGGGAGGCGGAGGGTGAAAGTGCTCCAAGCGCCGTCGTGGCTGTAGGCGACCTCGCCTCCCATCAGACGGGCGAGACGGCGCGACACGGCAAGACCGAGCCCGACCGAACCGGGAAGACCAGCCCGGTCGTGGGCGCGGCGGTAAGGGGCGAAGATCTGCTCCCGGAACTGTTCCGAGATGCCATCACCGTCGTCGAGCACGTCGATGAAGGCGGCGCCATCGGCACTTCTGACCCGCACCAGCACAGCGTTGCCTCCATAGCGCACCGCGTTCCCCATCAGGTTCCTGAGGATCTGACGGAGGCGGAGCGGGTCGGCGAATGCCACGGCGTCCTCGTCGACTTCGAGAGTGACCGACTTGTGCGCCCATCGCACGCGCTCGGACATCTCTCGAACGACCGGGCCCAGCGGGACCCGTGTCACCGCGATGGTCAGCTGGTCGATGTCGGACCGGGCCGCCACCAGCAAGTCCTCGACGATGTCGCTCACATCCGCCGACTCCGCGGCGATCGCAGCGATCATCTCGGCGCGATCCGCATCCCCGAGGTCGGCGTGCTGATCACGGAGAATCTCGGCGAAACCGCGTACCGCCGTCAACGGCGTTCGCAGCTCGTGGCTGACAGAGGCGATGAACTCGTCTTTGGATCGGATCACGTCTTCCTGCTGGGCCTCCAGCAACTTCTGAGCCGTGATGTCGCGGGCGACCATCGACAGATACGACACCTCCCCCCTTTCGTCGAAATGGGCGAGGACAACCTGGGATGTCGGGATGAGCCGGCCGTCACGTGCGCGGAACACTGTCTCGCCGCGCCATGTCCCGTTGGAAATGACCGTCGGCACGACGTCGCGCACAATGACTTCGGTCACCTCGGGAGGATGCAGGTCTTCGATCCGCAGCGAGGTCACGTCGAGCTCAGCATCGAGTCCGAGCATCTGCCGTCCCGCAAGGTTCATGTAGCGGATGTTTCCCCGGAGATCCGAGAATGACGCAAGGTCGGTGCTGTGCTCGAGCACGCCCGCCAAGCGGTCGCGTTCACCCGCCGCCAGCCTGGCGGCGATCGCCTGGCCCAACTGTGAGATCGCTGCCCCCGTGGTGGCCCGAGCCACGTCGGGGTCGACTCCCGGGACGCCCACGAACAACAACACCCCTACTACTTCGTCATTCACCATCACCGGGATGGCCATCGCCGTGTCGAGTCCGAGCGCGGCGGCCTCATCTCGTGCGGCGAACCGGGTGTCTTCAGCGATCGAATGGACATCGACCGGCTTGCGAGACTCTGCGACTGCACCCGCCAGTCCCTCTCCGGGGCCGAGCCGGGCGATCGTGTCATTCCACGCCTCAAGCGCGGGGTGCGCGGCCCAGAGGTAGACGCGCTCCATGCCTCCGCCGCGCGGCACCCATAAGACACCGATCGACCATCCTCCTGCGTCGCATAGGCCTCCCAGCACCGACCGCATCGCCTCCTCGGGCGAGAGCGCTCCGGCCACCGCCAGCGAAAGGTCGAGCAGCAGGTCGAGTTCGGACTCGGCCACCTTGCGGCGGGTGATGTCCTGGATTTGGCCGATGGCGAAGACCGGTGCACCGCTGTCGTCCTGAACCACCGAGAGGCTGAAATGCGCCCACCGCACCCGACCGTCTGCATGGATGTAGCGACGCTCCTGTTCGAAGCGGTCGAGTTCCCCGGCCACCACTCTCGTGGCCTCTTCGTGTGAGGCGGCGAGGTCGGCCGGGTGAACCACGTCGGTGATCGACATTCCCAGCAGTTCCTCCTCGCTGTAACCGAGGAACTCGCAGAACGCCGAGTTGACCGCGAGGAAGTCGCTCGGTCCGACGCCCGTCAATTCCATCCCGACCGGGGCGTTGCGGAACACCTTTTCGAGCCGATCGCGGGCGGCGTCGAGGTCTCGACGGATCCGCTCGCGCCTTCGGGCCTCCTGAGAGTTGCTGTGGATCATCCACAGGATCAAGGGACCAAAGATCAGGAAGATCGAGCAGACCAGCAAGAGTGTGCGATACGTAGTCCACTCGATGTCCGGCGGGAATTCGAAGCTGAAGTAGGTCGCTGCGCTCAGAGATACGAATGCAGTGAGAGCGAGACCGATCGCAATGCGTCCGGCTGTGAGCAGCATGGGAGCTGCAACCAGGTACACGACCGGGGCGATGATCGCCAGCGCGGGGAGTCGGATGACGGCGATCGCGAGCGACGCGACGATGATGTCGTTCAGGAGAGTCGTCCACATTGGTCGGCTCCGCCGGAGATGCAAGGCGGCGTGGACGACCACGTAGAGAGCGAGACCGGCCACCACCCAGCCCGCCATCCAGTCCCAGGCGAGAGCGAAACCAGCGAAGACGACGGTGGCCGCTGACGCGGCGTAAAGCCGCACGCGATGGAGGCTTGGCACCTCGAGCTGGAGGGGAGTGACGACCGCGCCGAAGATCTCACCTGGGGGTGGCCGTCCATGTTCGATCATGGTCGATGTATCGACGGGCGTGGGTACCTCCCTTGAGGGTTCCGTCCTGACACGTAGGTCTCCTGTCATGCATATCGTCATCGGACATGCTCGCCCGCAAAACATGGTACGTCTTCGCCGCGGCACTTGTGGCCCTCGGGATCTGGCTGGCTTTCCAGCAGCAGTCGATCGTCTACTCGGAGACCGAGAGGGACGGGGTGCTCTATGTGTCGAGAGTCGACTGCGGACTGGGATTCGCCATGGTGTTCGCGGGACAGTTCGACCCTGAGGTCCCAGGCCCGTCGACCCAAGCCGACTGCCTCCGTTACGGCCGGACGAGGGTCGCCGAGGTACTCGGGCTCTTCGCTCTCGCCGGTACGACCGTCTACATCGGCGCGAGCTACGGCAAGGAGCCGCCGCGACCGATCCGATCCGAGCTGCCCGATCTGCCGAAGGGCGCCGCAAGTGTCGAAGGTCGCCGCGGCCGCTCCAGCCAATAGATGGCTAGATCCTGACGATTCCGTTTCCGGAACTCGGCGGCACTCGTCGCCTCGAACCTTCGCCGAAGGTGTCCCGCCACACGGTGGTTGGCAACAATGCCACGCCGGCCAACAAGATGAGGAGAGCGCACCAGCGCGCCATCGCGACGAACTCCCCGGTGGTCTCGGCGACGATGGTGCCAAGCAGCGCCCCCAGCGGGAGAGTCGTCCACCCGATCGCCCGGGAGGCGGCGATCACCCGTCCGCGCAGGATGGCGGGGGTGTACGCCTGACGGATGGTGGCGATCGGCACATTGATCAGCATCAGCATCAGAAACGCAATGAAGAGATACAGCAAGCCGAGAAGTGAGAATGGCGTGTTGACGAAGAGCATGAAGGCGAACGGAAAGCCGATCATGCCGAGCACGGTGGTTCGCCCCAGACCGATGACATGGGTGAACCGCGGGGCAGTCACCGAACCGACGATGGCGCCGAGGCCGAACGTCGAATAGAGCACCCCCAACTGCCAGTCCTCCGTGGCACCCACCAGCTCCCTTTCCGCGGCGATCAGGACGAAAGTCGCCTCGATGAACCCCACGACAAGGTTGGCGGTGGCGATGGCAAGCGTCGTCGCCCGAAGCCGGACTTCGTTCCAGACGTAGCGCAAACCGGTCATCAGGTCGGAGCGGAACGTGTTGGCCGCGGGCAGCCGCTCGGTTTCGATGCGGCCGATCATTAGGAGGCTGATCGCCGAAACCACGAATGTCAGGGCGTCGATCAGGAAGACGAGAGTGAAACTCGATGTCGCGGCGACGAGCAGACCCGCGAGCGCAGGGCCAGCGATGTTGCCGAGGTTGATGGTCGCCGAGATTCGCCCGTTCGCCCGTGCGAGGAACTTCCGTTCGACCACGTCGGGGATGATCGTCATCAGCGCCGTCTCGAACAGGTTCGTCAGTCCGCCGACCATGAAGGCCACTGCGAAGACGACCAGCACTTGGCCGGTTCGTTCACCGACTATTTCCCCGGTGGCGACGGCCGCGAGCGCCAGGAAGAGAAGGGCGCGGATCACATCCGACGCGATCATCAGCCATCGCACCCGCAGCCGGTCGATGAACACGCCACCCACCAACCCGATGATCAGCACCGGAGCGTTCTCGAGGGCGTACGCGATGCCCAACTGGAGGCTCGATCCCTCCAGGGAGGCGATGAAGAGGGGGATCGAGATGTACGCCATGCGGTCGCCGAGTTGGGAGACCAGCTGGCCGATCCACAGAATCGTGAAGCGTCGACCCATCACTGTCTTGTCCGCCACATGGCGGCCCCGCAGGCCGATCTGAAGGTCCTCCATGCGCACAACGAGGCAGGATAGGGGGAGGACGCCAGGACGCCTTCTATTCGTTTTCCCGATAGCGGCTGTGGTCAAAGAGGTTGATCGGGAGGGGCGCTAGCCTCTCGGTCCATGGCCGATCCCAAAGAACTGCCACAACTCATCACCGAGCTCGTCGACATGTCGAAGGCGTATCTGCGCCAAGAGACGATCGAGCCGGCCAAAGAGCTCGGGAGGTTTGCCGGGATCGGACTCGCCGCCGGAGCAGTATTCGCCATCGCGGCGCTCTTCGGAGGCCTCGCTGCCTACGCCCTCTACCGCCAAGTCCTTCCGGACGGCGAATGGTGGCTCGTGCTCGCACGGGGCCTCACGATGCTCTCCACCGCAGCGGTGGCCGGACTCATCGGATGGAGGATCAGCAAAGCATGAGCATCACACCCGCCGATATCGAGGCGAAAGCCGCCCAGATCACCCAGTTGGTCGACGAAACGAAGCAGTCTGCCCAGAGTACGGCGGTGGTTGGCGGAGTGGCGGTGCTGGTCGTCGTCGGGCTGGCGTTCCTGTTTGGACGCCGGAAGGGCGCCGACAAGGGCAAGACCGTCGTCGAGGTCTACAAGATCAAGTAGGGGGGTCGTCGACCCTGCGGACGTCCACCCTGGTCTGATCCGACCCGTTGCGGATCACCAGCGAGCTGCCTTCCCGGACCACCGACCGATGAACGAGCACCTTGTTGGGCTGGGCCGACCTGCGCCACCATCCGAAGACCGCCAGGGCGGCACCTGTGAACACCGCCCGCTGATCGCCGGTGCGCAGACCTTGGAACAGGCGCGCCGTGCCCAAAGAGACGAGGGAGCGGGGATCGGGAATCAGGCCCATGGGTTGGCGAAGGTCGACACGGCACTACCGTACCGCCCTCCCAAGTCACCGAGGCCATGCGCAAGTCGAAATTCGTCACCGTCACCATCTGGGTTGTTGTGATCGGGATGGTTCTCAGCCTCAGCTTCGCCGTCGTCGGGTTGTTCCAGTGAAGGTCATCCTTCGCCAACCTCGGCGTGAACTCGAGGTCGAAGGTGTCGCGAAAGTGTCCGAACTGCTGAAGAGACTCGACGTCGTCGCCGAGTCGGTCCTTGTCATCCGAGGCGACGAGTTGCTCACCCCCGATCTGCCGCTCTCAGACGACGACGTCATCGAGCTCCGACCGGTCATTTCCGGAGGCTGACAGCGTGAAATGTCGGGTCTGTCGTGACCGCGCAGTCATCCAGATGCGCCGCCACAACGCCAACTTCTGCAAACCACACTTCGTCGAACACGTCCATCGTCAGGTCGAAAAGACGATCCACGAACATCGCATGTTCGAACGGGACGACAGGCTCCTCCTCGGTGTCTCTGGCGGAAAGGACAGCCTGGCGCTCTGGGACGTCCTCACCAACCTCGGGTACCGGGTCGACGGGGTCTATCTCCATCTGGGCATCGGCGAATACTCCTCTGACAGCCTGGTCTTCTCCAAGGAATTCGCCGCGAAACGGGGTCTCGCACTACAGGTGGTCGATCTTCCGACCGCCTACGGATTCAGCGTTCCCGAGGCGGCGGACGCCGGAGGCAGGGTCGCCTGCTCGGCGTGCGGACTCTCCAAGCGGTACATCCTCAACAAGGCCGCCGACGACGGCGGGTACGACGTGCTGGTCATGGGGCACAACCTCGATGACGAAGCCGCCACGTTGTTCGGAAACGTCACCCGCTGGGATCTCGACTATCTCGGGAGACAGGCACCGGTGCTTCCCGCCAGCGAGGACGGTCTTGCGCGCAAGGTCAAGCCTCTCATTCGGCTCGCCGAGCGGGAGACGGCCGCCTACTGCATCGTCCAAGGCATCGACTACGAGGTCGAAGAGTGCCCGATGGCCGCCGGCAACACGGTCAACCGTTACAAGGAGTGGCTGAACCGTCTCGAAGAAGAATCTCCCGGGACCAAAGCCAACTTTCTGTTCGGGTTCTGGGAGCGTGCGGCTCCCGTCTTCCAGTCGGCGCCGCCGCCGCAACTTGCAGTCTGCGCCGAATGCGGTCAACCGACGACCGGCACGACATGCGCGTTCTGTCGACTCCGCAACCAGACCCTCGTCCACATCGGGAAGAAGACCGACCATGTCTGAGCCGTTCCGGGAAGGCGAGATGGCCCTCGTCATCGACAACAAGGAGCGTCACTACCTGGTGCGCCTCGACGCCTCAGGCTCGTTCCAATATCACCGAGGGGTGCTGCCGCATTCGGAGATCATCGGCGCATCCGAAGGCGTGACGCTGCAGGCGAGCAGCGGGGGAGAGCTACTGGTGCTCCGACCCCGGCTCGCCGACTACATCCTCAAGATGCAGCGGGGCGCCCAGGTCGTGTACCCGAAAGACATCGGCCCGATCCTGCTGTGGGGTGACATCGGGGCGGGGATGAGCGTGTTGGAGGCGGGCACCGGGTCTGCGGCATTGACCTCGGCGCTCGTGCGGGCGGTTGGTCCAACCGGGTCGGTGGTCACCGTCGAACTGCGCGAAGACCATCAGAAGCAGGCGATCAAGACGCTCACTCGGTGGTTCGGGGAAGTCCCGGCCAATCTCGACATGCGGATCGGGGACGTGGTCGACCTGGCGGCCGAAGTCGTGGTGGACCGCATCGTTCTCGACCTTCCAGAGCCGTGGCACGTCGCCGAAGTGGCGGCGGATTCTCAGCCGGGAGGGATCGTGTTCGTCTCGTATCTGCCAACCGTGCCGCAGGTCCAACAACTGGTGGAGACGATGCGCGAGACCGGCGCGTACGCCGAGATCGACGTGTTCGAGACTCTGCATCGCACCTGGAACGTGTCCGGCCGCTCCGTCCGCCCTGACCACCAGATGGTCGGACACACCGGCTTCATCGTCACCGCCCGGAGATCCATTCGAACCCAGGGTTAGATCGGACTCCTGCGTCCGATCTGGCCCACAGAACGGCGGCCGGTGGAGACGAGGATTCATTCTCGTGCGCGAAAACCACCGTATCGGTGGCGCCGAACCCAGGGTTTGGTTCAGTTTGCGGCGGTGGTCAGGTGGGTGATCAGCGGATCGGGGTCTTCGATGCCGACCGAGATCCGGATGAAGCCCTCGGTGATGCCC